>CALWUZ010000202.1 GCA_944384845.1 uncultured Clostridia bacterium
CCTGTTTAACATTCTGATAACTGCCGGTCCATGCGGTAACAGAACCTATGCTTATTTTAAGACCGCCGACCGACGCGTCCTGCCCCTCATGGAACCAAAGGGTATCGCCGTTAAAAATATCGGCGTATTTTGAATTGGGGTTGCCCTCTGCGGTTTGTCTTACGTCTAATACTACATAACCCTCGAAGCCCTCGGGTACGGTAATAACTTCGCCGTAATTTCTTGTAAAGGAGCCGGTATTAATATCATAATAATCCCACCATGTCCAATCAAAGAATTTCCAGTTAGAGTAATTGCCAAGCCTTAACTTAACATCGCCGTGACCGCCCGGATTTTTAACATAGAAAGAACAAGCCGTGATTTCGGACGGGTCTGTACCGTAGTCTGCCTTAATGTTTTTATTGAAAAATCCGAATTGATCAAATCCCGACTCATTTCTGCCGGTGGGCATATTGCCGGTGAAAATCTTGTTATCGGGGTCGGTTTCATCAACGGTGACATTATCAAGTCCCCAGCTAACGCCCGTAACAAGCGGATACCGATAGACAGCCGCACTGTTGACAGAGGAAATAAATTCCTTTGCCGTGCCGGTGCTTGCGCTTATCTCGCCGTAATAGAAAACATCGCCGCCCTTAAGTATACCGTCGGGAACGGTGAACGCCATTGCGGAGCTGAAGGTGTACTCGCCGGTCAGAAGGTCGTAGTCGTAAGCGTTACCCGATGCTTCTTGTGATCTTGTGTCGGTATCATAAACCACATAACCCTCAAAGCCCTTGGGGATTTTGACTTGTCCGTAGATATCGCTCGCGGTAGCTTTCACAAGGTTGCCGTCTGACGGCACAAGGTAAACCGTGCAGTTCATAATTCTGCCGAAAGCGGTAAGCCAGCCGCCCTCAATAGGCTTATCGGTAAAATTCTGGAAATTTACGGTAAGCTCCTTGCCTGCGTCATTCTTGAAATAATATGCGACAGAATGAACGGCGGACAGCTCAAGCCCTGCCTCCTCAGGCGTTTTGCAGTCGATATAGACCCTTACCTCGCCCGAGGGATCGTAATTTGCCGAAACACGGTTTAGCGTTTTGCCCGATACAACATCGGTCATAAGGTTGTTCTGCGCAACCCCTTCGGTGTTCCAGCCGGCTTTGTAATTTTCCGTGTCTAAAAGCTGATAGGTTTGAATAGCCGTTTCGGTGTCCGACGCGGTTTCAGCCGACGCCGTGAACAGCGTACTGCAAGCCGAAGCCAGCAGCATAGACGCGGTTGCAACGGAAAGAAGACGCTTTAGAAATGCTGTTTTTTTCATTGGTATTCTTCCTTTTTTTAATATTTAAAATAATAAGCTGTGTTTGATAACCGTGTTACTCTCTTAAAGGGGCGAGCAATTGCCGTCCGTAATATATTTAAGGTCTCGGGCGGCAGGCGCCCGCCACATATCTGCGCGTTATGGCTGTCAAATCACTCGTCTATTATTTTGAAACCCTGTCATAATAGGTCTGCCATGCAGAAAGATACTTACTTAAGCCCTTCTTGTTAAGCTCGTTTACCATTGCAGTCCAGTCTGAGGTCAAGCTCTTGCTGCCCTTGACATATTCAATATAAGTTGAGTTCATACTGTCAAAATAGGTGCGGTACTGGTTAATGCTCTTAACCTCGGTTTTGCTCTGGAAGGCGTTTGACATAGTTTTTTGGTTATACTTCTTAACGCGGTCTGCCATTACCTTATCCGCCGCATTACGCTGCTGATCGATATGAGAGTTTTCCGATGTCTGATATGTGGCACCGACTAAGAAGTAACGTCCCGTCATTGTCCATTTAGGTCCTAAAAGATCGCTTGCAGACGCGGTCTTGCCCGTTGACTTGTAGGTAGTGTCGTTTTCCTTTGTGTAAAGGTAGCCCGGAGTACCGTAGCAGCTTAACATATAACCGTCGTTGGTGTAGAGATAATCAAGGAAACGGAGCGCCGCAGGAACGTTTTTGCACTTCTTGGTGATAAAGAACGCATCGGGATAGAAATTGTTCATAACATTAGTATAAACAGGATAGTACTCTCCGTTATCCTCACCCGAGGTCGGCCACGGGCAGATTTCATACTGCTTTACAAGCTCATTGCTTAGATTACTGGGCCAGCCCCAAAAGAACGCGCCGACCCTTCCGCTTGCAATAAGGGTCTTGAACGCGGCGTTGTCGCCCGCCCAGTTGTCGATTGTGTTCTTATCAACAAGATTTTCTTTGTAAACCTTGTTCCAGAAGGTGGCGCAATTTTTAAGATTGTCGGTAGCGCCGCCGTAGGTCACCTTGCCGTTCGGAGCGACAAAAATTCCCGCCGATACGCCCCACGGCTGTGTGAAGAAGCCGCCGGACGACCATGTAGCATAAGGAATCTCGTCAGCCTGACCGTTTCCGTTGGGGTCTTTAGACTTAAAGGCTTTAAGCATATTATAAAAATCATTCATGGTCTTAGGCATTGAAATACCTAACTTATGAAGCCATGTCTTATTGATCCAGAGATAATGCTGGTCATAGTTAAAGTCCTGTGTGCCGCCGGCGATGGAATACATTTTGCCGTCGGTCGCCTTTACCAAATCCCAGAGATTATAATCGTTATAGAACTTGTAAATGTTGGGCGCATACTTTTTCAGCATATCCTTGGTGATTTCAACAAATACGCCCTCGGCGCTGTACTGCTGAACATCCTGATCGGTAATCTTGCAGCCGCGGGTGAATATATCGGGCAAGTTGCCGCTCTGGAGAGCCAGCGTCTTGCGCTGAGACATTGATTCGTCGTTTACAAGGTCAAACTTGATATCGATATTCGTCATTTTGGAATAGGTTTTGGTGAACTGAGATTTATTGGTGTCACCGATATCCGAAGCACGGGTTACCGCCATAATCTTAAGGCTTTCCTTTTTCTTTACAATCGGGAAACCGCTTAAATATGTATTCCCCTCAAGGTTCTTTGAGCCGGAGTTTGTTCCGCCGTTCGTACCCGAATGGGTTCCTCCCTGACTGCCGCCCGAGGTGTTTGATGCGTCTGTTCCGTCATCGCCCTCGCTCTCGCCCTCGCCCTCTTCCTCATACCAGTCCGAGCTGTAATCGGAATCGTAATCACTGCCGCCGTCCGACTTCGGATTCTTGCGGCAGGACGCGAAAGAACCGACAATCACAAGGACAAGCAGTATACTGATTAATCTTTTTGCTTTCATTTTTTATTCTCCTTTAATAAATGTTTTTTAAGGCTTTCGCCGATTTGCCGTAACTAATACCGCGTTAGTTCATTGTTTCTTTATAACGGTAGCTATCGTTTAGAATCTTCTGCCCTATCTCGCGCATTTTGTCGCGTAACAGGTCATATTCGTCGCCCCAAATTTCCTTATCAAACAGACGTCCCATACCGTCCTCACCTCCGAAGGTGCCCCAAGTATAGCAGTCAAGTCCGCCGGGGATATAGCCCTCGTCCTTCAAGTCCATAAGCAGTCTGTAGCACATATCAAGGCTTTCACAGCAGTACTCAGCGGTGCGTTCATTAAAGCGCCTGTATGTAGTCGGGAAAAGCCAGATACGGACGTTCTTTCTGCCGACGCCCTCCAGCATTTTCATAACATATTCCCTGTGCTTATTATAATCGTTGGTGTCGTACCAGTCGTAGCCTATGTCGGTAACATAGCCGTAGGTACGGTAGGTCATCGGGTCAATCGTTCTGTCGGGCGCGGCGCCGTCTATCTCATATAAAGACAGAACGCAGTAAATTCTTTTACGCGGGTATGTATCGCTTAAATACTTTGTAACAATGCGGAACTGCTCGCCCGACATTCCGAGCATAAGCTCCTCGCCGTGGAAGCCCGCGACCGCGTCCCAAAGTCCCGCCGCCTTGATAGCGTCGACCATACTTTTTTTGTTTTCAATCCATTGCTCGGGTATTTCGGTGTTCTCATAATCGCCGCCGAACGGATTTCCTATTCCGAGCCACGCCATACAGCCCGCTTCCTTGATTTTCTTTAAGGTGATGATATCGGTGCAGTAATAATAATTAAATACCTTGAACTGCGATTCGCCTGTAACCTCGTCCCAGCCGTCCATTTGGTAATGATACGCCTGAAACGCTATCCGCTGATTGGCGGGCAACGGCTCTACGTAATCCAAATCAACCTCATACGGCGACTGAGATTCCGTTTCATCTGAGCTGTTTTCGTCTTCCTCATCATCCGTAACAAGACCCGGATCCCAATCGTCGGGATCGAAAATATAATCGTCGCCGTCATAATTGGGATTTTCCTTGGAGGAAGTGCGGCTCGGTTTCTTCTTTTTCTTTTTCTTCTTTTTTGCTTCTGTGACAATCGAATTGTCATCACTTAGAAAATACCAAACGGTCGTCCCGCCTCCAATCGCAAGCACCAAAACCGCCGCAATGACGATTATTAAAATATTTCTTGTTTTTTTACGCATTGGTTATCCTCCCCTGAATAATAATTTACAAACCTTTATGATGATATTTTAATGCTTTTTGTGTAAATAATCCATTATATAATCTTGCAAGTATTTGTCTTAATCTTGCAAGTTTGTGCCGTTACGATATTTTTCCCAAATAGTAGATAAATATTTTACAGCAATTAGAAAAATTCCCTTTATTAAATACGACGGATATAAAGCTTGATTTTAACAAATTCGGAACATTTTTGACAAACCTTCTGATATTTTCCCCCCCTCCCCCGCAAATTTTACCCCTTTTTGAATGCTCTATTTTTTCAACTGATTTAGCATATTTTATGCCGGTCTGTTGACTTTTTAAAATAAGACTGCTAAAATATAACTGAAAAGCAATTCAGCTGTAAAGGAGTGACGGCATTGTTTCATCACGCGTATTCAATTTATCCGGATTTCTCGGTTAATTCCGCCCTCCATGTCACGCAGTGCGGGAATGAGGTTTGTGCGCCAAATCACTATTTCGGTCCGATTTCGCGCGACCACCATCTTTTGCATTTTGTAACCGAGGGTAAAGGCACACTCGAAATGAATAATATAAAATACAATATATGCGCCGGTCAGGGCTTCTATATCCCGACGGGTATTCATGCGAAATACACCGCGGATAATGAGGAGCCGTGGACATATAGCTGGCTCGGCTTTGACGGCACTGACTCGGTTTCCGCTCTTTCTTTCCGCAATTTAAGCGCCCGATTCCCGATATTCAGTTTTTCGCTTGAAGAAAATGTTTCGGCTATGATGGATGAATTGCTGCCGATATATTCCGCAAACGGCAACGATTTTTCGGTGATTTCGTATTTATACCGTTTCTTTTCGCTTATCAATCCCGATTTTAAGCTTGACCACGAAAAAAATACTTCTTTTGAGCATATGATAACCTATATTAAGGATAATTTTCAGTCGGACATATCAATTGTTAAAATGGCGGATTATTTCAATATCAGCACTTCTCAGCTTTTCCGCGATTTCAAAAAGTACTCAAGTATGTCCCCGCAGCAGTACATAAAACAATACCGCGTATTTTACGCGGCGCATTTGCTTTCCACAACCGATTTAACAATAAGTCAAATTTCGACGCTTTCGGGCTACAACGATATTTGTAATTTTTCAAAACAGTTTAAATCCATCTACAACCGCTCCCCCGCCGACTACCGTAAATATATAAGCGTTCATTCTAACGTTGTATGGAAATTTGAGCATTCCCCTGGCAGCAACGAATAAACTATTATATAATATTGCATTGCCAATTATAGTTTAGTGTGGTAAACCGCAAAGTATATTCGTGTGGTGTCAAATTTGACTGTTTTACCGATCAGTCAGGTTGTGACTGTTTTCTTCCCGGCAGATTGTTGAAATCGCCCCTTTTTCAGTGGTTTCTAACCGTTCCCTGTCTTGTGTGGAGAAACCAAAAATATAAAAGCATAAGCTCTGAAATGACCGAAGCCATTTCTTTGTTTTCTTCCAAACGAGGAGATTTGCCTTTATCGGCAAGATTGCTTTGGTTTTTGTTTTCCGAGAACTCCGGTTCGTATTTATTCGTATCAGGGTTCTTTCCTCATTCTATTTCTCGATAAACGGTTGAAATGTGAAGGCCGAGAGTGACAGCAATGTCTTTCGCCGACTTTCCTATTGCAAGGGAATCTGCAATGACCTGCCGCTGTTCCCGGCTCAAATGCAAATAACTTCTGCCCATTTTATCCTCCGTTTATTACGATTGATTTGAAAAGGATTTTAGATATTCCTCGACATTTAAATAGTTTATATCGTCCGATACAGTCTTTTCTCCTCTGTATATTACAGCCTTATTCGTAATTGTACCGAAACGGTGCTCGGTTTCAGCACACTTTTCACCGTTTACAAGATGTCTGTACTGTTCGGGTACAACCTTTTCGCTGTACTTGATTTCAAAGATTTCACAGGTTAATGCTTTCGGATCGTGAATAACCATATCAAATTCGCCTACGGCAAATTGAAGCTGAAAAACCTGCTTATCGAGATTTGCAAGCTTTGTTTCAAGCAATACAATATCCTCCATCATTCGCCCTTTGATTGTGCTCATAACACGCTCGAGAACGCGATTGCGTTCTACAATAGAAAGCAAATTAAACTTTTCGTCAAGCAGCAAAGAATTTACAAGGGCTTCCGTTTGCGCATATCGCAGTCCGGGCTGAGTAATAACGGTCTTTTTGCCGGCATCACTTACATTCGTAAAATGGAGCCGGTCAATTTCCATAAGCAAGTCAAGCAAAGACAAATACTCCTTGATCTCATATGCGTGGTCATCATCAACTTCAACCGTTTGTTCCTCTTTTTCAAGAATATCAAGCATAAAGTTCAACTGATGAAGAAAGTTATATAAGCGTTGAAAATGAAAATATAGTAAATACTGTCTTTGATATATTCAAAGAAAAGCACAAAGATATATTTAATTTTAAAGACTGATTTTTAACTGATTTTTAATATGAATATACTCAAATTTATACTTCGATATATTGAATTGCAGTACTGTTCCTCCTGAAGCAGGCGGTATATTAGGTGAGAAAAACGGTATTATCTGTTATTTTATATTTGATATGGCTCTTGCTTCTACCAAATGTGCCGTTTATATTCCAAACGTTAATTACATATTTTTCTTGCATAAGATGATTGATGCAGCGAAAAACTGTATTGAGTGAAAGAGGCATATACAATGAAAATACATTACTTTCAAAGATATCATTCAAAGGAAAATGTAACAACGGCGAATACAATGCTGCTTTTATCGAGGCTTTACTCGTATTCATCGGATAAATTCTTCAGATTTCTGAAATCCGAATATTTTTCTGATAGATTCGAGCCCGAAATCGTTTTTACTTTACAGGAAAAGAGCGAAGAAAGCGTTCCGGATGCTACAATTACTCAGGAAGGATTTAAAATCGTTGTCGAAACCAAGATGTCAGACTGGTTTCATTCGGATCAGCTGTTGCGACATTTGAAGTCTTTCAAAGAAGAAAGAAACAAAGTACTTATAACTATTGCTCCGGAGTTAATGGCAAAGGATAAAAAAGCAAAGTTCGAAGAACAGTTGCGAGAATATAATGAAAATCACGATTACCCCGTCATTCATATTAACACAACTTTCGAATTACTTGCCGAAGCAGTTCAGGGTGTTATTGACGACCGTGACTATGAGATGCAAGATGTCTTAGATGACTATCTGAATTACTGTTATAATGATAGTTTAATTCTCGTGCCGGATTCGTGGAAATGGATGCGTGTTCAGCTTGCGGGAACAACTTTTGATTTCAATATAAGGCAAAAACTTTATTATGATGATATCGATCGTGGATTCAGAGCGCATGACTATCTCGGATTGTATAAAGAGAAAAGTGTAAGAGCAATCGGAAGAATTACTGATATAATTACTGCTGTATTAGAAGAAGACGGTGAGATAACCTATTCGGTCGAAAAAGGCGAAATAGACGATAACAAAAAAAGAGACATCGCCATTGCAATTGAAGATGGTAAAAACTACGGGTACTCCCTAACCAAAACAAGGTTTTTCTTTGTCGATAAATTCTATGAAACAGATTTCAGAAAAACAACACCTCGTGCGCCAATGGGATCAAGAGTATTTGATCTAACGCAGGTGATGGGTGTATCTGAGTTACCGGATACAAGTGTTCTTGCGGAAAAACTTAAGAGTATCACATGGGGATAGCTATTACCAAAGGAGTTCTGGAAGAATGGTGAAAATTTAATCTGTGATATTATTAGCTAAGAACAGTAATGCACAAATCAGCGCAACGGGAAATCCGAAAGGATCATCACTATATTTCACCCGAATAATCTACCGAAATAAGCTCGCCTGTTTGTTTTGAAACTTTAAAAACCGCGTTTTCGCCTTTTGCGGTAAAACAAAAATCCTCTTTTACAATCAGTGCGCTCTTTTTTATTTCTGTTTTTGTCTCAATTTCGGCTTTTATCGGTAATTGACATAAATAAACCTCTTCATTAAGTTCGTTTTCAAAGCTAAGATTCAAAAAAGCGCCGAGAACGGTTTTTTCGGGGAATTTTTCCCCGATTTCATAAGAAACGCTCTCATGAGGCGGACAGCTTAAAACGATTTCGTTTTTAAAGCACTTTTCGCCGTTGTTTTCGGCAGTATTGACAATTGACGGTATGTTTGTTATAGAAGCCCACATAAACAATGCTTTGCCGGAAGCAAAAAACGCAACTCTTGAACGCCACTCATCATTAACATAGCGTGAACCGTTTCTCGCAATTTCCCCTATTGATGTAACTGTGTTTACAATAAGAGGATCGTTCATGTTATAGGTGAGTTTATCGTTAGAATCTATCTTTATCATTGATGTTCCGACATTGGCGAACAGCGCAGCAGATATGCCTGTTTCATGGTAAATCATAACCTGTCCGTACTGATCTG
The DNA here is from genome assembly GCA_944384845.1 of uncultured Clostridia bacterium. Lineage (GTDB taxonomy): Bacteria > Bacillota > Clostridia > Oscillospirales > Acutalibacteraceae > UBA737. Next base: position 8,909 of record CALWUZ010000202.1, read on the forward strand.
CGTCAGACATTCTCGGTTTTCCGTCAAGATCCTTTACCGCTGCCTTGGAAAGCTTGTTATATTCATCAATAGTCCAATTTCCTGCATCTACAAGCTTATAGATGTAATCCTCGGCATATCCCATTTCCTTTAAAATGCGCTTATTAAACGCAACCATATATACACGGTCATAGCCCTCCGTGCAAACAGCATATGTTCCGTTTCCGAAACGCATTGCACCGGCAACGCCAAAGCGTCTCATATAATCTTTAGACATATCCATTGAGGATACCTTTGATAAATCGGTCACCAAACCGGACGCAATATAATATCCGCTCGTATAAAGTGTCGGGTCAATTATTTGACAAAGCGCTTTACCAGCAGCACTCGTTGTATAAAATTATCCGACTGCGTATCCGAGAGTAAAAATCTTCCGTTGTCCGAAACCGAAACATGCCAATACCTGTACTTTGAATACAAAATCTTAGCATTCGGATCATCCAATGAAACATAACATAAACCGGTCGGTTTTTTCGGGGAATCGGAATACTTTACAAAATACAATCCTTTTCCGTCAGGAGCCCATATTTCGTGACCGAAACACTCTGTTAAGCAACCGTTTTCATCCATATCCTGCTTTGCAATATTCTTATCCGTTTGCTTACCAATATCGTACATCCACAGTCTGTTAGTAACATAATGGGAATTACCCTCATGACAATAAAACAGTTTATTGCAATCGGTCGGCGATATCATAACATGCCCTGCATCCCAAAACGGTTCTTTAAATGCTTTTTCAAAAACCTTTACAAGTTTTCCTTCATTGATTGAATATCTGAACATTTCAACAAACCTTATAATTCTGCCAAACTCATTTTTCCTGCCGTTATAGGCAAACATTGAAATGTATTTACCGTCTGCGGTTATACAGGGATTCCTTAACAAAGGCAGATCCCAAGATTTTTCCTCGCTCTGTATCCGTTCAAACTCGGGCGCACGGCAAAGAATGTCAACGGCCTTGTTTTCAATATTTATTCTTTTAAGCTCCAACCCGGTTGAATAGAAAATAAACTTACCGAAAACCAAATAATCCTCAAAGCACATAAGATCGTCGCAAACAACCTCTTGAGCGCCGGTTTCAAGATTGCATATAACTATTTCCGAAACATCCGTAAACGGCTTTTCGTTTGCTCCTACTGTTTTGTTTTTGGATACACCTTCACAGTATTTAAAAACATTCAAATATTAAATTTTTTTCATACAGTTAATATTTTCTCCACTGTAATTATTTTTCAGTTGGGTAGTTCACTTTCTCCTATCATCATGACAGGTGGCACCTGTCACATCGTCGTCGCAAACTCCGCATTATTCGTTTTTCCGTAAAACGGCAAAAGCTCATCTGCTCTGTTGCTCCTCCTCTCCCCAATGGCGCAGTTGCCCCTTGGCGGAAAAACCTCTTGAAAAAACATCCCACTGCCGATATAATAAACCTTGTGCGATTTCGGAGGGATGAAGATGGAAAACATAAAATACTACATAGCCGTTAATGCCGGTGACAGATATCCGCTTTTGAAAACGCCGCAGGACTACACGGAATATTTCAACAAAGCACTCTCGTTCGGAGATTTATACGCTGCGCTACGATATATAGAAAAACACGGTCTTGAACGAATTGTAATAGCTGTGATTAAACGCTGACCGCCTACAAGCGGTCTTTTTATTCCGCTTTCAGCCGAAACAGCAGACTGCTTTTACCGCCTTTCTTACGGTATCGCTGCTCGGTTTCGAGAAGCCCTGCTTTTTTAAGGTCACGGATCCCGCGGCGTACGGTGGAGG
>CALWUZ010000203.1 GCA_944384845.1 uncultured Clostridia bacterium
CAAGCGAGCAGATAAGGGAGTTTTTCGGTGAGGACGAACGTCTTTCTGCCACTCTTGAGGCGGATGATACAAAGACTGTTGAAGACGCTCTTGTAGAGGTTTACAAGAAGCTTCGCCCGAGCGAGCCCGTAACTATCGAAGGCGCTCAGAGCTATTTAGAGCAGCTCTTTTTCGATCCTCACCGCTATGATATTTCCCGTGTGGGACGCTATAAATACAATAAAAAGCTGGCTATCGGCGCCCGTATCAGGGGCGCGGTTTTGTCGCGCCCTGTTGCTGACCCCGTAACGGGCGAGATTATCGCAGAGCCGGATACCTCAGTTACCAAGGAGCTTGCCGAGCTTATTGAGCGAAAGGGCGTTTCCTCTGCTTATATCAACGTGATGGACAATGAGGGCAACGTATCCGAGGTAAAGGTTGTTTCCAACGGAATGGTGGAGCTTTCGGATTTTACCGATTTCTCACCGGAGGAGCTTGAGGAGCTGGACAGCCTCGGCGTCAACGAAAAGGTTTCGTTTGCGGCGCTTCGCGAGCTTATTGACGGCACGAACGGAAAGGAAGAGCTTAAAGAAGCGATTATAGAGCACTGCGACGACCTTATTCCGAAGCATATCACCGTTGACGATATTATGGCTACCGTAAGCTATTTTATAGGGCTTCCGCATAATGTGGGCAATATTGACGATATAGATCATTTGGGCAACCGCCGCATACGCTCGGTGGGAGAGCTTCTTCAGAATCAGTTCCGCATAGGAATTTCCAGAATGGAAAGAGTAGTGCGCGAGAAAATGACCCTTCAGGCGCAGGATCCGGACAGCATTACTCCTCAGTCGCTTATAAATATACGTCCGGTAGTGGCGGCGATAAAGGAGTTTTTCGGCTCCTCCCCGCTGTCGCAGTTTATGGATCAGACAAACCCGCTTTCGGAGCTTACCCATAAGCGCCGTCTGTCTGCGCTCGGTCCCGGCGGACTTTCGCGTGACCGAGCTTCGTTTGAGGTGCGCGACGTTCACTATACCCATTACGGTCGCATGTGCCCGATAGAGACCCCGGAAGGTCCGAATATAGGACTTATTTCCTATCTTGCCACCTTTGCCAAGATAAATAAATACGGGTTTATCGAAACCCCATTCCGCCGTGTGGATAAACAGACCGGACGCGTGCTTGACGAGGTCGTTTATATGACTGCCGACGAGGAGGACGAGTATGTAGTGGCTCAGGCCAACGAGCCGCTTGACGAAAACGGCTATTTTGTAAATAAAAAGGTCAACGCCCGTTACCGCGAGGGCTTCCATGAGGTTGAAGCCTCCAACGCTGATTTTATGGACGTATCGCCGAAAATGGTGGTGTCTGTCGCTACCGCGATGATTCCCTTTCTTGAAAACGACGATACCAACCGTGCTCTTATGGGTTCTAACATGCAGAAGCAGGCGGTGCCGCTGCTGCGTCCTGAAAACCCGATAGTCGCAACCGGTATGGAGTATAAGGCGGCAGTGGATTCCGGTGTGGTGGTGCTTGCCAAACGGGCGGGCGAGGTCACCTATGTAAGCGCGGATTCCATAAAGATTCGCGCCCAAAACGGTGAGATTGACGAATATAAGCTTATAAAGTTCCTGCGCTCCAATCACGGAACCTGCATAAACCAGCATCCGATTGTTTCGGTCGGTCAGCAGGTCGAGGAAAAAGAGGTTATAGCCGACGGTCCCGCTACAAGCGGAGGCGAGATTTCGCTGGGAAGAAACGCTCTTGTCGGGTTTATGACCTGGGAGGGCTATAATTACGAGGACGCCGTTCTTATAAACGAGCGTCTTGTCCGCGACGATGTTTACACCTCTATCCATATTGAGGAATACGAGCTTGAGGCGAGAGACACCAAGCTCGGTCCCGAGGAAATCACAAGGGATATTCCCAATGTCGGAGAGGACGCGCTTAAGGACCTGGACGAGCGCGGAATTATCCGCATAGGCGCCGAGGTTTCTGCCGGCGATATACTTGTTGGCAAGGTTACCCCCAAGGGAGAGACCGAGCTTACAGCCGAGGAGCGTCTGCTGCGCGCGATATTCGGAGAAAAGGCGCGCGAGGTCAGGGATACCTCCCTGCGCGTTCCGCATGGCGAATACGGTACAATTGTTGATGTAAAGGTGTTTACAAGGGAAAATTCCTCCGAATTGAGTCCTGGTGTAAACGTTGTGGTTCGCTGCTATATCGCGCAGAAGCGTAAGATTTCTGTCGGCGACAAGATGGCGGGACGGCACGGAAACAAGGGCGTTGTTTCCCGCATACTTCCAAGCGAGGATATGCCCTTTTTGCCGGACGGCACGCCGCTTGACATAGTGCTGAACCCCCTGGGCGTTCCGTCGCGTATGAATATCGGTCAGGTGCTTGAGGTGCATCTGGGCTATGCTGCAAGGGCGCTTGGCTGGAACATTTGTACGCCCGTATTTGACGGCGCCCATGAGGACGATATAAGAAATTGCTTTGCTATGGCTGAGGAAGCGACAAAGTCGGACGGTTACGGGGATAAAAATTCCGCCAGACTTGATTTTTCAAGAATCCCGCTCACGAACGACGCCAAAACCCAGCTTTACGACGGCCGCACCGGCGAGCCGTTTGACAATCCGGTAACGGTAGGATATATGTACTACCTTAAGCTTCACCACCTGGTTGACGATAAGATTCACGCCCGCTCGACCGGTCCGTATTCGCTTGTCACCCAGCAGCCGCTCGGCGGTAAAGCCCAGTTCGGCGGTCAGCGCTTCGGTGAGATGGAGGTTTGGGCGCTTGAAGCCTACGGCGCCGCTTATACGCTTCAGGAAATTCTTACCGTTAAATCCGACGACGTAGTCGGCCGTGTGAAAACCTATGAATCCATTGTAAAGGGTCAGAATATTCCAAAGCCCGGTGTTCCCGAATCCTTTAAGGTTCTTATTAAGGAGCTGCAGTCGTTGGGTCTCGACGTTAAGGTGCTTGATAAGTATGAGAATGAAATCGATCTGAAGCAGAGCTTTGACGACGACGACGATATAGGTCTCGGCTCACCCGGCATACCCGATGATTTGCCGTTTGAAAACGATACGGTTGCCGACGATCTGACCGGCTTCGGTCTTGAGGATGAAAACGGCGACGCCGTCACCGACGATGAAGAGGAAGATTTTATCCCGGACGAAGACGAATTTGATGAAGAAATGTAACGGAGGGCGGATATGGCAGAAATTGAATTTGAATCAATAAAAATCGGACTTGCGTCTCCCGAACAGATAAGAAGCTGGTCGCACGGCGAGGTTACAAAGCCAGAGACCATAAACTACCGTACCTTGAAGCCGGAGCAGGGCGGTCTTTTCTGCGAACGCATCTTCGGTCCGCAGAAGGACTGGGAATGTCATTGCGGAAAGTATAAGCGCATACGCTATAAGGGCAAGATATGCGAGCGCTGCGGCGTTGAGGTTACAAGAGCGAAGGTGCGCCGCGAGCGCATGGGCTCTATTGAGCTTGCTGCTCCGGTGTCTCATATATGGTACTTCAAGACAATTCCGTCGCGTATGGGTCTTGTGCTTGATATAACCCCCAAGGCACTTGAGCAGGTGCTGTATTTTTCACAGTATATAGTCACCGACCCGGGTACTACTCCGCTTGAGAAAAAGCAGCTGCTCAATGAAAAGCAGTACCGTGATATGCGCGAGAAATATGAGGATGATTTTGAAGCGGGTATGGGCGCGGAGGCTATAAAAAAGCTCCTCTGTGAAATAGACCTTGATAAATCCTGCGAGGAGCTGAGAAATGAGCTTGAGGGTGCCACGGGTCAGAAGAGCGTCCGCCTTCTCAAGCGCCTTGAGGTGCTTGAGGCGTTCAGACAGTCGGGCAATCGTCCGGAATGGATGATTCTTGACGTTATTCCGGTGATACCGCCGGATCTCCGTCCTATGGTGCAGCTTGACGGCGGACGGTTTGCCACAAGTGATCTTAATGACCTTTACAGGCGTGTTATAAACCGGAACAACCGTTTAAAAAGGCTGCTTGAGCTGCGCGCGCCCGATATAATAGTGCGCAACGAAAAGCGTATGCTTCAGGAGGCGGTGGACGCCCTTATAGACAACGGCCGCCGCGGCAAGCCGGTTACGGGACCGAATAACCGGGCGCTTAAATCGCTTTCTGATATGCTGAAGGGCAAGCAGGGACGTTTCCGTCAGAACCTGCTCGGAAAGCGCGTCGATTATTCGGGACGTTCAGTTATCGTAGTTGGACCTGAGCTTAAAATGTACCAGTGCGGTCTGCCCAAGGAGATGGCGCTTGAGCTTTTCAAGCCCTTTGTTATGAAACGCCTTGTTGAGACAAAGGCGGTCACTAATATAAAGTCTGCGCGCAAAATGGTGGAGCGCGCCTCCGACGAGATATGGGATGCGCTGGAAATGGTGATAAAGGAGCATCCGGTGCTGCTTAACCGCGCGCCTACGCTTCACAGACTCGGTATTCAGGCGTTTGAGCCGGTGCTTGTAGAGGGCAAGGCATTAAAGCTTCATCCGCTGGTCTGCACCGCCTACAACGCCGACTTTGACGGCGACCAGATGGCGGTCCATGTTCCGCTTTCCGCTGAGGCGCAGGCTGAGGCGCGCTTCCTCATGCTTGCCGCCAATAATCTTCTCAAGCCGTCCGACGGTAAGCCTGTAACCGTTCCTACGCAGGATATGGTGCTCGGTTCATATTACCTGACCCTTGTAAAGTCCGATGAAAAGGGTGCAAACAAGGTGTTCAGAGACAAGAACGAGGCTATAATGGCTTACAGCGATGGTGTTGTGGGTCTTCACGCGCCGATTAGGGTGCGCATGACCGGCGAAAACGGAGAGAGCGCTCTTGTATGGTGTACTGTCGGTTTCATTATTTTCAATGAGTCTATACCGCAGGACTTAGGCTTTGTGGACAGGAGCGATCCTGCGCATAAGCTTGACCTTGAGTGGAGCTTTACGGTAAAGAATCCGTCGTCGGGCATTATTGAAAGCAATGACGATATTATTCAGAATAAGGTCGGCAAAAATCAGCTTGGTAAAATTATTGACCGCTGCATAACCATACACGGTACCAGTGAGTCTTCTATAGTGCTTGACAACATCAAGGCGACCGGCTTTAAGTATTCTACAAAGGGAGCTATTACCGTAGCCGTTATCGACGCAGTGATTCCTCCTGCCAAAAAGGAGATTCTTGCCGAAGCTGAAAATCTTATAGACCATGTGACGCGCGACTACCGCCGCGGTCTTATCAGTGACGAGGAGCGCAGCCGTCACGTTATTGAAATTTGGAATAAAGCTACCGAAGATGTTGCCGACGCTCTTAAAGGCAATCTTGATGAATTCAATCCGATATTTATGATGGCGGATTCAGGCGCGCGCGGCTCAATGAGCCAGATAAGGCAGCTCGCCGGAATGCGCGGACTTATCGCTAATACAGCGGGTAAGGTAATAGAGGTTCCGATACGCTCGAATTACCGCGAGGGTCTTAATGTTCTTGAATACTTTATTTCCTCCCGCGGCGCCAGAAAGGGACTTGCCGATACCGCGCTGCGTACTGCAGACTCGGGTTATCTTACACGCCGCCTTGTTGACGTCGCGCAGGATGTTATAGTCCGCGAGGACGACTGCGGAACCGAGGAAGGTCTGATGATTTCGGACATTAAGGACGGAAATCATATGCTTGAGCCGCTTGAGGAGCGTCTTGAGGGCAGGTATCTTCTGCATGACGCGGTTGACCCGCAGACGGGAGAGGTTATCTGGTCAAGCGAGGATATGATTACGGCGGAGGGAGCCGGAAAAATCGTTGACGCCGGTATTACTCAGATTGAAATCCGCTCGGTGCTTACCTGCCACAGCCATCATGGTGTGTGCAGAAAGTGCTACGGCAGAAACCTTGCCACAAGCAAGCCGGTCAATATCGGTGAGGCGGTGGGAATAGTCGCCGCGCAGTCGATAGGCGAACCGGGCACGCAGCTTACGATGCGTACTTTCCATACCGGAGGTATAGCGAGCACGGAGGATATTACTCAGGGTCTGCCGCGTGTTGAGGAGCTTTTTGAAGCGAGAAGACCCAAGCGCTGCGCACTTATTGCCAAAATTGACGGTCGGGTGCGTATTGCCGAGGAAAAGAAGAGCAACGTTGTAATTATTACAAACGACGAGCTTAAAACCGAGGAAAAGGTTACCATTCCTTACGGAATCCGCTGTCTTGTAAAGGATGGGGACGAGGTCAAGGCAGGCGATATGCTTATACCAGGCGCCAAATATCCGCAGGATATTCTTGAGGCGCAGGGACCTGAAGCGGTTGAGGAATATATAATCGCCGAGATTCAGAACGCCTACCGTACCCAGGGTGTTGATATCAACGATAAGCATATCGAGGTTATAGTACGCCAGATGATGAGAAAGCTTCGTGTGCTTGACCCGGGCTCCACTGACCTTCTGCAGAACGTCAGCTATGAGTACAAGGAGATAGACGAGGCGAACTCAAAGATCCAGGAAAGGATTGACGCCGGTGAGGAGGGGCTTACAAAGGCTACCTACCGCGCTACGCTGCTCGGAATAACCAAAGCTTCGCTTGCTACCGAGTCCTTCCTGTCCGCAGCCTCCTTCCAGGAGACCACAAGGGTGCTGACCGAGGCTGCTATAAAGGGCAAGGTTGATCCGCTCTTCGGTCTGAAGGAAAACGTAATTATAGGCAAGCTGGTGCCCGCCGGAACGGGAATGCGCTGCGAGGAGATAAATCCCTCGGAGTATTCCGAGGAGGCTCAGGACATTGGCGAGGAGGATTTTAATTCCGCTTCAGATGAAACGGCGGAACAGGCGCCCGCCTGACGGCGGCGCGGTCTCCTGCTTACAAATCAGAAAAACGGGCGGATGTTTAATAACGTGCGCCCGTTATATTTATGGCTGCAAAATAAAAAAACGGCTCATCCGTCCCGCCTGCCGGGAAGGATGAGCTTAATTTCTTTCCGTGCGGAAAGAATCAGCCGATTAAAATAAGCGCTGAAAAGGCTTAATAGTCTTCTGAGGGCTGTTTTTTTCTTTTTCTGAACGTACTTTTAAGAGCGGAGAGGGCAAAAAAGCTTAATTTCATACAGAATGCGGTTTTTATAAGTGCGGAGCCGAAGAATAGACAGTATACCACTCCGTCCATACGTGTAAAAAGCGGACCCACGGTTATGGTGCTGACCGCCGAGGCAAGAGGAAAATCAAGCCGTGCCGAAAAGGGCGCTCCGAAAAGCAAAAGACAGTCTACAATACAGAGCGAAACAAGAAGAAGACCGGTTGTGAGCCCGGCAAACGGCGCGCCGAGACGGGTTTTTCCGGTGAAAAGCGCTTCGTATACAGGAATCAGCGCTGCCGGAAGCGAAACGGCGAAAAAGTATGGCTTTGCCTCGTGTAACAGCTCGCTTAAGGAGGGGAGCCGGTAAACGGCGATATTCTCCTGTCTGAAATCCTTGACCGATAAAAGAAAAAAGAGCAGTACGGTAATCACCGATATTATAACAAAAATCAGTGAAAATTTGAGAATGACTTCCTGCCGCCGCGTGGCTAAAAATGCGGTTATCAGCAGAAAGATAAAGGCTATAAAAAATTTGTGAGTATCGGGCAGAAGCACCTTGTCGACAAAATTCATATAACGCTTGAGTAGAAGTCCGGCATTGTAAAAGGCGTACAGTGCGGCGGCGGTCAGAAACAAAGCCGACAAGGCGCGCAGAAAAATATTTTTTCCGGATTTCAGCACCAAGGCATTTGAGAGAGGCAGAGCCGCAAGAAAGAGAAGAAACGCGGCGGCAACCGCGGCGAGAAAGCCCCAGAAGGTATACCGTCCCGATTCGGGCGGCGGAAGTACCATTATCGAGTCTCCCAAAATAAAAACCGCCGCAAGGCAGGCAAGATGCTTGCCGTAGCTGGGCTTAGCCGTCATTTTTAGCGCCTCCCGAGATTATGCATTCCACCGAAAACGCGGAGGAAGCGTAAAATTTTTCATAATCTTCTTCATACTTTTTTTCAAAATCTTTAAGCCTTTCGGAAAGTATATCACCGAATCCGAAGGCGTCGGTTTTATAAGAAAGTTTCAGCCTGCTTTCAAGCTCAGTAAGCTTCTTTTCAAGCTCGCCGCAAACCTCATCGTTAATGTTTTCTCCTGAAATATGAAGCTTTAAGGTGATTTTATTTTTATCCTTGTCAGAATAACCGTATTCCGCCTTCCGCAGATTCAAATTGTATTCGCGCGAGCCTATGCGCACGCTTCCGCTGTCGAAGTTTTCGGTCATAATCGAATAAAGCTCGGTATCGCCGCGGTCAAGCTGCCCTAATATCCGGTCATTGCGGAATACCGAAAGCCCGTCAAGGCTTACGCCGTCCTCGCCGCGTGTGAAATAAGGCAGCGTAAACACATGCCGTCCTTTTTCCCGAAGCCCCTCAATTTCAAAATACCGGCTGTCATAATAAATTCCGCTTGAGGAGCTGTTCTGCTCTATTATACCCATAATATCATAGCCTACCGCTACAGAGGATTCCGGCTCGCCCGAAAGCAGCGCGGTGGGGTCGTCGGCGGAAATCATATATGATGAAAGAGTGATTCTGTTTTCACTGAAGCAGTAATCGCATATTTTATCAAGCCATGCCGGAGTTATGCCGTTTCCTATTACTATAACGCCGCAGTGCTCAAGCAGCATCGGTCTCGCCAGTGAGGCGCTTATGGCCTCAAACGCTTCGGCGACGGTCGTCCCGCTGGCGGAGAGTACCTCTGCCTTCGGATCGCTTTCCGGCGTTTCGGAGTTGATGATAATGGCCTCTGCGCTGACGTTTATTAAGGCCCCATCGGTAGAAAAGCCGACGGCTGACACGATAAAGCGCCGGTCGTTTGCCGCGCCCCCCGTGGTAAAGCGGCAGCCGCAGAGCAAAAGACACATAAGCATAGCGTTAAGGAATAAAAGAGGCTTTTTCATTTAGTCTTTCTTCTCCCTGCTGCGTATAATATTGCTGTTGAAAAGCGGACGGGTTCTCATTTTGCTCCACGGTGCGCGCCAGAAGGTGTCCTTAAGGCTTTGAAGCCCGGCGTCGGCAAGCGATACGGTATAGCTTGTCCCGAAGGAGCTCAGGTCGAAAATATGAATAAGCATCAGCGCTACTCCGGCGATATATCCGTAAAGACCAAACAATGCGCTCAGAATTACAAAAATAAGCCTGAGGTAAAAGACCGCCCCTTTAAGCCGCGGCACCATAAGCCCCGAAATGCCCGAAAGAGCTACCACTATCAGCATAGGTGCGCTGATTATGCGGGCTTCTACCGCCGCCTGACCTACCACGAGACCGCCTACAATGCTAAGGGCATGACCGAGGCTTTGAGGCATTCTGACGCCGGTTTCCTTTAAAATCTCAAAAATAAAAATCAGCAGAAGGCATTCCGCAAAGGGCGGAAACGGCACCCCGCCTCTCAGCTGAGTGACCGAAAGGGCAAGCGAGGTGGGAAGCAGCTCCTTGTGAAAGGTTGCGGCGGCGATAAATATTGCGGGAATGCTTATAGACATAAAGAAGCATAAATATCTCAGCACACGGCCTACCGATGAAATAATGTAGTTCAGATAGTAGTCCTCGTCAGACTGGAAATTTTCCGAAAAAAGATAGGGTACCGTCACCACCACCGGAGTGCCGTCCACAACAATCGCTATCCGTCCCTCAAGCAGTCTTGCGGCGACAACGTCGGGGCGTTCGGTAGCTCCTGTAGTTTTAAAAATCGAACAGGGGTGGTCCCTTATCTGTTCTGTGATATAATTGGAATCGAGTATGCCGTCTATATCAAGGCTTTGAATCCGTTTTTTTACCTCGGCAAGCGTTTTTTTGTCCGCTAAGGAGTCGAGATAGCATATGAAAATTATCGTATCGCTGCGTCTTCCGGCTCTGAGCAGCTCAGTGCAGAAATCGGGCGTCAGAAGCTTTCTGCGTATCATAGCAAGGTTAAGCAGCGCCGCTTCGTCAAAGCCTTCGCGCGGTCCCTGCAGGACCTTTTCGTCGTCAGGCTCGGTTATGCCTCTTGTGCGCCAGCCTTTGGTGTTTACGGTGATAGCTTCGTCGCAGCCGTCAACCAAAAGCAGCGTGTCACCGTAGAGAACCGCCCGCAATATGTCCGCTACGCTTCCGGTGGCTTTGGCTTCGCTGGCAAAAAGCACCTGCTTTGTGATGTAGTTGATAAGCGAGTCCTCCGTCCGCTCCCGTTCCACCATCAGAAGCGGACGGACTATGGATTCGTTTAAAAGCTCCACATTTACCATGCCGTCCATATAAAACAGCGCGCAGTCATAGCTGCATACGCCGCGTACGCTTATCCTTTTAAAGCGGAGCACCGAATCCTTGCTGAAAATGCTTTTGAAGAGCTGTATGTTTTCATCAAGCTTTTTTGAAAGCGGAGTACTGCTGTAATCCGCGGATTGTCCCGGCATATAAAAATCCCCGTTTCATATCTTACTTGGTATTTCTCGGATTATTATGCCCTTCAAAAGCGTAAAAAAACAATTAAATTTCAAATTCGTTATAGTTAAGTCCCTTAAGCGCGTTGTACTCCTCTGCTATCCGGTACCAGGTGTTTTGTCCGGTAAGACCGCTTATCGGAAGACCGAAGAGCCGCTGGAATGTGTAAACCGCGTCTCTTGTCTGGGAACCGTAATATCCGGTCACGGGAATTTCGGGGATTTCAGGGTAAATGCTTCCTATGTAAGAAAGGTAGGTCTGCAAATCCCTTACATCGTCGTTTCTCATACCCTCGCTCAAAACATATCCGGGGTAAATCTTTGCCCTTTCTCCTTCATACCCCTCCGGAAGTGTGGCTGCGGTTTCCCTGTAAATATTAAAAATAGTGTTCCATGTCGCCTCGTCCACCACGCCGGTTTCCGGAAGACCGTAAAAACGCTGAAAGTTTCTTACTGCCTGCTCGGTCGCTTCGTCGTAAATGCCGTTTATCGCGATAAACTGAAGCGCCGGATTGAAATAGGCTATTATGTCGAGATAATATTGAAGTGTTCTGACCTCCTCGCCGCTCATTCCCGGAGAAAGCCCGTCGGCGGGGAAAGGAAGGGTCGCCTCGTCAATGGAAATACCCTCGGAAATAAGCTCCGCCAACTGTTTTACGCCGTTATAATAGCGCTTTATGCGGTACCAGGTGGCTTTGTCGACTATTGCGGTCTCCGGCAGTGAAAAAATTCTCTGAAAAGCGCGTACGGCGTCCTCGGTATCTGTGCCGAAAAGTCCGTTTTCAAGACGTATTTTCGGTATGGCGGGATAATTTTCCGATATTCTGTTAAGCTGAGTCTGTATAATTTTTACCTCGTTTCTCGCGTCGCCGAGCCTGAGCGGAGTTCCGGGATATGATTCGCCGACAGCCTCTACCGGAGTGTCGGTGAGTATGCTGATATCCTCTCCGTAATAGGTTTGAAGTATCTCATACGGGGTAAGCCCCTGCTCTGCAAGCTCTACCGTTCCCCATTGTGAAAGTCCGTCGCATTTGGAGGTGGTGCCGTTGCAGAACTGGGTGAAAAGCGGCTGAATACTTCCCTGCCGCACCACATATTCGTCAAAAATATCGTCTACAATGTTGCTTATATTTTCAAATATATCGCGGTCAGGCACAAACGCCTGATCGTACTGGGTGCTGTTGGTTATATCGAAGTCATAGCCGCGGGAGCGGTACCATTCGGTATATATTCGGTTGAGAGCGAAGGTCATAATGGCGTAAATATTGGCGCGCAGCGCGTTTTCCGGCCAGGTAGGATATATTTCGCTTGAAGCGACGTTTTTTACATAATCAATAAACGGCACGGTAATGTTCGCGGCGTTCTGACCGGGAGCGCCCAAATGCACCGTTATATTTTCCGGAATTACCGGCTGAATTACTGCGGGCATAAAGTCACCTCCTCAAAGCGGATATTTTGACAGCTCGTTGTATACAATGGGTCCCTCGCCGCCTCCGAGCGAGGCTGTCGGCATAAGGTTGGAACGCTGCATAGATGTAACTCCCTTGAATACCGGAATGTTAAGATGCAGATTAGAGGCAAAGCCGTCGGCTTCTACTAGAACATTGTAAAGCGCATAGGGCAGTTCGGTCGCGCCCGACTGCATTGAAAGGCTTTTGGAAGGCGCGTAAAGCTCAAAGGTTTTGCTTTTTCCGCTTTGGTCGGTAATGCCTGTGTCCTTTACGTCCATCTGCTCATAATCGCCTGTAAAAACCGTTATTTTGGCTTCGGGTACGGGATAAAGCCCGTTTAAGGCGGACACCATCAGCGTGAGCCTTCCGTTTTCGTCGGTGGAATCCACATGCTCATACGGCTGTCCCGGGTCATAGACGCCCTGCTGCCCGGAAAACGTATCGGGCGCTTTCTGTACGGGAGTCTGTGCGGCGGCGGGCTTTGCGGGCGCTCCGTGCGCAGACCGGTATATGCGCATAAGTTCGTTTTTATATTTTTCAATAAGCTCTTTATCCATAAAATCACCTCATTTTATCTTATGCTTAAAGGGCTCAGCGGTTACGCGCAGCAAAATTGCGGCGGAAAAAGAAAAAATCATAAAACTCTTGAAAAAAAGCATTGACGGCTATATAATTTAAAGAGGAAAATGTCTGCATTGCGCGGATTTTTATGTGCGGGTGTAATTTTCAAGGGAGATTGGTGAAGCTTAGATGATTACTTTAAAGAACGGCGTTTTGTCGGTTGAAATCAGTGAAAAGGGCGCCGAAATGCAAAGCATAGCGGTAAAGGGGGAGGAGCGTCTCTGGAACGGAGACTCCGCTTTCTGGACAGGCAGAGCGCCGGTTATGTTTCCGATTTGCGGAGGACTGCCGGACGACAGGTTTACATACAGGGACAGGGAATATGTATTAAAAAAGCATGGCTTTGCGAAGAATATGATTTTCGAGGTCGAAAAGGCGTCGGAGCATATGGCGGTTTTTGTGCTCAGAAGCAGTAAGGAAACGCTTGAAATGTATCCCTGGGAGTTTGAATTTCGCGTTGTGTATTCGCTTCGCGGAGCGGGAGTTAAAATAGATTACGAGGCAATAAATCTCTCAAAGGAGACTATGTACGCGTCGGTTGGTGCGCATGAGGCGTATGCCTGCCCCGAAGGCATAGAGGATTATGATGTGATTTTTGAGAAAAAAGAAACGCTTGACACTTATGAGCTTGACGGAAATCTGACGTCAGGCAGACGGACGCGGATTATAACCGACACCGATACTCTGCCGCTTTATTATAAATATTTCGCGGTAGACGCGCTTGTCTTTAAGGATTTAAAATCCCGCTCGGCAATGCTGCGCAACCGCAGAACAGGCAAGAGCGTGACGGTGGATTTTGACGGCTTTGACTATTTCCTGCTGTGGACAAAGCCGCAGGCGGGATATATATGCCTTGAACCGTGGGCCGGCATACAGCCTGAAACAGGCGCGGGAGCGGACATAACGGGAAAAGAGGGCATTAACGCGATTGAGGCGGGAGGCAGGCTTAGTCTTACCCATACTATCCGTTTCTAAAAGCAGGTTTCTCATACAGTAAAACAAGTCGCCGCAGTCTTTTGACTGCGGCGGCTCAATATTATGTGTTTTTCAATACGGTAAATAAAAGCGGTCTTATTTTAATAGCTCCGGCTCGATTTTACGGTTCTTAAAATAATATTCTCTGTCACGTTCGCCTATTTCACGGATTACGCGGCAGGGATTGCCTACCGCCACGACGTTTGAGGGAATATCCTTTGTGACGATGCTCCCTGCGCCGATAACGGTATTGTCTCCTATCGTCACGCCGGGCACTATCACGGCGCCTGCACCTATCCAGCAGTTGCAGCCTATGTTTACCGTAAAATTATACTGATACGCTTCCTTTCTGAGCTCGGGAAGAATTGGGTGTCCGGCGGTTGCAACCGTAACGTTCGGACCGAACATAGTAAAGTCGCCTACATAAACGTGAGTGTCGTCCACAATAGTGAGATTAAAGTTTGCGTAAACGCTTTTGCCGAAATGAACATGAGCTCCTCCGAAATTGGCGTGAAACGGCGGCTCTATATAGCAGCCCTCGCCGATTTCCGCAAACATCTCCTTAAGCAGCCGGTCTCGCTTTTCCTCTTCGGACGGGCGTGTGTGATTGTACTCGTAAAGCCTTTCAAGACACTTCTTCTGTTCCTCTAAAATATCCCTGTCATTCGGCAGGTACAGTTCTCCGGTGTGCATTTTTTCTTTCATGCTCATAATATAATTTCCTCTTTCAAAAAGCTATTTTGCGAACTGCTTGTACAAATCTATCTGACCGAAAATCGCCGGATTGCGGGAAGAATTTTTCAGCGTCACGACTATATACTCGTTTCCGGTGGTATTGTTCGCGCCGTATGAGGCTATACAGTAGCCTGCTTCGTTTATAAATCCGGTTTTGCCGCCCTGAATTGTGGCGGTTTCCGGTTCGGTTCCGTACATATAGTCAAAAAGAGTTGACGAAAGCGCAATACCCTCCGGATGCTGGGGAGTGGGCGCGGTGGTATACTGATAGGTCGAGAGAATTTTTCTGCGCAGCGGGTCCTGTATTGCGGTTTCAAGAATTATCGCCATATCGTATGCCGAGGTATACTGCTCGCTGTCAAAAAGACCGGAAACATTTGAAAAATGAGTGTCTTCAAGTCCCAGCTCCTCAGCCTTTTCGTTCATAAGCCTTACAAAAGCCGGCTCGCTTCCTGAAATTTTTTCTGCAAGCCCCATCGCCGCGTCGGCGCCTGACGGCAGTATCAGACCGTACAGCAGGTCGGTCATGCTTATTTCCTCGTCCTTCAAAAAGCCTGCGACCGACGCCCCCGCAACATAAAGCGGGTCTGTGATGTCAAGTGTCATCGTAAAGGTGTCGCTGTAATCCGTAATGTTTTCGCTTGCAACGATAAGCGTCATAATCTTAGTGGTTGAGGCAGGGTACAGGCGCTCATGCGCGTTTCTTGCTGCGACTATTTCGTGCGTAGAGGTGTTTACGACTATCGCCGCCTCAGAATCGTTGGACTCGGGAATCTCCGCCGTTTCGTCCGAAAAGCTGTAAGCTATTCCGGTATCCTTCTCTTCGGGTTCTCCGGAGCCTTTTTTTATATTTGAAACATTTCCGTTCTGCGGCTGCGCGGCTTTGCCCTTACCGCTTGTAATCACGGGAACGGTTATCACCGCCGCGGCAATAACAAAAATCAGGAGAAATGCGAATATAAGCGCCTTTGGTCTTATGCGTATAACCCTGTATTTCACGCTTTTTGATTTTTCAGTCCGCACAGGATTCGTTTTTCCAGCCGCCGGCTCAGGTCTGCCGCCTGAGGCGGCAAGCTTTTTTTCCAGCGAGCGGAAATATTCTCCGTAATCCTTTCCGTTAAAATTTTCCGACATTTCATTGCTCCATTATCCATGTAGTTTAAAAACCGCGTCCGGCGCCGCCTCCGCCAAAAGAACCGCCTCCGCCGGAAAATCCTCCGCCTCCGAAGCCGCCTCCGCCGAAACCGCCCCTGCCGCCGTGACCTCCGAAGCCTCCTCTGCCGCCAAAGCCGCCGAACCAGAAAAAGCCGCGCCTTCTTCTGCCGAAGATCAGAATGTAAAGCGCCACGATTGACAGCATCGCGATCCACGAGACTCCGACCTTTTTGCCGTAATCGTCAGAGCCGTCGTCCGGCAGGTCTTCTATCGCGGTATAGCCGGCCTCCGGCTCCTGTCCGTATTCTATATAGACCTCGTTTATGATCGCTTTTGTGATTTCAAGCAGTCCGGTTGAAAAATCGTCTTCCTTCAGATAGTCAAGCCCGTAGGTATCTATTATTCTGCCGGTTTTGCTGTCCGGCAGGGCTCCCTCGAGACCATAGCCGATCGCTATATATATTTCCCTTTCTTCCTTTGAAAGAAGAATGACGGCGCCGTTGTCATCGCTCTTCTGACCCACGCCCCACTGTCTGCCAAGCCCCAAGGCGTAGTCCGCCGGTTCCTCGCCGTCAAGCGTGTTTACGGTGACTACAACTACCTGAGCGGTGGTTTTTTCCTGAAGCGTTGCTCCGCGGGAATAAATTTCGTCCTCGTCGGTGCTGTCGATAACGTCGGCAAAGTCATTGACAAAAAAACGCTGCGTCGGTTCGGGATAGCTGTCCGCCGCGGAGACGGGCAAAAGAGAAAAACTCAGCAGGAACGCCGCAAAAATTATACTAAGCCTCTTTTTCATATTCGCTGTCAGTCAAAGCTTACTTGCGGAACGCTTTCAGTGCCGTCCTGCGCCTCAAAGTAATCGACCTCTGAAAATCCGAAAATTCCGGCGATAATATTCTTGGGGAATTTTTTGACCGATACGTTATATGAATTAGCCGCCTCGTTATAGTCCCGCCTTGCCTGGGCTATGCGGTTTTCGGTGCCGGAAAGCTCATCCTGAAGCGCCGTATACTGCGCGCTTGCCTTTAAATCGGGATAAGCCTCGGTAATCGCGTTGACCCAGACCGAAATCGCGCTGTCAAGCTGTTCTGACGCCTCCGCCTGTTCGGAAGGCGTATTAGCTCCTGAAACGGCGGCGCGTGCCTCTGTTACCGCAGTAAAGGTTTCCTGTTCGTAATCAGAATAGCCCTGAACGGTATTGACAAAGTTCGGGATAAGATCCGCCCGGCGCTGAAGCTGCGTGGAAATCTGAGCCTGCGCGTTGTCGACAGCCTCGCGCTGTTCGACAAGGCTGTTGTAGGAGCCCGCTACTGCGGCTATTATTAAAATCACAACGACTATTACCGCTAAAAGAATAATTAAGCCTTTCTTTTTCAACTATTTTCATCCCTTCAAATTTGTTATGCTTATTATAATATATTCTTTGCAGAATTTCCAGTATAATATAATGATATATTGTAAAATAAACTTTTATATTTTTATATTTATAGCTGCAAACCCGCGAAAAAAGCGGAAAATAAGGTCTGAAGTTTTTTGCAGCGGCGTTTTTTGGGATGTGCCTGTGAGCGCTTTACAGAAAATTAAAATTACGTCGGGATTTACGGTAAATTTTTATTGACAAGCGGAGCCGATTTTGATATAATAGTCAAGCACAATAAAAATGCGAGTGTGCTGGAACAGGCAGACAGGCACGTTTGAGGGGCGTGTGTCTTTGACGTACGAGTTCAAGTCTCGTCACTCGCACCAGTCGAGAACCTCGACACGCAGATGCGTAGTTGAGGTTCTTTTTTTGCATTTCTTCTCTCGCGTTTAAGCGGCATCTTTTTTGTTTCCTATTAAGGCTTTCGGCTTTGAAAATATAATTATTCCCAAACAGACATATATAATTTTTACTACAGAATGCCAGCCGTATCCGGTGGCTGATTATATGGATATTCGCAAACGTATTGCGTCAGAATGGTTTCCTGTGAACGATTTTGAAATTGCTGAAGCCCCCGAAATATCGGTTTATTACTGGTTCCCTAAAAAGCAAAAAAATTGTTATCGTTATATAGAAATTTGGCTGCCCATAGATAAAAAATAAAGTAAGCGGTATGTTTGTTTTTGCGGGGGTATTTTTACAAGAATCTATTTTTTTATGTTTCACGGCAAAAAATCGGCGGTTTTTAAAACCGCCGATTTTATTTAAAAATAATTAAAATGCTTTTATAATTGTTCCAATACCTCTCCGATTTCCGTCGGATAAACGGCTTCGCCGTAATTGACACAGGCGTAAACAGTCCTGGGATTCTCCGCTGTCAGCCCCGTCCCAGGCAAAGGCCTGGTCCGAGCGCAGATTCATTGTCATCGGCGCGCCGAGGTTTCTAAGCGGCTTATCCGAGTAATTTTGAGTAGAGCTTTCGGTCTATATCCTTGAAAATATTGAATATAACCTCAATTCCGCTTTTTGAGTGCTCTCTGTACCCGCGTACCGTCCGGACGGCGATTTCCGCCGCACGGTCGTTCGGGAAATGAAATTCTCCGGTAGAGATACAGCAGAACGCGATGCTCTTGACTCCGCTTATTTCGGCAAGCTCAAGACAGGAAAGATAGCAGGAGGCAAGCAAGTCTTCATCCTGCTTTGTAAGTCTGCCTGTGACAATCGGACCGACGGTATGAATGACATATTCAGACGGCAGATTAAAAGCCGGAGTTATTTTCGCTCCGCCGGGTCTTTCGCTGTGCCCCTGCTTCTTCATAAGCTCGGCGCAGGCAAGCCGGAGCTGAATCCCGGCAAAGGTGTGTATCGCGTTGTCAATACAGCTGTGGCAGGGAAAAAAGCAGCCGAGAAGCGCGCTGTTCGCGGCGTTTACAACGGCGCCGCACCTGAGCGCGGTAATATCTCCCTGCCAAAGATAGATTCCGTCCTCGGCGGGAACAAGGTCTTTGACGTCGGTAACTCCCTTGCGCCGCGTTTCCTCCTTAAGATAGGCGTCCTGAATTTTCAGAAATTCCCCGTCTGCCGGATTCGGCATTCTGACATTGAAAAGCGAACGCAGGAGTCTTTTCTGTTCCTGCTCTCCCTGAGGGATTTTTGAGTCCCAACAGTTCGGCTCTTCTGCGATAAGTCTCTCAATCAAAAATAATCTTCGTTCTGTTTGTGTCATTATTTTACCGTACCTCCGGACAGCCCTGCCGCTTTTCTCAACAATAAACACTTTGTATCCGATAAAATCATTGGTTTTGTAGACGTTCTCCTTATTTGTCCTGAATTTTTTATCCGCCGGCAACGCTTATACGCTTACGGATATTGCCGCCGTTTACGGCTTCGTCTATCATAGCGGCGGCATAGTCGGCATAGCTTATAATGCTTTCGCTCCTGGAATTGAGTGTCAGCTCCTCTCCGCCGAGAATATATTTGCCTGTGCGCTCTCCGTCCGCCCTGAAATCTGCGGCGGGGCTGATATAAGTCCAATTAACGTCGTTCCTTTGGCGCAGCTCTCCGAGCGCCTTTGCCATAGCGGCTGCAAGTGGCTTAAATGCGTCCGGAAAATCGGAACCGTCTGCTACACAGGCGGTGTGCTCGGGGTTGACATAAAGGCTTCCCGCTCCGCCGACGATCAGCAGGCGGGTGCTTGTGCCGCTCAGAATGTCGCACAGATGCTTAAGGGAAGTGCTGTGCTGGGGAAGGGTATCCTCTGTCCAGGCGCCGAAGGCGTCTATAACAATGTCAAAGTCTTTCAAATCATCGGCGGTCAAATCAAATAAATCTTTTTTAAGCGTATTCTTTGCCTCGGTCTGATTTTCTTCACGCACAACTGCGGTTACATCCATTCCTCTGGATACCGCTTCTTTTACGATAAGTCTGCCTGCTTTTCCGTTTGCGCATATTACTGCTGTTTTCATTTTAATTCCTCCCGAATTTTTTCTTTTTAAGGCTTCGAAGCGGCCGTCTCCGCAGCTCTTGATTATATTATATTTATACCGGTGTTATTTGTAAAGCAGGCACAATATTGTGCTGTAGTAACCTTAAGGAAACCATAGGACGGTTGCCGTCGGGAAACGATTGCTTAACCGCTGGGTTTCCGGACATTTTTTAAAAGAAAAAATTTTTGGAAACCTTGATTTAAACGCGGCTGTACGATATAATACATATTAAAGTATCATAATGAAACTAAAGGGGGCTTTGAATATGAAAATACAGAGCGCGGCAAAGGAGCTGCCCGCGTGTCCGGTGGAAACTACCTTAACCCTGATCGGTGATAAATGGAAGGTTCTTATTCTGCGCGATCTGCTTACCGGCACAAAACGCTTCGGAGAGCTGAAAAAATCGGTGGGGAATATATCCCAGAAGGTGCTGACTGCGCAGCTTCGCGCTATGGAAAGCAGCGGTCTGCTGACCCGCACCGTATATGCGGAGGTACCGCCCCGGGTCGAATATTCTTTAACTGAGCTGGGGTTAAGCCTTGAGCCGATACTCGGCGCGTTGCAGGAATGGGGAGAGTGGTATAAATCTTCAGGCATTGCGTAAAGCGGATAAAAAGCGCGAAAAGCCGAGGGTAGCAACTTCTGCACTCGGCTTTTCAAGAGTGTGTTCAATTTTAGATATGCCGAAAAACACAAATGAGCTTTTTTATTCGGATTATTTCAGCTTTCCGCCATCCTTAAAGGCGTTTCCTACCCTTTCACCCATCACATGGTAGCCATTGTGAACGGGCTCAAAGGAAATCGGGCGGAATTTTGCAAAATCAATGCTGCCGTCTGCGCCCAGCACGCTTTCGTCGGCGCTGACATTGACAATCTGACCGATTATATTGCCGTCCTCATTTACCTTTATGAGTCTGCACTCCAGCGCTACCGGAAGCTCGTCGATAACAGGCGCGTCCACATATTCGCTTCTGTGTACATGAAAGCCGGATTTTTTCAGCTTTTCAGGCTCACTGTTTGCGGACACTATTCCGACATAGTCGGCAGGAATTACATTTGCGGCGTCGGCAAAGCTTACGGTAAATGCGCCCTTAAATTTAATATTGCGGGTGGTTTTGTGTCCTCCGCTCAGACAAAGCACCACCTTGTCAGCGTCATAAAGTCCTCCCCAGGCGGCGTTCATAGCGTTGGCGGTGCCGTCCTCGCCGTAGGTGCCGATTATCAGCACCGGCAGAGGATAAAACCATGATTTGCTCCCGAAATTTTTACGCATAACGTTCACTCCTGAAATTATATGATTTAATTTTTATTTCTGCTCGTCAACCGGAGGCACAAACGCGGCATAGCCCGCCAGCATTTCAGGCGTGCTTATATAGTAGCGCTTCTGCCTGTCCATAGCAGCTATTTTTTCCATTTCCGCATCCGTAAGCGAAAAGTCGAAGAGGTCAAAGTTATCCTTGATATGATCGGGATTTTTAGACCCCGGAATGACGATGTTGCCGCTCTGAACATGCCAGCGCAGAATAATCTGGGCGTTGGATTTGCCGTATTTTTTGCCGAGCTCGGCAAAAAGCGGTTCTTCGATAAGCGTCTTATCGCCGTGACCGAGCGGATACCACGACTGAATTACTATGCCCTCCTTGGAAAGAAAGCTTTTCAGCTCTTTTTCCTGGGAATAGGGATGAACCTCGGTCTGCAGAACCGAGGGATTAACCTCGCATATGCTAAGAATCTCCTTAATCTGCTCTTCATTGAAGTTTGAGAGACCGATAGCCCTTACCCTGCCTTCATTATATGCCTTTTCCATAAGCCGGTATCCCGATATATAGTTTCCGGCAGGCTGATGAATAAGCAGAAGGTCAATATAATCGGTATCAAGACGCTCAAGCGTTTTTTCCACCGCGTCGGGCTGTTCATAAAAGGCGGGCCAAAGCTTGGTTTCAAGGAAAATTTCCTCCCGCTTAAGACCGGATTTCTTCATAGCCCGGCCGACTGCCTTTTCATTGACATAGGCGTTGGCAGTATCTATCAGACGATAGCCGCATTCAAGCGCGCTCAGGACAGAGGCCTCAGCCTCGTCCGGTGACAGCAAAAATGTGCCGATGCCTGCCATCGGCATTCTGACTCCGTTATTAAGTGATGCATATTCCATATGAATTTCCTCCTGAACTTAAAAATTCCGGCGGCAGAACAGGCGCGGCAAAGCCTTATTTTTAAACGCACCGTGTACTGCCCCCTTTTTATATGATTATATTATACACTGAAAATTAAAGAAACAGAAGTCTCTGTTTGTTATGCAGTATAAACTTTTTGGTTTTAAGTCTTTTTTATTCGGAATACAGACAAGGCTTTTAAAGCGACTGTCCGGCCGTAAAGGCTTGTCTGAAGGCGTCGGTTCTTCTGACTTCGCCTTTCTGATAAACTCCGGAGCCGTAAATCACGCCGCGCACCTTCGCGCCCGGCAGGCAGTCGGTGAAGCCGCGCAGAGCGTCTGCAGTACGTTTAATTGCCCCGGCGCCTGCGGCGGCGGTGGCGATAAAGTAGAAATCCTTGTTCTCAATTTCCGTATAGCGGGGAAGGGTACGGTCAATCATAGTTTTCATCTGCCCGTCCATAGAGTAGAAGTAAACAGGGGTAGCCAGCACAATTACGTCGGCGTCAATCATTTTGTCAAGAAGCTCAGCCATATTGTCCTTCTGAACACAGCTTCCCGTCCCGCGGCAGCCATAGCATGCACGGCAGGGGCTGATTTTTAAATCCTGCATGTAAATTTTTTCCGCGATGCATCCTGATTCCCGCGCGCCGCGGATAAATTCGTCGCAAAGCAGGTCTGAATTGCCGCCCTTTCTGGGGCTTCCGGCTAAAACTAAAACTTTTTTGTTCATTTCTGTTCTCCTCTAATTTTCTGCGAATGTTTTTGTCAGCCATTCGTCAAATACCGGAATCCAGCCGCCCTCTGCGCCGAAGCCGTGCGGCATGCCGTTCAGCTGCAGGCGCTCTACCGATACGCCGGCCTCTTCAGCCGCATCAGTGTTGGCAAGAAACTGATTATAAAAATGGTCGCGGGTTCCGTAGCAATAGAAGGTGGGCGGCAGACTGCCGGAACGCAGCAGTTCTGCATCGGTGGTGCCCACGCTCAGGCGGTCGTAAAAGGAATAGATCATTCCGCAGGCAGCCGCGTCGGCGGAAACTCCGTCCAATCCGTCGGGCACATAATCGCTGTCAAGCGCCGTGCCGTTTATCCTGCCGTCAAAATTTAAAAGCATTTCGCCGCTTAAAATACCTCCGGCGGAAAAGCCCATAACGGCAATATCCTTTTCATCAATTCCGTAATCCCCGGCATGCGAGCGGACAAAGCGCACCGCTCTCGCCAGATCCAGCGCACCCTCCTGCTGTGTGTAGGGGCGCAGGCGGTAATCTACAACG
Organism: uncultured Clostridia bacterium; assembly: GCA_944384845.1. Taxonomy (GTDB): domain Bacteria; phylum Bacillota; class Clostridia; order Oscillospirales; family Acutalibacteraceae; genus UBA737. Next base: position 22,747 of record CALWUZ010000203.1, read on the forward strand.
AAGCTCTGATAGCCGAGCCGGCTTAGCTCCTCGGCAACGCTCACACCCTCCGGCTGATCACTGCGGTACTGGAAGGCTCCGCCGGGGCAGATAAGCGCCGCACCTTTGATATCCGTGCCGTCCGGTACGGGGAAAAAGGTGATGTAGGGTCTGAAATCGGGATCGTCGGAATAACCGCCGCTGTTCACGGTATATTCGGTGACAGCGGGGGCATTGTTTTCCTCCCACAGATACAGAACCTGCTGCTTATGAGGGGTTACCGAGGCTGTCGCTACGGTATTTGCGCCGCCGTAGGCTGTCAGTATATCCGACTCAGAGCGATAGCTGTCCTCCTGCCCGCCGTCTGACACAGAAGCAGCCGGTTCCCGCGTACCGCTGCAGGCTGTAAGGCTGAGCGTTATTATCACAGCCGTCAACAATATTGAAAATTTTTTCACAGTACAGCCGCCTCCTTACAATTTATTTTATACGCTGAAGGGAGTCCGGTCCGTCAGACTAAAGCCTCTGCCCATCGGGCAATCTCTTCGGCGCTGTCCGCCACATCGTTTCGGGAAACGGTCAGACCGTCCTCGCTGACCTCGGCGTCTGGCTGAAGCTCGGCAATGGTGCGTTCCGTTCTTGAAAAGCCGCTTCCGCCATGCGGACAGAAGGGAATGATGGTCTTGCCGGAAAAATCGTATTCCTCAAGAAAGGTGTACAGCGCCTGCGGCATATCTCCCCACCAGTTGGGATAGCCGAGAAAGATTATGTCGTATCTGCCCGGGTCTTCTATATGCGATGCAAGCTCAGGTCGGGCGTCGCTGTCCTGTTCTGCTGCTGCTTGGTCTACCAGCGGGTCATGATCAAGGGGATACTGCTGTACCGTTTCGATTCGGAACAGGTCGCCGCCCACAGTTTCATTTATAACCGAAGCTATATATTCTACATTGCCCATCACCTCGCCGTCACGCACCACTATGCTGGCGCCGGCAACGGCATCCACACCGGAGGCGTCCACGTCCTCCGGCATTGTGAAATAAGCGATAAGAATATTCCGGCCGCCTTCGCTTAAGGAGGAGCCGCCGCTCTCCGGAGAGGACGGAGTGTTATCAGACATGGGCACATCCGGCTCCGACGGAGCCGAGGAACTGCCGCTGGAGGGATCAGCGGTACTGCCTGCACAGGCTGAAAGTCCGGAAGTTATTGCAAGGATGAGGAAAAAGGTCAGTATCCGTTTCATCGGAATATTCTCCTTTTCGCTCGGTTACGAGAGATTAAGCCCGTCAAGCCATTCCTGTACGTCCCCGCGGCTGACTCCCGAACGAAAGCGTATGCCCTCAAGCCAGTCGCCGGTACCTGCCGTTTCCGCAAGCAGCTCTCCGCTTTGACCGAGTCCGGAGCTTGCCGAGGTGCAGAAGGGAATTACGGTTTTACCGGTAAAGTCGTTGGCTTCTATAAAATCGTTCACCGGCCAGGCGGCAATGCCCCACCAAATCGGGTAACCGATGAACACCGTATCGTACTCCGACCAGTTGTCTACCGTATTGGCTGTCAGTTCCACGTCGCGCAGCGCCTCGTCTTCATGCTCTCTGGATACGCGGCTGTCCTCATTGCCGTAGTTCAGATCCTCGTCGGTGTACGGATCGGCGGGCTCAAGCTCAAACAGGTCGCCGCCGGTAATTTCGGCGATATAGCCTGCTGCCTCTTCAGTGTTTCCGGTTGCCGAGAAATATACCACCAGCGTGCTTCCGCTGCCGGTGCTGTTTTCCGGGCTTTCGGTCTGAGACGAATCCGCTCCTGCTGAAGCGCTGCCCGAGTCTGAGGCGGGGCTGTTATCGTCTGAGGAGCCTGATGTGCCGGAGTAGGATGAGCCGCCGCAGGCGGCAAGGCAGAGAATCATAATAATTCCGGTTAACAATGCAGTAAGTTTTTTCATTTCAGTTTTCTCCTTTCATTTTAAGCAGCTAATAAAAATATTATAGATTTCCTTTGCATTAAGCCGTTTGTAGCCGCCTGCCGAGACGGCGCAGGTTTCGGCTATTTCTTTCAGCAGCTTTTTATCGGTAATGCCAAGCTCGCCGAGGGTTGAGGGCAGACCGATTTCCTTAATAAAATCCGCTAAAGCGTCGATACCGGCTGACGCCAGCTCATCATCGCTTCTGCCGCCGCGGGCGATTCCCCATACATTTTCGGCAAACCGCGCGAATTTTGAAAGCCCGTACTTATAAATGCAGCGGTAGTACGCCGGATGCAGCACCGCCAGCCCGCAGTCGTGGTTGCAGTCGGTATATGCGCCGAGCTGATGCTCCATATTGTGGCATTGAAAGTCGCATCTTTTTCCCATCTTGATGACGCGGTTCTCGGCCATAGTGGAAGCCCACATCAGATTCGAGCGGGCGGTGTAATCCGCGGGATTTTTTACAGCCGCGCGCAGATTGCGTATCACGCTTTTCATCAGCGCCTCCATTATATCGTCGGAGACATTATCATCGTCAGGTTCGCTGAAATAGGTTTCCATAATATGGCTTAAGGTATCAAAGCCACCCGATACCATCTGCTTTTCGGGAACGCTGTAGGTATATGCTGGATCCATAAGGGCGAAGCGGGGATTGAGCTTGGGATAATCTCTTCCGGTCTTTATTTTTTTCTCTTCATGTGTTATTACCGCGCCGCCGTTGCATTCGCTTCCCGTGCCGGAGACCGTGACTATTACGCCTAACGGCAGCGGCTCAAAATTGATAACGCCGGGGCGCGCCCAGAAATCATCCCATATGTCGCCGTCATAGCGGGCAGCGAGAGATACCGCCTTGCAGCAGTCCATAACGCTGCCGCCGCCTACCGCGAGAATCATATCCGCGCCGCTTTCCTTTGCGAGCCTTGCGCCCTCTTTAACCTTTGCGTAGGTCGGGTTGGACATAATTCCGGAAAAATCCACTATGTTTTTTCCGGCTTTCTTCAGGATGCCGCTTACCTCATCATAAATGCCGTTTTTTTTGATTGAACCGCCGCCGTATGCCAGCATAACGGTTTCTGCCTTGCCGGCAAGGCAGGAAAGGTATTCCTTTACGCAGCCCTGCCCGAAATAGACCTTTGTGGAGTTTTGAAAAATGAAGTTGTTCATAATAACGCTTCCTTTTTGTTTTATTTCATCTGAGCTTCCCAAAAAGCGACCGCCTCGTTAAGCCAGCCTTCGGCGGCAGTGCCTGTGCCGAGTCCGAAGCCGTGCGGCAGACCGGGATAGTGATGAAATTCCGTGGGAATGCCTAAATCGCCGAGCGCCTGTATGTGGCGCTCCATAGTGCGCCAGCTTGCTATACCGTCGCTTTCTCCGACGCAGGCGAAGGTGGGCGGGTCGTTCTCGGTATATTCGGAATGTCCCGTGTACTGCATTATTACCGCGCCCGCCCGCGGCAGGTCGCCGCCGCCGAATGCCGCCGGACCGTACGAACCGAGCCACGCCGCCATTCGCGCTCCGGCGGAGCCTGTCAGCAGCAGGATAACCGCTAAAATGACCCTGTGGTGTAGAACTTGAGGTGAACAAAATGCTTGACCCAAGCCAGTAGCGTGAGCTTGTAGCTCAGAAGGCCAGTTGTATCCTGGGCTGCATCAAAAGAGGGGGG
>CALWUZ010000204.1 GCA_944384845.1 uncultured Clostridia bacterium
GGAGGACGGCGCAGATGAATGAAAAATTACGCGCATATGTAGAGGAGCTTTTTAAGGACGCTCCCAAAACCATACAGATTGTTGAGCTTAAGGAGGAAATTCTTCAGAACACGCTTGACCGCTATAACGATTTGCTGGCGGAGGGAAAGAGCGAGGAGGCGGCGTATAATATCTCGGTCGCGGGGATAGGCGACGTTAGCAGCCTTATTGACAGCCTGACCGCTCCGGTGGCGTCTTCGGGCTACACAAGGGAGGAAATTGCCGACAACGGCAAAAAGCGCTCGCTGCTTCTTTCGGCGGCGGTGGCGCTGTATATTCTCTGCGTGGTTCCGCCCGTGATTTTCGATGAGATAGACGGTCTTGAGCCGCTGGGCATAGTGCTGATGTTCGTTATGGCGGCGGCGGCAACGGCGATAGTCATCTACCGCGAGGGAATAAAGCTCAGGTACAATAAAAGCGCCGGTACCGTGGTAGAGGATTTTAAGGAATGGAACCGCGATACCAAGGAAAGAAAGTCGGTGCTTTCGGCGGTAAACGGCGCGGTCTGGGCGCTGACGCTGATTATTTATCTGACGGCAAGCTTTCTCAGCGGCGCGTGGTTTATAACCTGGCTGATATTTTTCATCGGCGGCGCGGTTACAAATATTATAAAAGCGATATTCGATTTGACAAGGTGAGGTGCGGACAATGAAAAAAAGCGCGGTCATACGACTGATAATCTGGTCCTTCACGGCGCTCCTGCTTACGGCGGTGCTGGTTGTGACGCTGGTTTTCACAGGCGGAGGGCGGGGGCTGCTCGGAGGCTTTTCACTAAGCTTCGGCGGCAGGTATCCCGATGCGGCGAGCTATACCGTCGGCGGAGGCAGCGTTTCCGAAAGGATAACCTCGCTTTCTGTGGAATGGTACGGCGGCAGCATTGAGGTTTCCGCTTACGGCGGCGACACGGTGGAGATAAGCGAAAACGGCGCCGGCAGCGACGAGGATGACGCTCTCAGGTATAGGGTCACCGGCGGCAGGCTGGAAATAAAGCCGCGGAAATCGGAATGGCTTTTCGCTTTCGGAAGATTTAAGGACAAGGAGCTTACCGTAAAAATTCCGTCCGCTTTTATGGAGGATTTCCGCGGGCTGAAGATAGATTCGACGACGGCGGATATTTATTTGGACGGCATTTCCGCGTCGGGCTCGGTTGAAATAGAAAACGTGAGCGGAGAGATAACCGCCGAAAATATAACCGCCCGCTCCTTCGAGTGCGATACGGTAAGCGGAGGAGTTTCCGTCTTGGGAGCAGTTTCGCGCTTTACCTTTGATTCGGTTTCCGGCGACGCGCGGCTTGATAACAGCGTTGCCCTTTCCGAGCTTGAAGCGGATACCGTAAGCGGTGACGTAACCCTGATTTTGCCGGAGAACAGCGGCTTTGAAATAGAGTTTGACTCGGTCAGCGGCGAGCTGGAATGTGATTTTCCGCTGGTCTCGCGTGACGGCGAGAAAATCTGCGGAGCGGGCGGCGCGGAGTTCAGCGCCGACAGCGTAAGCGGCGATCTGGTCATCAGGAAAAACTCCGGAGCCGGAACGGTATACTGAAGAGCAAAACGGCGAAATCTTCAGCCGCCCTTTTATATCAGCCTGAAAATACGGCGTGACGCTTAAGCGTCACGCCAGATAAGGAAGTAATATAGTTAAGCGATGTAATACGGAGTGCTTTTTGAGAAAAACTATATCAAAACCTGCTTGTATACTATATATAGGTGGGGGTTCTTTTAATTGTATGCTATATATTGTGGCTTTGCGTCGTGGTTTGAATGTTTCAGTTTTTCCTGTCGCTTGTTTGTAGCTTAAATCCAAAAGGAATTGCTAAAAGATAGCACATAAATTTAAAAGATTTTCCGTTGAATTTCGGGCGGGATTGTTTTATAATGTTATTCGTGTTATTATACTTAAGGACAGGATTAGGTGATAACTACCATGAAATCGGTATTAACAATAAATGAACTTATTCAAGCTGCGAGGCGATTTTGTGAGATTGAAGGCAAAGAAAATCATGTTGATCTTATTGGCGTCACGGACGGCAAAGCTGTTGGAACTTATGTTGAACACAAATTCCAGCACTTTCTACAATCACAGTATAGGGTTGAAGTAGGTAGCAGTGCAAAGGGAATTGATTTGCCGGGGAGTGATATTCAAACCGATATAAAGGTCACATCTATTACACAGCCTCAATCAAGCTGTCCGTTCAAGAATGCGCGTCAAAAAATTTTTGGATTAGGTTATAATCTACTTGTTTTTGTCTATGACAAGCATGATACGAACGACTCTTGCACTTTGCATTTTACCCATTGCACATTTATAGACAAAGCTAGAACCGCTGATTTTACTATCACAAGGCGGTTGCGTGAAATGGTCTATGACGGCGCGAACAAAGAAGATATTATAGGCTTTTTGCAAGACAAGAATGTCCCTGGTGATGAAATAGTTTACAATGACCTTGCCGATGAAATTCTCGAACATCCTCCAGAACAAGGCTATTTGACTATAAGTAATGCGTTGCAATGGCGGTTGCAGTATACAAGGGTTATCTCCCTTGATAATTGCGTTGATGGGGTTGTGAATTATGAGTGGTAAACGCGAATACGGCGATTATCAGACACCCGTTGATTTTGCAGAAAAAGTTTGCATCTATCTCAAGAATTACCGCCATTTAAAACCGTCTGCAATTGTTGAACCAACTTGCGGAGTTGGTAGTTTTCTTGAAAGCAGTTTGCTATTTGAAGCAAATGAATACTACGGAATTGAAATAAATCCGGAATACTGTGATATTTGCAGAAAAAAAATAAACGATAACAGGGTTAGAATTATCAATTCCGATTTCTTTGCATTTTCATCAATGTCTTTAATACAGGACAGAAGACAAATCCTTGTTATCGGTAATCCCCCGTGGGTTACTAACAGTACGTTATCGGCTCTCGGTTCAGATAACTTGCCTATAAAAGCAAACTTTAAGGGTCTGAAAGGAATTGAAGCTATAACAGGCACAAGTAATTTTGATATTTGCGAATATATCATTTTACAGTTAATAAACGAATACAGGGATACTAATACTGTTATTTCTATGCTTTGCAAATCATCTGTTGCAAGAAACGTATTCAAGGAATTAAAGAGAAATTACATAAATTTCTTATCATGTGATATTTTAGAATTTGATGCCGCAAAGGTTTTTGGAATAAACGCAAGCGCTTGTGTGCTGATAATCCAACTTTCAGAAAGTATAGCTTCATCGGATGTCTGCAATGTATATAATTTTGAAAAGCCCGAAACTATAGAAACACAATTCGGATATTCAGACGGGCAATTTTATAGTAATTTGGAGGCTGAAACTGAAAACTTTGACGGACATTGCTGCTTTGAATGGCGTCAAGGGGTAAAACATGATTGCTCAAAAGTAATGGAATTAACCCTGCGGAATGGGTCGTTTCAAAACGGTCAGAAAGAAGCTGTTCACATCGAAGATGATATTGTCTTTCCTTTGATAAAAAGCAGTATGTTTAAAGCCCCTATCATTCACAGCTTTTCAAAATATGTTATCGTGACTCAAAAGAAAGCCCGTGAAGAAACAGAACATCTTGAACATGAATTGCCGAAAACATGGGAATATCTAAATAATAATATTGAACTATTTGAAGGAAGGAAAAGTTTAATATATCGCGGCGCTTCGCCATTTTCAATGTTTGGTGTGGGGGATTATTCATATTCGAGATACAAAGTGGGTGTAAGCGGCTTTTATAAGCGACCATTTTTCTCTGTTTTGTATTCAGATGATAAAAAGCCAGTAATGACAGATGATACAAGCTATTTTATTTGTTTTGACAATTATGATATGGCATATGTTGCTATGCTCCTGCTAAATTCCGGAAAGGTTCAAAAATTTCTTACAAGTATAGCTTTTTTAGACGCAAAAAGACCATACACAAAGAAGGTGCTTGAACGTATTGATTTTAATAAAATTGTAAAATCTTTGACCATAGACGAATTGAACGAAACTGAACAGAAATTAGGACTGTCCTGTTATGTCACTGTACCTATGTATGATTCTTTTAAGTTATTATTAGGAATGAGGTAGTTACGATTTGCATAATCACACAAAATCATAACCACCCGTTTGACGGGTGGTTATGATTTGCAGAGTGTTCTAATAATTTCTTGCAAATCTTTTCGGTATTGATTATATATTATTTTTCTTCGGTATTTTGGAACAATTACTATATGATACTTGCATAACCATTTTGTATGTGATAAACTATTTGTGCTGT
>CALWUZ010000205.1 GCA_944384845.1 uncultured Clostridia bacterium
CGCGACGAATTTCCGTCAAACTTGTTAAAAAATTATTAACAGCGGCATTAAATTAACGGGTTATACTAAATCCGCAGGAGATGGGAATATGTTTCAGACGGTTTTTAAAAGATACGAAAACAAATATTTTGTAAATCCGGCGCAGTATTCGGCGGTGCTTGAAATATTAGAGCGGAACGCCGTACCCGACGAATACGGCAAAAGCCGCATATGCAGCATATATTACGACACGCCCGACAAGCGCCTTATACGCGCCTCGCTGGAAAAGCCTGTATATAAGGAAAAGCTGAGACTCAGAACCTACGGCGTGCCGGACGGCGGCTCACAGTGCTTTATCGAAATCAAAAAGAAATATAAGGGCGTGGTATGCAAAAGGCGAATCGGCGCCGCTTACAGCGACGGGCTGTCCTATATGTCCGGCGGCGCCGATAACATAAAGCCCTCGCAGATAAAAAAAGAAATCGAATACTTCAAAAGCCATTACGGCGCCCTTGCACCGTCCGCCGACATTTTTTACAGCCGGCTGGCCTTCTTCGACCGACAAGACCGCAATGTGCGCATAACCTTTGACAGCGACATTGTTTTCAGGACATACAACTTTGATTTAAGGAACGGAGATTCCGGCGAGCCTGTCCTTCAAAACGGCGTTTACCTTATGGAAATTAAAACCGCGGGGGCAATGCCGCTCTGGACCGCGCAGATGCTGACCGAGCTTAAAATTTATCCCGTCTCATTTTCAAAATACGGAACTGCCTATAAAAAGCTGCTGTCTGACGGCGGAATGAAAAAAATAATAACAACGGGAGGGAACTGCTGTGCCTGATCTGCTTTTTTCAACCATTATAACTTCCGGAATAACCCCGGTAAGCTTTGCGGTATGCACCGCGGCTTCGCTTATACTCGGGCTGCTTTTGTCACTCAGCCACATGTTCAGAAACACCTCGTCCAAAAGCTTCTCGGTGACAATAGCGCTGCTTCCGGTCATTGTTCAGGTTATAATTATGCTTGTAAACGGAAATCTCGGAACCGGCATAGCCGTTGCCGGAGCCTTTTCGCTGGTGCGTTTCCGCTCCGTGCCCGGAAGCGCAAAGGAAATTCTCAGCATTTTTATGGCTATGGCGGCGGGTCTTGCGACCGGCGTGGGATATATCGGTGTGGCGGCGCTTTTTGTACTGGTGCTTTGTATTTTCAACCTGCTTTACACCGTAACCCGCTTCGGGGAACCGGCGGAAGCTGAGAGAGAGCTTAAAATAACGGTGCCGGAGGACCTTAACTATACAGGTGCCTTCAACGATATTTTTGATAAGTACACCGTCTTTCATAAGCTGAAAAGAGTAAAGACCACCAATATGGGCAGCCTTTACCAGCTTACGTATACCGTAAGGCTTAAAAAGCCGGAGCTTGAAAAGGAATTTATCGATAACGTCAGGTGCCGCAACGGTAATCTTGACATAGTCAGCAGTTGCTGCGCCACCGTTTCAGAGGAGCTGTGACGGTATGAAAAAAATAAACGTTTTTATAGTATTTCTTATATCCCTATGCCTTCTCTGCGCCTGCTCCGGAAAGCAGGGCGGGACGGAGTCCTCGGACAGCGGAAGCAATCAACCGGTCAAAACCGATATTTCAACCGATACAATGGATTTCGGGTTTACCGACAGCGATACTGATTACGGATATGACGAAGCCTCCGCGATAACCGTAGGTGAAAACCAGCAGGAGGTGAACATCACCGCCGCCAGAACCTATGTTATAGTAGGCTCGCACACCTCGGTTACAGTAAACGCGCCGGACACGGCAAAAATCAGAATTGTGCTTAAGGACGCGGTAATTTCAAATCCGGAAGGTCCCGCAATAAACATAATAGAAGCGGATAAGGTTTTTATCACCGCGTATAAAGACACCGAAAACACCGTTTCGGACTCCGCCGAATATTCCTCTGACTATGACGGCACAAATATAGACGGAGCAATTTTCAGCAAGTCAGACCTTGCGGTAAACGGAGAAGGCGTTCTCAACGTAAACGGCGAATACAAATCGGGAATAGTTTCAAAGGACGACCTTGTAATCTGCGGGCTTACCCTTAACATTACAAGCGCCGGTCGCGCGGCTGAGGGCAAGGACTGCGTAAAATGCCTTGACGCGTCGCTCAATATAACAGCGGGCGGCGACGGCATAAAATCCGCAAATACCGAAGACCCGGCAAGAGGATATGTATATATCGCGTCAGGAAGCTATTCAGTCACCGCCCAAAACGACGGTATTCAGGCGGAAACCGCCCTGAGAATAGACGGAGGCGACTTTACTGTCAAAACCGGCGGGGGCTCGCAAAACGCCAGCACCGCTTCAGACGGCTGGGGAATGTGGGGCGGTGCCCGGAGCGATGAGTCAGAGGAAAGCGCAAAGGCGCTTAACGCCTCTTCGCTCATTCTCATAAACGACGGTACCTTTAAAATTGATTCCTCCGACGACGCGGTGCATTCAAACAGCGACGCCGAGATAAACGGCGGAAGCCTTGAAATAACCTCGGGTGACGACGGAATACACGCCGACGACGCGCTGATGATAAACGGCGGAAGTATAGTCATATCAAAATCCTATGAGGGACTTGAAGCGACCGCAGTAGCCATATCCGGCGGAACGGCGGACGTCACTGCCTCAGACGACGGCATAAACGCCGCCGGCGGAAACGATTCCTCCGCGCTCGGAGGAAGACCTGGCGAAAATACCTTTAACAGTGATTCCGACGCGGAAATAAGCATCAGCGGAGGATATATCCTGATCAACGCCTCGGGCGACGGAATCGACTCCAACGGAAGCATAAGCATTTCAGGTGGAACGCTGCTTGTAAGCGGGCCCGAAAGCTCAGGCAACGGCGCTCTCGACTACCAGACGGAGGCGGTAATTTCCGGAGGTACCGCGATTCTTTGCGGAAGCGCGGGAATGGCGCAGGGCTTCTCGTCAAGCTCGGCGCAGGCTTCGTTTATGTATACGCTTGACAGCAGTGCGGACGCCGGAAGCAGCGTCGCCGTGACCGACTCCTCAGGCACCGTAATAGCCTCGTTTATGCCCTCCAAAAAATACGGCAGCATAGTAGTAAGTTCGCCCTCTCTTACGGTCGGCGCAAGCTATACCGTAACCATAGGCGGAACCGTTTCGGACTGCGACGCAAACGGCTTTGCCTCAAGCGGCGCCGTAACCGGCGGAGAGGAAAGCTTTTCGGTTGAGCTTACCTCGGTGTCCACATCATACGGCTCCTACGGCGGTATGGGCGGACCCGGAGGCGGCGGATTCGGCGGCAGACCCGGCGGAATGCGATAAAAACCTGCCTTTCACAAATCACAATAAATCATCAAAATACCGTCCGTTCTGCGGGCGGTATTTTTGAAAGCAGCAACTAAACCTACGGTTGCGTACCGTTAAACTGATATGTTATATTAAAACAAAAAGATATGATTTATAATAAGGTTACAAGAGCTTTTGTAATAAAACAATAAAGGTGATTTTATGCTGAAAACAGGACAGATAATTAAAAATATAAAAAAAAAGCAGGATATAACACAAGAGAAATTGGCAGCTTATCTTAATATCTCATATCAAGCTATCAGCAAATGGGAAAACGGAACGGCGCTGCCGGACATAACTTTAAT
>CALWUZ010000206.1 GCA_944384845.1 uncultured Clostridia bacterium
AAAGCGGGTGCCCATCTGCACGCCGCAGGCCCCGAGCATAAACGCCGCCGCGACTCCCCTGCCGTCGGCAATACCGCCGGCGGCTATCACCGGAAGCGTGGTGGCGTCGCACACCTGCGGCACCAGCACCATCGTGGTAAGCTCGCCCACGTGACCGCCGCTTTCGCCGCCCTCGGCTATAACGGCGGAGGCCCCTAGCCTTGTCATCAGCTTAGCCATAGCGACCGACGCCACAACGGGAATGACCTTTATCCCCGCCTCTTTCCAGTCCTTCATATATTTTGAGGGGTTGCCGGCCCCCGTGGTAACCACTTTTACCCCTTCCTCCGTGACGACCCGCGCGACGTCGTCCGCATAGGGGCTCATAAGCATTATATTTACTCCTATCGGCTTGTCGGTAAGCTTTGCAGCGATTCTGACCTGCTCTCTGACATATTCGCCGGGAGCGTTTCCCGCCGCAATAATGCCGAGACCGCCGCCATTGGAAACGGCAGCGGCCAATTTACCGTCAGCAATCCAAGCCATGCCACCCTGAAACACGGGGTACTCGATACCCAGCATCTCACAAATCTCTGACTTTATCATTTGCTTAACCCTGCTGCTTGCTCTGAATGAATTTGTCCAGATCGTCGATTGTTTCAACCTTTTGGTCAAGCTCTATCTCGATGCCGATTTCATCCTCAAGGTTCATAAGCAGCTCAACCGTGTCGAGAGAATCGATGCCGAGCTCCGAAAACTTGCTTTCGGGCTTGATGTCTGCGATGTCGCAGCCGGTGCGTTCAGAAACAATTTTAGCAATAGCGTCAAAGTACATAATGATATGCCTCCGTATTAAATATTTGCAGACTTTTCCTGCTGTCTGCCGCTGTTAATTATACCCCACGGTCTGTTCCGCGCCTATTCCTTTTCTGTTCCGTACGCGTTCCAGAAAAAGGAAACTGATTTTTTAAAGATAAAAATTTACAATTTCTTTAAAGTTCTTTTTCCCAAAAAAGAAAACCCGAAATATTGCGGAAAAGCATAAAATATGCTATACTGTCGTTGAAGCATATAAAGTAAGAATTTTCGGATAACATTCCTGTTCAGCGGAAAATTTAAAATAGCAGTCTGCCGTTTGACAGAGTATATGAAAAGGAGAGAAAAAAATGTTTTGTCCGAATTGCGGTAAGCCTGTGAACGCAGGCAACTTCTGCCCCTTCTGCGGGCATAAGCTGCCTGAAAACAAACAGAAAAGTGCCGAAGCACAGCCGCAGGCAGAAAAATTCAAAATTGAAGCTGCGGCTGAGGAAAGCGGGTCTTACGCCCCCGAAATCAACTCCGCCGTTCCGGAAAATGAAGCTTCAGTGCCTGAAATCAGCTCCTCTGCTTCAGAGATAATAAGTTCCGCGCCCGCTTACGGAAAAGCGGCGCGCGCAAAGCAAGGCTTTCCGGCTGCAGCCGCCGTTTCCGCCGCGGCTGCGGCAGCTGCGGCGGTATGTCTCGCCGTTTTCGGAAGAAATCAGCTTGCCGGACTGCCGATTTTGCCCCTGCTGGTGCTGTGTGCAATATTCGCTTTATTTTTCGCCGCCGATTTGCTCGGTCATAAATTCCTGAATATAAAAAGAAGCATTAAGCAGTGGTGTCTCTTTGCGGTTGTTCTTACCAGTCTTTCCTGTTCCTGCACAGCCGCGGCGCTCTCGCTTATCGGAGACGGAGGGCAGAAAATAAATCTCGACTTTGCTTACCGCTATCTCCTTGACGGCTACGGAGACGCCGCGCGCGACAAAGCCGCCCTCTGTACGGACGAAGAGGGCGACATCATAGCCTTTCTGGCAGATGCGGCAGACGGAGAATACCTTTCCGCCTACTTTAAGGCAGGCAGGATTTCGGAAGAGGCTTACGGCAAAAACGAAGTATCAGAGCTTATAAACGAGCTCCGCGGCATTTGCGCAGGCGTTATAGGAGTTTCGGACACACAGACAGACGGCACGGAAAACAGCGGCTCCGATATTACGGAGACCGAGCGCCGCGAACAGGTTAAAGCGCTGGTTGCCGAAATATGCGATCGTCTCGGAGCCGGAAGCGTTATCGACGAAAAAACAGATGACCTTTACAGGCTGGACAAGGCGCTTACGCTGGACGACATAAGCGGTCTTGATTCCGGAACCGTGGAGGAGCTGCTTGAGCTTTATCCCGACGACGAGGACGTATTGCTGACCGCGGTGAAGTATTACGCGCGGCGAAGCAATTACACCAATGCGCTGGAGCTTGCAAAACAGCTTGTTGAGCTTAATCCCGACGAAAGCAATATCGTTGTATATACCGATATTATTGCGCAGCAGATAAAAAGCGGGCAGGCGGTTATCGACACAGAAAAAGACAGCGAAGCGGCAAGGCTGCTCGAAAAAGCCGAGCAAAAGGAGAAAGAGGCTTCTGAGCTTGACGTCAGACTTCCATCAGAGCAGGAAAAACATGATCAGCTTATAAATGAAGCCGAAGACCTGCGCGATCAGGCCTCCCTGCTCGGAATAAGGCGGGCGGTAAACTATATTATCGCCAAAAAGCCGCTGAGCGGTGATAAAAGCGGCATGCTTGATTTGCAGATAGCCAAGCTTTACCTTGCCGCAGGCGAAAGAGACAAATCAAAGAAATACATATGGAAGGTCGTAAACGGAAGCGGCGTATTAAGCGAGGATTCGCCGATAATTGAACCGCTTGAGGAGGTTACAGCCGCCTATAATGCCTCAGAGGCAGGCGAAAGCGATCCCGCTCTTACCGCAGCGGTGCGGAAGCTTGTAAAGGCGCAGAGCCGGGATATTGTAAATTCCTCTTCTGACGACACCGTAAACGGCGCTATGTCCGGCTTTGTCGCTTCCACACTCAAATACGACCGTCTCTCCGTGCTTATAGGAAAAATCGATACCGAAAATTATCCCGAAATCCGTGCATTCGTAAATATCAGCGGCGAAAAGGACAGTGTTTTCGGTATGGCGGAGGGTTTTGAAGAGTCGGATTTTGAGCTTTTCGACACTCAGTATCAGATAAAGGATTTCTCGCTTGTAAAGGACGAGGACGCTGAAAAAATCTCCATCGCACTGGTAATGGATCACAGCGGAAGCATGCAGGGTTCTCCTCTTGAAAACGCAAAGCAGGCCGCAGAGGACGTTGCGGAAAACATGGATACCGAAAACCAGCGCATAGCACTTATTCCGTATGAAAGCTCTTCAGCGGTGACGGTTCCGCTCACAAATTCGCCGTCGGCGCTTGTCAGCGGCATACGCGGTCTGTCGGCAGGAGGCGGCACCAATATTTCAGACGCGATAAACACGGCTTTAGGGGAGCTGAGCGGCGAATCCGGTACCCGGGCGGTAATTCTGCTTACCGACGGGCAGGACAATAACTCCCCCGAGGAAATGCAGAAGGTGCTTGATAAAGCCGAGCAGGAAGGAATAGCGGTTTTCACGGTCGGACTCGGCAATGTAAATACCTCCTATCTCAGAAGCATAGCAGAGCTTACCGGCGGAAAGTTTATCGCTGCGGAAAGCTCCGCGGAACTTTCCGATATTTATTTGCTGCTACAGCGGTATATCGTAAACAATTACTGCTTTGAATACACCGTCACCGAAAATCCGGATACCGATCCGAGAAGTCTTATGGTAGGCATACCCGAGTATGCCGAGGACGATACCAAGGCATACCGCATATCCGGGGAAGAGATAGACGAATCGGAAGAGGATACCGGAATTTATCCTGTTTCGGACGGTGAGCTTGCACTGTATTCCCTTTCTCCGTCGGGAGTGTCCGTAAGTGAAGTCAGCGAGGGGCTTGAAATAACAGTACGCGGCTCCGGCTTTACAGACGGAATGACGCTTAGCATCGGGAATATCGCCCTTACCGATATTAAGGTAAAGGACGCCGGCGAACTTACCGGAAAGCTCAGGGGAAGTCTTGCTCCGGGAAGCTGCACGGTGCAGGCGAGGCTTCCGGACGGACGCGCCGATACACTTTACAAAGGCTTCCGCGTATTCCGCGCCGGAACAGTGTCTTCAGTACAGATAGGCAATATGTATATTATGGCTGACGCTATCGGCGTAACCGGTGAGGAGGGCGGTAAAACACAGCTTA
>CALWUZ010000207.1 GCA_944384845.1 uncultured Clostridia bacterium
ACGAGACTTTCAAGCGGAGAGTTTCAAAAAAAACTCTCACTCTCCGTTTTTTCGTCGTGCCTAAATTTCTCTACCAACAAAAATTTTTTTGCTCGAAATTTACTCTTGACTTTTATTGGCAGGTTTGTTATATTATAATCTTCCGAATCAAAATCATTAACAATCTTAACAACATCATTCTTGTTTATAGTATTTTCATGTGCCTCTTTTATAATACGGAATGTACACAAATATCCATTTTCTTTTTTTATCAGATTTTCAAGCGCTGCAATTGTATGAAAATCAACTGTATGTGGATCGTAAATATTGTCAGGAATTATAAGATATATTTCTCCTTGTCGTATATTAGGCCATAGCTTCTTGGAGGATGATACCAGAATATTTAACATAGAAGTTTTATTAATTTCTTTTTTATTTGTAATTTCAAAATGACATAAATAATAATTGTAAAAAAAATAAAAAACACATAAAACAATTATTGATATAATAATAAATATTGATGATAAAAAAGAGGCAAATGCTAAAATCAGCATACTTGCTAATCCAAATGCAAAAGAAACAGTATTATAACCATTTTTATCGAGTTCACGCCGAGAAATATTCTTACACTTAGGGCATCTTGGTGATATGCCAAACGTGCTATGTATTCCCATTTTTAATTCTTTAGTGAAAACTTTTTCACCGCAGTATGGACACCTAAACATTGTTATAATACCTCCTTTTATTTCCGCAGCCCCTGCATACATAATACGGAAACCCGTAGCTTGGCGTAACCAGCTCTAAATTATGCAAATCCGCATGCTTATCCCAGTCGCTTTAATATGAATCCTCAGCCTGACAGTAATACTCCACATTAACCCTGCAAGTCGCTTTCTCACCGTTCATAGTAAGCTTTGCGGTAATGACGGCGGTGCCCGCTCCCTTGGCGGTTACATTTCCGTTTTGGTCTACCGTCGCCACGCTTGTGTCGCTTGAGCTCCACGCCAAATTCCGGTTTTTGCTGTCTGCCGGCGTTATTACCGAATGCGTTATTATTCCTCCTGTGAATTTTCCCAGTTATTATTATAATTCTTCAACCATAGCCACAAGCAGGTTACAGCTCTCAACTCTGATCTGATTGCCGTAAAATTGCGGATGCAGGTTGTGGAGAAGTATAAAAAGCCGGACTCTTTTCTTTCTCTCAGCGAAGGAGACAAAGGCGAGCTGCTGACACAAATTGCACCGCTCGTCCGCTCGGAGGAAGCAGATGAGTTTGCCAAGCGGTTTGACAACTTCATGTATGGTCTGATATTGGCTCATATTGAGCAGCTGCCTTCTTTCAAGTATGCTAAAAAGCAGTTGTGTGATATGGCTGTGCTGTTGGAAAGCAAGACCAGCATTCCGCAGATCAAGGCAAAGCTGCCGATACTTGAGGAGATCCATACCGATTCTTTCTGGGATGCCAATGATATTCTGCTGTTTGAAAAGGTACGGAAAGAGCTGCGTGATCTGATCCGCTTTTTGGATGAAGGCGGAGCAGAGCAAAAACGCATTGTCACCAAACTGACCGACCCGATTATTGACAGCCAAGAAGGCGTTCAGCTCGATGCAGCCTATGACTTTGAGGATTATCGCGCTAAGGTCAATCGCTATGTAAACGAGCACGGGAACACTCTTGCAATTTACAAGTTGACGCATAATGTTCCGTTAAGTATGGGAGATTATCAGGAGCTAGAGCGGGTGTTGACCAATGAACTGGGAAGCAAGGAAGACTATAAACGAGAGTTCGGCGATACGCCCTTTGGCTTGCTCATTCGCAAAATCGCCAAGCTGGATCATGAAGCGGCTATGCAGGCGTTTTCCGCCTTTATCAACGACCAGTCCTTGAATCAAAAGCAGATTGCTTTTGTAAACAAGATCATCAACCATATTGAGCTGAACGGATACATGGAAAATGTTGCGGAACTTACCAAACCGCCATTTGACAAGCCGGTCAGTTTTATCAGACTGTTTGATAAAAAGACCAGAACTGCATTGATGGAGACAATCAATCAGGTTCGGGAAAATGCAATTCAGATCACAGCGTCATAAAGAGCATTCAATGCTTATGCCGCCGGATAGCCTGCACAGGACGCCGCCGTCAAAATATAATACCGGGATTTTATTCAATCAACAGCAGAAATAATCGGTATAATTATTCCTCTGTCTGTATTAAAATCTTTTACCGGAACGGCAGGACAGCAGAGAATACACAAAGATTTTCTTGCATCTTGTGTGTTCCCTCCCCTTGCCGGGCAAAAACATTGCAGAAAAGCCGGAACAGCTCCTGACGCTGTGTGAGCGGCTGAAATGAGGTAAATTTGACAGATTCATTGCAAGCGCTTAAAGAACAATAAAAAAATATCAAACGCAGGCTTATTTGCAAAAAATTTATATAATAAAGCCCCTGACTATCATTCAGACAGTCAGGGGCTTTATTATATCCGTTTATAAACTATTTCACCGCCGACAATCGTATACCGTACATTAACA
Source organism: uncultured Clostridia bacterium (assembly GCA_944384845.1). Lineage (GTDB taxonomy): Bacteria > Bacillota > Clostridia > Oscillospirales > Acutalibacteraceae > UBA737. The sequence continues at coordinate 2,512 of CALWUZ010000207.1, forward strand.
TCACTGTCAAACAAAACAATATCTGCATCGTATCCTTTTTTCAGGCGGCCCTTATTTTTCAAATGCATGATTTCTGCCGGATTCTGAGAAGACATGCGAACGGCATTCTCTATCGGGATTCCCATATCAATAACATTTCTGACCATTCTGTCATATACGGCAATGCTTCCGGCAAATGCGCTGCGGTCCGGCAGCCACGCCACACCGCCGTCAATAACAGCTTTTACGCCTGTTGTTTTACTTCCGAGCATAAATTCCGCAGACTCCTGCAAATCTGCGCCTCTGGAGGAATCGCTCACCAGACACATTTTATCATTACCCTTTACCTTGTACGCCAAAAGCATCAGTTCCTTCGGAACGTGGATACCGTCTCCTATGACTTCGGTCTTTATCCGATCGCAAAGCATGCAGCCCTCGACCGCTCCCCCGACACGATAGCCGTTCACTCTGTGTACTCCGGACATACCTGAAAAAAGGTGCGCCGCAGCGGTAAACCCGTTTTCTGCCGCTTCTAATATCTGACCCGCTGTTGCATCGGTATGCGCCGCCGAAGCTATTATTCCGTTTTCCGAAAGATACCCTGCCATCTCCAAAGCGCCGTCAAGCTCGGGTGCTAAATCCCAGCGTTTTACAAAAGGATATTTTTCCGCAATCATTTTATATTCTTCTCTGCAGGGATTTTTCAAATATTCTTTGGGCTGGGCGCCGCACTGCGCCGGACTGAAATACGGTCCCTCAAGGTGAATACCTAAAATTTCTGCACCGCCCGTATTCTTAAATTCAGTCTCTGCAAACCCGTCCAGAACCGCAGCCAAATCATCCATTCCGCTGGCAAGAGTTGTGGGATATACTCCTGTAACGCCGTGTTTTGCATAGCTTTGCAGGGCTTTTCCGATTTTATGCGGCTCATTGTCCATAAAATCATATCCGCCGATTCCGTGGGTATGCAAATCAATAAATCCGGAGCAGACATAGCAGCCGCTTGCGTCAATCAGCCGGTCATCGCCGGCTGTCTCAACTGCGCCGCCGGGAAGCACACCGGTGATGATTCCGTCTTCCGCTATGATTGTGCTTTCTTTGATTTTTCCGCCGTCAACCGCTTTCCCTCCGAATATTACCGTTCTCATAAATCCACCTTTACAAATACTGAAATCCTTTCACTTCTGCGCAGAGGGCTTAATTACCGCTTTCCATCAGTTCACGGATATTTACAATACGCTTCTCTTTAATGGAAACATTCGCCGCGGCGCCGATAAGCACAGAAGCCGCTCCGTCCTCTGTTCCTGCCAAATGCCCGAGAGTATCCGGCACTCCGCCCACAAAAAGCATCTTGCGGAGTCTTTCGTCGCCGCCGCCATGGTCACCTTCTACCCTTGTCACACGGTATTCGGTCACGTTGTTATTCAGGTCGAAAATACGAACCGTATCAAAGGTACCGGGTTCGTCCGGACCTGTCTGCGGCAAAAATAACTCCAAACGGCCTTTTGAGCCGTTCATCATCACACGCCACCCTTCATATGCGCAGGTAGCATTCAGACTGTATGTCAGGAGTGTGCCTTTGTCATACTCGACTATCACAGACATTGTATCGTAAATATCAATATCCGGTGCATATACACAGCCGTCTTTATAATAGCCGTCGTACTGTTCATTGTCAGCATACAGTGCTTTTTCATCTTCGGTCAGTTTATAATAAAACTCACATTCATTTGTATGCTCACAGTTCCGGCAGTTTCTGCCGCTGATTCCTCCAGCATATTTTCTGCTGCCGTTTGTACCGTAAAGATTCAGCTTTCCGAATGCCGAAACATTTACAGGACGCTGTTCCAGCCACCAGTTTATACAGTCGAAATGATGTGTGGATTTATGTACAAGCAGCCCTCCCGAATTTGCCAGGCGGGCGTTCCAGCGCCTGAAATAACTGGTGCCGTGCGCCAGCACGTCCATATTTCTGTCGAGCATCCATTCAAAATGCACGCTGAAAACATCACCTATTACTCCCTTTGAAACCAGCTCCTTTATTTTAGTTGTAAAGGGTGTGAACCGATAGTTAAATGTGACCCTTATCTGTCTGCCTGTACGTTTCTCTGCTTTTAGAATCTCCCTGCACCGCGCAGCGTCAATAGTCATCGGCTTTTCGGTTATAACATCGCATCCCAGCTCCATAGAGCGGATGATATAATCGCTGTGGAAGGCGTCTACGGTTGTTACCACTACAATATCCGGTTTTGTTTTGAGAATCATATCCTCAAAATCCTCAAATGCCGGAACACCCGTTCTTTTGGAAGCCTCTCTCGCCCGTCCGATATTTATATCATACAGACCAAGCAGTGAACAATAATCCGAATAAGTTTCTTTCATAGGACCGATAAACATGTGCAGAGCGCGCGCTCCGGTGCCGACAACGACATATGTTTTTTTCATAGTAAAAACTCCTTATCTTTTCTGAAATACATTGAGAACAATACCTGCAAATTTTCATATTACATATATACTGCTGCACAAACCGTCAAACTCTCCCGCATTTTCAAATATCACGGAAATATGATTTAATCCTTCACAAACAAAGCCTGAAATATCCGCCGCTGCATTTGTAAAATCATAAACAAAATTCGGCTTGAAAGCTTCTCTTCCAAGCGAACAGCCGTTGATTTCAATACGGAAGACGCCTTTTATTGTATCGCCCTCAATCAAAAGATAACGTTTCTTTTCGGAAGAATCAAGGTGAAAATCCGTTTTAAAAACCGCATTTACAGGATACGGCGATTTTACCGGCGGAGCTTCGTCGTTGCCGGGCCGTATTCTCTTATGTACCGGATCAATCATTTCAGTGCCTATAAGATTTCTTATCTGTGTAAAATGCCGGTTTTCAAATTTATATCCGCCGACCGTAATATCCCAGTATGCAAGCTCTGCCTCAGCAGAAGAAACGGGATAGTCAAGCTTAGGATTTTTATCACACTCATACTCAGTTTTTTCTACGCGCAGGGGATTGATATACTGAGCGCAGTCAGCTATTTCCTCGGCACTTTCCACCAATATAATGCTTTGATACCCGTTAAGCAGTATTTTTCCGCCGGTCTTACTGTAACTTTCCGCTAACTGATCATATACATACTGATATGCTTCCCCGCATATTTCAAAATCAGACGGATAAGGCGAATTATTGAAAATAAACCGCAGCTTTTTATCGCCGAACTGCTTCAGATAAACAATAATATTTTCTGTATTGCTTCCTTGCACAGACGTACTGACGGCATTTTGCTTCAGCAATTCAATATCAAAGCTTTCACTGTCATAAAACGTATATACCGAAACACCGTTTTGCTCTAACAATGCCCTTTTTTCTTCGTCGGGGCAGAAAAACACTACATTCTTAAACCTTTCCTCACCCGAGACAATATATCCGTCACAAAATACCGGCGAATCGAAGCTCTCCTCATCCAAAACATCAAATTCTATCTGATTGGCAAAAAGACAAGCAACCGCTCTGCCAAGCGTTTTTCTCAAGCTGTTTGCCGCTTCTTCCTCTGCCGGAAAAAGTTCAAAAAACTTTGAAATGGGATAAAGCACCGCCGTATTGCATAAATGCCTGCATTCCGCAAGCAGTCTTCCGGTTTTATCGGTATAACGGGCATATTCCGGGAATTTATCAAAATATTCATCCTGAAAAAAGAATGACTTTCCCGCATCGAATTTTCGGTGACCGTCATAGGAATAGTGGAAACCGTGAGGTACAATAACCGTTATTCCCATAGCATAAAGCCAATCGGTCATCCGTTTCATTTCAGCAGGTCCGAAATTAAACGGATTGCATGCCATGGCTTCACAGAAGACTTTTTTCTTCCCCTCCTTATGCGCCGCGGAAGAAACCAGCTTTGCACCGAACATCAGGGCAGGCCGTTCTTGATTCCCGAGATTATCGCAGATAATGTCAAAGCCCGGAATATCGAAATATTTCATATAAGAGAAGGTGCTGCCTCCCGTAAACACTTGGTTCACCGGATCCTCCTCGGCAATTACATGCCCTACAAACTTGATGCTGTTCTCTTCGCACCAGTTATGAATCTGATCAAAAAAGCTTTTTTTATAAAGATGATTAACAGTAAGCCAATAATGCTTTCTGATTTCTTTAGACCGCTCGTCCACAGTAACAAAAAGATGGTATACAAGCGGGCGCAAATCATATGAAAAGAGCTCTGTAAAGGTATCGAAAAGCGCGTCGGTATAAGGAAAAATTCCCCCTGCCTTAGGCTCGTCGGTAAATATGCCCGGAACTGTTTTTCCGAAATACTTTCCGACAGATGCCTTATATTTCTCATGCGTCAGCTCAATAAAGCGTCTGACGCAGTTTTCATTAAGATTGTCCGGTACAAATCCGTATTTGTCGGAATCCCGATATATATCGGCATAGCACGCATACACCTCAAAATCTGCAGACGGAAGCTTTGTCTTCAGAGCCATCTGCGGATAAAAGGTTTCCGCACGGTAATGCGGAAATTCTACCTCGTCATACCAGTCGCAGTAATATGAGCTTGTCATACTGCTTTTGTGAAACTCTTCGCGAAGCACACCGGCTTCATTCGTCAAATCCAAAGTTTTAAGTATATTCCCTGCATCATCCTTCTGAACAGCAGTTATATTTATAATATATACCTGACCGAATCTTTCGTCGATTATGCCGTCCGCATTAGGTATAATTTTTCGGTACATAAGTGCTTTAGCCCTGTATTCGGGATTTTCAAAAAACACTATGCCGCCTGCCGCACCGCTGGGGAACGGATCCTCGTCATAAAGCCACATCTGAAGTCCGAGCTTTTCAGACTCCTCAGCAATGAACCTCATCATAGAAAACCAGCTTTCAGAGCCGTAAGGAGTCTGCAAACCCGCTCTCGGATGCGCAAAAAAGCCACTGACACCTGATTGCTTCATCAGTTTAAGCTGCCGTGTAATTTCTTCCTTTTCAAGACGGTGATTCAGAAACCAAAATGGAATCGGCGCATAATCAGACATATTATTGTTCCTCCGTGTTTTTAATTTCACAAAACAAATTACCGGGCTTACCCTTTCAATCCGTCGCTTGTACCCATTCCGTTTAAAATCTGTTTCTGGAAAATAGCATAAAGAATCAAAATCGGTATCATCGCCATTACCAGCGCCGCAAACAGCGAACCGAACTCGACCCTGTAATTCATCTGATTCACCAGATATGAAATACCTATCGGAACCGTATAGAGCGCCTCATCCTTCAAGAAGGTCAGGGCAGTAACATATTCATTCCAGGTGCCCATTATATTTCCAAGACACAGGAAGAAAAGAATCGGCTTTACAAAGGGCAGTACAACCCTCGAAAAAATGACAAACTCGCTTGCGCCGTCTATCGTTGCAGCCTCTATAAAGGCGTCGTCAATATTAGCCATAAACTCCGACAGGAGAAAAATAGGCAGCGGAATGCCCTGAACGGCATAAATCACCATTAAAACGAAAAGATTATTTGTGAGATTAAGCTCATAAAACTGAAAATACAAAGGAACCAGCAAAAGAGAGGAGGGTATCATCATGGCAAAGAAATAAAATACCTTAAATATTTTTGTAAAAAAGGTTTTGTATTTTGCCAGAATATACGAGGTTGTAGTTACCAGCAGCGTAAATAAAAACAACGTGCCGACGACAAGAATTATGCTGTTTAAAAAATACGCTGAAATATTAGCGCTGTCCCAGGCGCTTACATAGTTTTCAAAACGCAGCTCCGAGGGCAGCGTCCACGGACTGGCGTAAAATTCTCTGTTATCCTTAAACGATGAATAAACCAGCCATACAATAGGAAGTAAAATAGTTATGCTCCATAAGAGCAAGAAAATACGCAACCCGGTTCTTGCAAAAGCCGAGCCCACAGAACGGCCTATTTTTTTGTTTGCTTTTTTTCGGTACATCTCATTCAGCTCCGTTTCTCTGCGTCGGTGCAACCGCCGCGGTCATCGAAAAAATTTTCTTTATTTATCATCTTTTTTCGCAAGCAAATGATTAAATACAAAGCTTACCGTAAAGCTTATAATCATCAGTATTACAGCAGCCGCGTTTGCGTATCCGACACGGCTGACAGCCGGGTCGACACCGACTGTATAAGCATATAAGCCCATAACCATAGAAGCATTGTCCGGACCGCCGTTTGTCAGCGGCATAATCAGAGTCATGTTTGAGGAGATAGATGAAAAAAGAATAGTTACCATAACGAATCTGATCTGAGACCATATGTTAGGAATTGTAACGTAAATAAGCTGACGCCACTGACCGGCGCCGTCAATTTCGGCGCTTTCATAAAGTTCTTTCGGAACATCGTTGATTGCCGCTATAAGCACAATCATAAAATAGCCTATACCGCTCCAGACGGCAATAAAAATAATTGAAGGCATAAGCGTTCCGCCGGTAAGCCAGCCGTTTACCGGAATGAGAAAATCCAAATGCAGTGCCTGCAAAACACCGTTCAGCAATCCCACGTTCGGGTTAAATATAAACAGCCATACTGTAGAAATAACAATAATTGAAAGGATATCCGGAATATAAAACAGAAATCTGATAAACGCCACTTCAGGCTTTTTCAGCTTGAAGCGCGTTACCGCAAGCGCAAACAGAAGCGCGAGAACGGTAATAAGTATTTCTTTCCAGAAAATAATGGTTAAATCATTAACCATCGCTTTAAGAAAAATAGTGTCTGAAAGTATTTCCTTATAATTGTCAAACCCCAAAAATGTCATATCCGAGCTGTAGCCCGACCAGTCATAAAAGCTTGTCCTTATCGATTTCAGCATAGGTAGTATAGAAATATAAAAATATAATAAGAAGGTCGGCAGTCCGAATATAATAATAAATAATTTTTTTGACGCCGTCATTTTCGGATTTTTTCTTTTTATTACTGCTGAACTGTTTTTCAAGACACGGCCTCCTAAAACGTAATCTTTGTTTTCAGTTGCTCCGGCATAAAACTTAATGTTTTATGCCGGAGTGATTAGTATTTAGCCTTTATTTTTCTCAGCTTCCTTGACCATACGCGCACAGGCTTCATCAGCACTTGTTATGTCGCCAAGTACGATAGCATTAATCACATTGCCGAGTTCAGACTCCATCGTTCCCCATGATTTAACTTTGTAAACCTTGGTAACAGCCGGATCGTTTAATGTATCCAACGCCTGTTTGGCAGCCTTGCTAAGCTTGGCTTTGGAAATATCAATATTGCAGGAGCTTAAATATCCATTGACTTCTACAAAATCAAGCAGTACTTCATCCCTGTACAGATACCTCAGAAATTCAAGGGCATTATCTCTGTTTTTACCCTTCTGAGCAACCGCAACACCTATTCCGGAAAGAACCGTTGCCTGCGGCTGTCCCTTTTCTGTCAGCGATACAGGTGAAAATTCCATATTAAAGCCGTATGGAATATCAGAAGCCATTTCGGTCTCCAGCCATAAACCGCAGGGAATCAGCGCCGCCTGATGATTAAGCCATGACATCTGCGCATTGATATGGTTGAGCGGTACCGAGCCGGGCATTACATATCCTGCTTTTACAAAATCGATAAATCTCTGCATAATGGCCTTAAATTCCGGACCCTTGAAAAGATTAGGATCATCCAGTTCCAAAGCCTTATAGAAATAATCCTTTCCGTATGCAGCCATTGCCGGCATAATCAGCGCCGAACCGAGATAAGCCGCATGAACTCCGGGATAGCATAGCGCAGGAATGCCTTTTTTCTTGGCTGCTGCGCCGAAGCTCATAAGCGAATCAAAATCGGTAGGTACCGTAAGACCGTTTTCTTTAAGAAATTCACTGTCATACCAGATACCGTAAGGCGTAGTCATTATGGGCGCCTTATATACCTTACCGTCTGTAAACCGCTCTATACAGTCATGATCCAGCTTATCCCAAATCAGCTTATCTTCACCGTATACCTTAGCTGTTTTCAAAAAGTTTGTCAGATCGTAAAACTTTCCTTCCTCCTGGAATGTATCAGTAGGTATTCCGGTACCGTCCAGAAGTATAAGATCGGGCGGATTGTCGTTCATCCATCTTGTCTGCATTTGGGTATTGACATTGATACCCATTCTCAGGTCAACCTTTAAATCCGGATTGGCTTCTTCAAAAGCCTTGACGGTTCTTTCCCATACGCGGCTTGTATCAGAGCCGTTTACCCATATCTGAAGCTCCAGCTTGCCCTTCAGCTTTTTTTCGGATACGGCATTGCCGGAGCCGCTTCCGCCGCTGCTGCCTGTATTGTCTGCTCCGCCGCTGCTGCCTGTATTGCCTGCTCCGCTGCTGCCGGAGCCTGTATTACCGCTCGCATCTCCGCTGTTTCCGGAATTATCACCGTCCGAATTTCCTCCGGTTCCGTCGTCAATCACATATGTTGAATCAACATATGTTTCAGTCTTTTTAGTACAGCCCGAAAGTGTGCCGAAAACCATACTGAATGCCGCAATGACAGATAAAAATTTTATGTATTTCTTCATTGTAGGTTTGCTTCCTTTCTGTCCTTTTTCTTCTTTTTAATAATGAAATAAAGGATAATACCTGCTGCAATTATCAGAAGAACTATTCCGGCAATTAACAGAACGGTCATAAGAACATCTATCTCTTCGGTAACAATCTTCCTGCGCACCGTTTGGGTTTTAGAGCCGTCGGATGTTTCGTCATTTCCGTCATCCGGAGTTTCATTATCGATTATCTCATTCTCCGAACCGCCGGCTGAAGGCCTGCTGTTGTTATTCTGGTTTTCGCCGTTGTTTACAGGATTTTCAGGTTCTACCGGAGGCGTCACACCGGGTATCGGGCTGAATCTTGCCTCAATCACCAGATTTTCAGAAAGATTCTCAAAGCTTATCTTTCCGTTGGAAACCTTTACTTCCTTACCGTTAACCGTAACCGACTTGATTTCGTAGCCCTCGTTCGGAGTAAGCTTCGCTGTAAAGCTTCCGCCAACCGGCACTTCTGTAAGTCCGGAATTAGAAATTGTTCCGCCGCCGCCTTTTACATTTGCGGTAACTGCATAGGTATTCGGAGTCATCAGACGGAAAACCTTAGTATCAATTTCCTTATGATTATAGGAAATTGTATCGGTATCCATTGAATAAAATTCGCCCGCGAATACATCGTAAACCGAATAATTGCCGTCGAGATGAATGGTTTTCTGCCTCGGAGAAACACCGTGAAGCATTACATAATGGTTATTTGCCCAGATAACATCTTCACGGTTATCGGAATAAACATGCTGGTTATTATACTTAATAATGTTATTAAGCATTACATTGGGAATATTGGTAGCTGTTGAGTAAATAGAAGTCCAGTCACCCATATCCTTAACCGCAAGACCTGTTTTTCCGCCGTCAAGAAGCGTACCCAACGGTATCGCATCAGGGTCATCCACATAAGTTATAGGTCCGGTTTTAATCCAAGGCAAATTCAAATCCAGACCGTAGCGTTTTCCGGCAAGACCCTTAGTAAAGGGGCTGTCAACATCGCTGATTTCCACCTGTGTTGAACCCTCGCGCACTTCCATACCGATATTAAATCCGGTAAGTTCTTTCATTAATTTAACATCAAGCTTGCTTCCGTCGGAAATTCCGGACAGCCACTGCCATATGACGGTCTTTCCGTCCTTTTTCAGATTGGCATCAATAGCCGCACGCTCTTCTGCACTTATCTCAAACGGTGAAAGCATAAGATAAACACTGTAATCATTAGCCCTACCCTCTGCCACATCGGTTATCGTATAAGTATCGAAAGGCACGCCGGAGGTATTAAGATTCTGTCTTTGGGAATTCCACAGTGAATAAAGCATCGGATAGATATTCTCCTGATTAAACACTGTATAAAGATTTGTTTTGTCGCTGAGCACAACCGCTATTTCGGCTTTCGACTCATAGTCAATATTGTTTGCGAAATCCATCTCTGCTTTAACTTCTCTAAGCAGGCTGCATATCTGGCTGTCCGTGAACCAGCCGCCCCAAAGGTCGCATATCTCCATGCCTGCGCCGTGGCTCAAAGCATAAGCAAAATCTCTCTTCAGCTGCGCTATGGTTTCCTTCATTGAGTAGCAGACACCCATTGAAATATTAGACATAGCTTCTTCCTGACGTCCGTTGTTCGGATAGGAGAACACCGTTCGGTTATCACATTCAAGATATACCAGCTTACCGTGCGCCATAGCGCCGTCCATAACTGTCATTGTAGTACTGGAATTGCCGAAATCTCTTTCACCGTAGTTGAGCGGGCTCATAATCCAGTCGATAGTCGGGCAGTTAAGGATTTTTTCAATTGAATTGTGCGCCGCTGCACTGGCATGAGCTGCCGTAAATGAATTGATATATCCGAAATACGTGCCGACCAGTCTTGTATTGTTCGTAACTTCCTTTACTATTTCCGAGAAATAAATTAAATCTTCGGCAATAACATCACTGAGGAAAAGACCGTAATCCAAGCAGTTACGCTGTGATGCCGGGTCATAGATGCTGACATAGTCTGAGCTCGCGCGCTCCGGAACGGTAGGTATTTCAGCCGTTTCAAAGGTTACAGTGTCATTATTCCAGGCCTTTCTCAGCTCGGAAACATCGTTTCCGTAGCGTTCCCTTAGCCATTCCTTATATTTAATTCCGGCAATTTCACTGTAATCCGGTATTGTGAATTCATCGTATCCGGGCGCTATCGCTTCATGTGTTTTACCCATGGTAATACGGAAGCTGTAAACCTGATTGCCGTAAGGGGCATCTATAACATGCTGTACCAGCTGACGCAGCACCTCTCCTGCTTCCTCACGGAAGAGGTCCGAAGCGGGAGATACTCCGAAGTCCTCGGTATATACCTGACCGTCCTTGCCGAGACCTACCGACTGATGTCCGGGATTTTTCTGCAGCCACCAGTTCGGCGCCTGCATCCATACCGACACCTGAAGCTTGGCATCGGGATTGGCGGAAAGGGTCTGAAGTATATCCTGATCAAATTTTTCAAAATTAATGCCGTTCTGCTGCCAGATTTCCATTTTGCCGAGATAGCCGTTACAGTCGGAATACAGTTCGATACCTGATTCAACCATCTTGTTCTGATTAGTCGCCTCAAATACGGACTGGCTTTCCGGACGCATATAGAATATGGAAGCCTGTTCCTCTCCGTTAATAACTACGGTGGGTTTGCCGTCGCGAACTTCCATCTTTGCATTCATCGGCACTTCGGAGGCATCCTGCTCTATCGTTGTGTCTATTATCTTATTTTCAAAAACATCCGCATTATTCACCTGAATAAAGTTAGGATCAAGCTGAATGGTATAGACACCGGGATCAACATATTTAGGAACAACAGTCTTAAACCTGACTGTAAATTCTTTGCCGACCGGCCATTCTGTCGGACTGCCTCCGGATACAATATCCAGCACCGCCGTAGCAACATTATCAATGGTGTTTCGCTTCCAGAAATTTATCTTTATCTCAAAATCTTTTTCAACTGCTCTGGAAAGCTTAAAGGTTGCATCAAATTCAACTGTCTCGTTCTTTTTAACATTTTCGGGATAATTGAAATCGACCACATCGAGCAGGCAGTCAACATAAAGTGAATTGTCAAAAGCGAGGTTGCCCCACGGTGAAACCGGAGGCTTACCTATACTGAATGACGTAAGCCATGAGCTGTCGTCAAAATCAACCTGATTCCAGCCTTCCGTCTTTACATCGGAACAGCGCTGTTTTCCGCCCTCCGACATGATTTTAACCTGCGAACCGTTCTTATATGTTGCCTTGCAGTAATAAATGAATCCGCTGTAGCTGTGAACATTATAGTGTTCAACCGCTATTACATTTTTGCCTCTCTTGAGGTACGGAACAAGGTCATAGGTATTAACATAGTTCCATGCACCGTTTGTCATATCGGTTCTGGTAGCACCTATATACTGACCGTTTACCCAAAGTGCGTATCTGTCGTCGCCGGTAATCTGTAAAGGCGCATAGGTCACATCATCCTCAAGATAAAACGTATCCCTGAAATAATGGTAATCCGCAATTCCGTCCCCGTAGACATAAGAGTCGGGATAGCATATCCAGTCTGACTCCCAGTAAGAGCTGGACTGAGGCGCTCCTGTTTCAACAATAGAAATATTAGTTATATAATATTCTCCCTTTGCAGAAGAGCCGAAAAGTATATCAGCAGTTGTCGCGCTCGGCGCTACTACATCAAGCTCGAACAGCTGCCAGTCTGATGAAGGTGGAAGCTTAACCGACTTTTCGAGTCCGGGCATTACGTTTTCATTGTAATCAAGATACTGAACCGATAATTCTGCAGCGCCTGTGGATTTATAGTTGCCTAAAATCTTATAGGAATAACCCGGCATCAGGAATTCAGAGTTATAAACGTAATATCCCTCATCGCCGGAATTTAAGGTAATTTTGCCCTTGCCTTCCTCAATGGCAAACTGCGGGTTGCCGGAAACGCTGCGGCGCTCCCATCCGGAAATATTTCCTTTTTCGTCTACGGCATGGAAATCGCCGTGATCCACTATGCTCTTGCCGGAAGCGTACGCCTCGCCGAAGGTAATATCATCGAACCAGATTTCAGCACTGCCCTGTTCCACATAAAGTGAAAGCTTGACATATTTGATTCCCTTACCTTCCGTTATCTGTCTTGAATATTTAGCTTGCTGCCACTCACTCGCTTCACTGCTTCCGCTCAGCACATATCTCGGACCGTAGAAGGTCTGCACCGGCCAGTAGTTTTCATCATAGCCTACCATTTGGAATTTCAGCCTGGTGTCTATCGAATTGCGTGCGCGGAACCAACCTGAAAATTCATATGTAACACCCTCGGTAACTTTAATATAATTACCGGATTCCAGCACCGAATAATCATTCAGGTTATTTTTGCGGAGATAAACGCTCTTCGAGCCGCTGTGATAATATGTGGTATCAGTTTTAAATTCCGGATTATTGTCACGGTTCTGACCAAAAGACCAGCCGATTGGAACTTCCCTGTCGGTAATCTCATCATGCTCAGTATTTTCAAAGTCAAAGTTCATGTCTTCCGGAATTTCTTCAAAGCTAACCTCGTCAACTACTGAAAGAGTATCGCTTCCGTAGCAGAAAAATCTTATTTCGGCACGGTCAACATCCGGAAGCGTTCTTGCAAACACTCTTACCTCGGTCCAACCCTCGGTACCGTAAGTAACAAGGTAGTCCTCTGTCCAGAATGTTCTCGGAGGCTCTGCGCCGTTTGAATATGCCTGATAAACCTGACCTACGGTTTTGCCGCTGTACGTAGCATCCTGCTTTACAAAATACTTAAGCATATATGTCGTATTCGGCTTTACCTCAAGCGGCCATGAATAAAGCTGTGCATAAACCGCGTCCGGATTTTTAGATTTCACGTCAAACTGAACTCCGCGGCCATGTCCCGGGAGACCGCCGTCTTTATCTGTTAACGAAATACTGCAATCTGCTGCCTCGTGTACATTCCATGCTTCGGGGTAATCGTCTCCTATTTCAAAGCTGAAATTACTTCTTGCATCGTACGGCTCAGATTCAGTAAGAGTTATATTGTCGAACGAAGCGTAAACAGTTTCCTCCTGGTCAAATATGCCGGAGCCGTTCTCCAAATCGTCCAGAGTCATTTGCAAAAGAATAGAGTCTGTTTTGGGTCCGGTGGTAAACCGCACCTTAATGATTTTCCAATCATGGTTTCCGAAATCAATCCTGGGGAAGAGCCACCCCTGGAAGCTGCCGTCGCTCTTGGAATACTGCTGTATACCAGGATAATACCTTGCAGCTCCTTGATTACCCTTTACTTTTGCCGCAAACGAAAGCTCATAGGTTGTATCGGGCTTTACCGGAATTTCGGATTCCGTCAGCATTATAAACTGTCCTGCTCCCGGCTTTACAAGCATAGGAGATTTGCTGCCGTTATAGCCTTCCGGATCCATTTTCTGAGTAGTATTCTCTATATCGGTAGATAATTTCCAGTTGTCAAAGGAAGCTCCGGCGGCACTTTTGAAATTGGAATTAGGTATAAATATAACACTTTGATCGCCGAGAATTTCCTTCATCGTCATTTCGCCGAAATAAATTGTTGAACTTCCGTCAGGCACAGCACAGTCGCTGTCTATATTCTGTATAAGCTTTATATACCGGCAGTTCGGATCAACATCCTCTGATTTAATATTAAATGTAATCTTCTGCCAGCCGTCGGTATTTTCGCGCAGCATAAACGGATGCACATAAGAATATCCGTTAACCGGAACCGGATTTTTATCTGCATCAAGCATCTGAAGAGCCAGGAACTGACGTGCCGCCCCGTTTTCGCCCTCTATCTTTACCCAATACGAAAATTCATATTCGGTATTCTGCTTGAACGGGAAGCAGTCTTTTGTTTCCATACGCCATGAGCCGCTTCCTG
>CALWUZ010000208.1 GCA_944384845.1 uncultured Clostridia bacterium
TAGCCTACCATTTCACCGTGATTAAATATGATGGTCCCGACATCGTCCGGAATATAGGTATCGCATATCCAAATATTTCCAAATTTTTTCTTCCAGTTTACTTTGGCATAATTCTGACTTGATCCGTAAATACACGGCTTGTCACCAGTACCGTATGCGCCGTAATAAACCCCGCTTTTGGCATTGAACGTACCTCTGTAAACACCGCCGCGCTCAAACAGAACTGCATCTCCCGAGTTAATTTTATTTCCGTAAAAATTCAAAGCATCAATAGTAGCCCAGGCATCATTCTTACTGTTGCCGGAATTGCGGTCACTGCCATCATTGGATATATACCATATTTTTCCCGTAACAGAAGCAGGCAAGGCATCTGAAGCATTCAAGACCTTATTACGCATTGCGTCCGCCTGAGAGTCAAACTTACTTGTCATCGGGCTGGAAAGCGGTGCGGGATTTCTAACATAAGCCTTATCGTCAGCATCTACTTCTGTCTTTGTTTCAGTTAATATCTCTGAGGTATCTGTGGAGGAAGCAGTATCCTGCGGCGGAACAATAATTTCTGAATCGTTTGAAGTCAAATCACTCGAAGTATCTTCACTTGAAGTATCATTTGAAGAAACTGAAGAATCAACGCTTGAAGCAGGAATACCGCTGCTGTTACCCTCTGTTATATCCTTACGGCACGCAGTCACAGACAAAAGCATTAAGCAAGCCAAAAAAATTGCTGTTATTGTTTGCATTTGTTTTTTCATGTCTGTCTCCCTGATACAAAATATTTAATTCTGTAATCTTTAGAATTTATTAATCATAATAAGTAATACGCTTGTTTTCATCCTTTACTATTGAATCAACAACATTTTTGAATGATGCTAATACACTTTGAACCTGAGCGGAACCGCCGCTCTTCAAAGTAGACTCTAATGAAGGAATATATGAATTTCCATACCAGATATTATCGCTTGAAGCTGCATAATCCATAACAGTTTTAGCCTCGGCACTGTACCAAACCTTGTTCATATCATAGCTGCTCTGGTCAAGAACATAACGCAGATAATAAGGAGCAGCCGCAGCATTTTTAGCACCCTCGGGAATACCGAAAGCGGTGTATTCATAAAGAGTTTGATTCTTTGAGTCTGTAGGAATAGGAACAATACCTAATGCATTGGTTTTTTTAAGTGCCTGCTGACGGTTGTCGGCAGTTCTTGCGGAAAACGGTCCGGACCAGAAGAAAAGAATTTTACCGTTATCAAAGGCTGTAACATCGTGTGAAGAAACAAGCCATTTCTTGTTCATAGCGTCGAGTGTTCTCTGCCAGCCGACCTCTGTTGCTTTATTGGATATGCCGCTTACAAATTTGCCCTTTGAGGAATCATAAGTGAAACCGTAGCCTCCAAGTGCTCTTACATAAGCTTCGGTATATTCAAAGGTTGCACCGTAATATCCTGAGCGGTTATTATTTGCTTTCAAAAATTCATCGCACATTGCCCAAAACTTTGACCAAGTCCATTCAGAAGGATTTTTTTCCCAAATAGTGTATGGATCTTCCATTTCGGCATTTTTTAATGCATTTTTGTTGTAATAGATTACCGCATAATCCATAATTGCACTGTTTTTAAGATTCACTGCATAGCAGTTGCCGTTGAAGGTATAATCCTTCATTACCTGTGAATCCCAAGCAGTATCGTTAAAATCGAATCCGCTGTTGGTAATAGGCTGTAAGGCGCTTGTACGCTCGGTAGAATTACCAAGCAGGCGTACAATGTCGGGAGAATCGCCTGACGCCACCTTACTGGCAAGTTGAGTTGTAAATTCCTCATAGCTGGCAACTATTGGCTCTACCTTGATTCCGGTAGCCTTTTCAAATGCTGCTATTGCATCCTTTTCCATCTGCTCCTTAGGATTCCACCAATACATATACTTGATAGTTGTACCTCTAAGCGAAGCAGGCATTTTAGCTATAACCTCATCACGAGAAAGAGAGGTCTTAGGCTTACTGTCATCTATAGTTGTAGGCGGCAGCTGAGATGCAGAACTGCTCTGTGATTCACCGCTTGCAGTGTCTGACGAGGTCTGCGGCATATTGCTTTCTGTACCTGCATCAGACTCAGCCGTTCCCACAGGCTCGCTTGACATATTCCCGCTGTCCTTGCAGGCCGAAAACGGCAGCACAAGCAAACAAACAAAAATCATCAATGCTATTGCTCTAAAACAGAATTTTTTAGACATTTTAAATTCTCCTTTTAATTTTAATATTTTATTGGATTAACCAACAATTCCTACTCTATCAATACTTTCAACAAAATATTTTTGTAAAAACATATAAATTCCAACTATTGGAGCTATAAACAAGAGACAGGCTGCCGGCGGAACACCGAATATCAATGCACTGGCTCCGTTTGCCTCACCGAAAGAAAGGAAAATATATTGCTGAATATCTCGCATAACAACCGCTAACGGCAGATTCTCTGTAGTATACATAAGAGCAAGGAAATAATCGTTCCAATGCCATACCAAAGAAAATACTAAAACCGTTACTATCGGGGTTGTTGAAGATGGAATAATTATTTGAAAATATGTGCGCAGAGGTCCTGCGCCGTCTATCCAAGCAGCTTCCTCGAGCTCGGCAGGCAAGCCCTTAAAAAACTGCATATAGATAAATATAAACATACCGCCCTTTAACCCGACGCCGAATATTGACGGTAAATAAAAGGTCAGCGGTGTACCCATAATATTCGGTCTTAAATCAATCCCCGTCAGCTTATCAAAAAGACCTAAAACGCCTAAGAAATCAAGATGCTGGAAATTTTCCACTCTTGGAATTACCAACATAACATCGGGAAGCATAATAATTAATATCAGAACAAAAATAAGCAGCTTTTTGAAACGGAAGTTAAATCGTGATAAGCCGTATGCATATATTGCGCAAAAAAATACCGACAGCAGAGCACTCACCATTTCCAAAGTTACGGTATTTAAGAATGACTCACCGAAATTCATTGCTACTATTGCATCCTTAAAATTCTGCAATGTAAAATTCTTTGGCACCCACTGTACCGTTGGGTCTATATAATCCACAGTTGTTCTCAAAGCATTGCTTAACATATAAAGCACCGGATAAAACAGTATATATGTAAAAGCCGCCATAAAAACAATCATAAAAATAGGGGAAATAAATCTTTTTAAATTATTTAAGAGCTTAACCCTCACTATATCAACGCTCCTTTACTTGTATTTTCAGCAGTGTTATTTTTAGTTATTAATTTATTCTTTTCTGAATCAACTGTTTATATAACAGGAAGATAACACCGATTACTATTCCTACTACTAAAAAATACAGCCATAGCATTGCAGAGGTAGTATCGTATATAGCGTAAATACGCATATCATTTAATGCTGTTATTACCAATTCACCTTTAGTAATGAAAAGTTCTATCATCGTATAAAATATAACCAGCATAGTCACATTGCTGAGCATAGGAATTGTTATGTACCAAAAGCTCTCCCAAGCAGTGGCACCTTCAACTTTTCCAACCTCATAAAGCTGTTTGGAAATCGTTTGCAATCCTGCAATGAAGAGCAGGGTCTGCACACCGCAGCTCCAGATAAGATTAAAGGTTTCCTGTAAATACTCTTCCATAAGGTTATTAAGTTCTGCAGGAAGATTAAGCCGCTGAAGAATTTCAGAAAAATCCACTGCATTCATATATGCCATATTGCTGCCGCTCATATCATTAAGCGTTGCCGAAAGACTCGCGCTTGAGGTGTCGCCGCTCATAACACTCATAACTACATCCGAAGCAAAGATAACCGGCAAAAAAAATACCGCGCGCATTAGCATTCTGCCTCTAAACTGCTGATTTAAAATAATCGCAAATATAAGAGAAAGAGCAATTATTATCGGAAGTGAAGTAAAAATATCTGTGATAGATTTTACAAGCAGGTCAGTATAATTTGCATCACTGAACAATAAATTTCTATAATGCTTTATACCGGCAAAATCGGTTTCAAGCCCATTTGAACCTATCGTTACAGTACTCAGAGAATATACGAGCGAAGTAATCAAGGGAACGAGTACGAAAACAATTACACCAAATACCCAAGGCGCGACAAAAGCCATACCGTAACGCTTTTTAATTGTTT
This sequence comes from uncultured Clostridia bacterium, assembly GCA_944384845.1. Classification (GTDB taxonomy): domain Bacteria; phylum Bacillota; class Clostridia; order Oscillospirales; family Acutalibacteraceae; genus UBA737. Next base: position 4,141 of record CALWUZ010000208.1, read on the forward strand.
CTATTCCATGGCTTTTTTTCGTTTTCATATTTATTGCCCGCCTCCCGTCAAATTACAGGTTTTTGTGACTCCTCCGCTTGTATAAGAAAAGGAATTTGCCTGTAATTTAGTTCCGTTTATTTCTACATCATTTTCGCTGTGGTTTGTTATAACAGTAATACCGCCCGAAAATTGAGTAACAGCAGCTCCCGAATCCAAAATCTTGTGAGATACTATATTCCGGTCGCCTACAAGCTCAAAATAATCAGAAGTACTCTTTATAGCACTGATAATATCTGCTTTGATACCCGAATAAACCGAGCCATAATATTCGTTTGACAAGGTATCCGCCAAAGCCTTACTTTCATTTGCGGTTACAGTAAAGGAAGGAGATACACCGCTTTCAACTGCATAAAGCAACTCTCCGCACCAATCAGCAGAAAGGTTCAGCGAAGTGCTGTAAAGCGTACTGAAGCCATGAAAAACCATCTGATAAAAAGGAACGCTTTCATCTAATCCAAAATATCCCCCATTGGTTAAAGGCACGTCAGAAATACTGTCCGCAATTCCGGCGGCGTAGCCGTTAGCTTTACCTATATTTATACGATGACCGTTCTCCTTAACAACTTTCAAAAGATTGCTTACCTGCTTTTCCGTGCCTCCCTTAGCATAATAAGTTTGCTCAGAGTAATCAGAATATGCAATACTTCCAAGAGCAGTAAGTGAAATCCCCGAAACATAATCTGCTTTATTTACAAGTTTTTCTATTGCATTCGGAAGCACCGAGCGCTGAAGTAATCTAACTTTAGAATAGTTTTCGTCGGCATAGCGAATATTCTTTTTTAATGGAAAAAATGCTGCCAGCTGCTTTCCGGCGGTTAGCGCTGTATCAAAGATGGTGCTGAATCCGTCAGAAGAGTTATTAAAATGAATCAAATCATATTCGGCAAATAAAGAAATTCCGTTTTCCTCACTATACTCATTGAGGGCTAAATATCCCTTTTTGCCGCCCAAAACCGAAGAAAAGCCAAAGCCCCCTGCAATACGACCGATATCCAGTCCATCCTCCGCAAAGCCTTTTAATAAAACTTCAGGCTTTGCATCGGTTTCTTCATATAACTCTTTGATAATATCCTGAGCTTCACTGAATGTAGTAGCCGACTGCATTCTTGTATTTGGCACACCTAAAATTACATCATTTACGAGTGAACCGCCCAAAAACTTCAACTGATATGCGCTTTGCTCTGCGTCACTATCGATAAGGCTTCCCTTTTTAGTAAGATAATCCTTATAAAGCGCCGCCATTCCGTTGTAATCGGCACTTTCACCGCTCAACGGATAATAACAAACCGAATAAACAGCTTTTTTATTGATTTCTGCAGCATATATCAATGCGTCGGAATAATCGGTACGCTTAACCTCGGTTTCATCATGACCTCTAACTGTAAATGTTGCATAAGCTGTAGAATAACCGTTTCTCGAATTACCTGCATCAGCGTTGATAATTGCTGATTCTGCGCCGTTTTCAATAATCGCAAGCATTGCGTTGTCATTTGCCTTAACTCCGAATATCGGTAAACGGATAGGCTCTTCATTTGCAGTATCGTCCAATAAGTATCTTGCCGCATCCTCACCGTAGACCTCACCTGAATAGCTTCTTGAAAACTCCTGCACATCTTCATCGGTATACATTAAAGCTCCGCTGCCAACAGGTACAAACAAATAGCTTGAACGGTCGGCAGAATTTACGGTTGAACAAAAATACGGCAATACAGAAATATCAATAAGCTGAGTTTTGCCGGATTCCTTTATTTCATCTGCCCTTACCGTAACTTGTAAACAATTATCATTAAGGCTTATAACCAACGGAACCAGGATTTCGGCATCATCAAAATAAAACTCCATTCTGATAGTACCGTTATCCTCTGTTACAGAAAGATTACCTGACTCAATACAATCCGCAAAGGCCTTTGCAGTCATAAGCGAACCATCATTAGGATTATAATAATTTATAAAAATCGGGGAGCTTAAATTTATGTTGGTATCATTCTGTAAAAAGAAACTGTAAGGCAAAGTAGACCAAATATGTGAAGTTTCCTTGTTTTTCAGTAAAATACATTTCTGTGTATCGTCCCAATCAAGAATATATTTCTGATTTTCTGTAATAGTTCCAGAATTTAATGCTTCAAATTTTTCAGGCTTAACATTTACTGTGACCTTTTCCGTACTACAGGCGGAAAGTGATAAAAGCAGAAGACTGAGATTCAGCATATATATGATATATTTTTTTATTTTCCTCACGCCTTTTCCTCCATTTTACCGGTATGTAATTTCCAAAATTACAGTCACTATAAATTGCCAAAGCTGAGACAATAGCATACCTACCATAAATAGTACAAACACTATCAAAATCATAGCAAGTACAGTCAAAATCGCAGTCAATAAAAATCGCGGCAAAGAGAATTCGTGTACAATCATTGTTCCAACCACAAGAATTATTCCCGATAGTATAATTGCCGCCACATACATACCGCTGAGCAGCACATCGCTTGAAGAATTAATAAAATACGAAACAGCTGTTGACAACAGGTTATATACAATCATTGGAAGCATTGCATAGGACGTTACAATAAATACCTCTTTAAAAAGTCCCTTCCCCTGCTGTAATACACTTACTGCCCAGTTAGCAACAGACCAAAGCAAGATAAGACCTACGGTGGTTACCAATTGATAAACCGGGTTATAGGTTACCGCATCAAATGAAGTAAAACGGAAATCTTTATAAACCATATTGATAACTGCCGAAACAAAGAACAGTACAGACAATATAGCTGCCAATATAACCGAACCCATTTTTTTTTTTTTTTTATCATTAAAATTCCGGAAAGGATGTACACAGCAGCTAAGCATTATACTCACCCTTTGATTTTTAACAAGCACAATCTGTCTCTTTTTAGAAACAGCAATAAGCACCGCAATACCTGCTAAAAACGTAATTATTAGAAGAAATATCAACACAAAATTTTCAGATATAAATGCTTCTTGATTTTTCTTCATAGCCTGATCATAGGTGGTACGGTCCATAGCCATTTTAGCGTAGGTCATCGCTTCCTTATAATTTCCCTCGCTGTAAGCCGCTTTGCCTAATGCCGACATTGCCAACCTATTATTTTGATCAAGACCTGAAATTTCCTGCCATAAAGGCTTTGCGGCTATATACTCACCGTCAAGAGTCAATGACTGAGCCTCTAAGACCTTACTTCCGTACTCTGTTATTTCATAAGCAGTGACGCTGTTTTGCAGGCTATCTGCCACAAAAACTTTATCTTCGCTTACTGCTATCGCACAGGCAGCGGAATATGTTCCTATACGGTCACCTGAATTTTTACCGCCGCCGAAAGCAGTAACTAAATTACAATCGGTATCGTACACATATATAAGACCGTAAGTAGAATCAAGAGCATAAATAAATCCCATATCGTCCACAGCAATTCCGACAAAATTCTGCCGCACATCTTTATCGTGTCTTACCGCTACATCAAACTCGGCAAAATTAAATGCGCCTGAGTCCACAACAGATGTACCAAAATTTTTTTCAAGAATATTAGAGCCGCCGGGACTTAACATTCTTATCTGACCCACACCGCTCTCGTCTGCGGTGATCCCGGTGCAGGTATATGCAAAATCTTCTTTGTCCAACGCAATATCCAAAAACTGATATGGTAATTTCTTCATTTCCTGACTTCGCTTTTCATCGTTCTTGGTAAGCATATCCCATAGATTCTGAAGAGTCGAAAGCACCGTAGCTTCAACAGCATTAGCTCCGTAAAAGCTCAAAAATTCATAATTTGAATCAAAAAGTAATGCTCCGTAATAAGCGCCGTCACTTATTACATATAAATATCCTTTGCTGTCACGGGTTATTTTTGTAGGAGTAAATGCAAAATCCTCCGGCAGAATGGGTGACTCGGGCCGAATTATTTCCTTGATCAATTTGCCTTCTGCATCACAAACAAGCACGCGCCCATTATTTGTATCTCCGATATAAATGTCATTTTCCTCTGAAATATAGATTCCCCTTGAATCTGTAAAATCCACCGTAAGACCGTCAAAGCCTGTTACGCTAATTGTTTTAATCAGTTTATAGCTTTCATCTACAACAAGTATCCGACTGTCTCCCGCTAAAATATAAATATTTCCGTTTTTATCACAAACAATATCTTGAATAATACTGCTATCCAGACCAAGGCTTCTGGCATTTATCACAGCATCACTTTTATATACGTCTTTAGTGTATACAGCCTTTTTTGTGTTTTCTGTTAAATCCCAATGAGTAAAACTGTCAGTAGGAGCGGCAGATACAGACAAGCGCAACGAAAAAATAAAAATAAAAATCAAGCTCAAAGCTGTTAGCTGTTTTTTTATCATCTTATAAAGCACCCTTCTTTAATTTTAGAATCGCATAGTATAAACGAATATACTTTATCCCTTCATACCCGCAGTGCTCATCGTCTCCATAACATTGCTTTGAGTAACAAAATACACTAAAATCGGAGGTATCATCATTATTACGGTAGCCGCCATTGTAGCACCGGAACGGGCTATACCTCCGGCTGATACAGATGTAAGTACATATGGCAAAGTTTTAAGCTCCTCGCTAAAAATCGTGCCAGTAGGCGTATATGACCATTGACTTTGAAAGGAAAGTAGGAACAAAGTCATCCAAGCAGGCTTGGTTATAGGCATAACTATTCTAAAAAACATCTGCAGCACACCCGCGCCGTCAATTCGCGCCGCTTCGAGAAGTGCTTCGGGTATACTTGATTCCATATACTGTTTCATAAGAAACACACCTACCGAAGACGGAATTGCAGGAAGTATATATATGAGTAATGTATCTATCATTTTCAGATTACTGAACACCAGATACTGCGGAACCGCAAGCGTATATGCATTGTAAAGCAGGGATAACTGTACTATCCAAAAAAGCACATTCCTGCATTTGATTTTAGATTTAGAAAAACCGAACGCCGCAGCAGCAGCAACTATTATATGTAAAACCGTTGCTGTCAGAGTAGTGAAAAAAGAATTGAACACATACCTTGAAAGCGGCACATCAAGCTTGTTAAGAAGCGTTGGTAAAAGGATGAAATTTTCTAATGTAGGTCTTTCTACCCAAAACTTAGGCGGAAATACCAATAACTCATCCAAAGGCTTAAAGGATGTTATTACACAGTAGAAAAGAGGCAAGACAGAAAATGCACCCATTGCTGTCAAGAAAACGAAATATAACACGTTAGAGGCACGGCTTCTTGTGTACCTCTTATACTCGGAGCGTTTTCTCATCGCTTTTATCCTCCCTTTATCATTTTCCTAACGCATCAAGTATTTTGCCTATAAATACTCTAGATC
>CALWUZ010000209.1 GCA_944384845.1 uncultured Clostridia bacterium
AAAACACTTTCTGCTGATATTTTCATATGATTGCTTATTCAAAAGTCCGTTTATAATAATCTTATCTGTTGAATCGCAGGTATTTAATAGTTTTTCTATTTTAAGCATTTCATTTATCTCATCATCAGCGATGTTTTTCATATTTTCGGGTGCAAAGGAGTAAAGCTTTGCAATTTCATTTTTGAAACGGACACGCCGGTTAATATAACGGGAACGGTTGAAAGCGTTAACAATGCAGAAAGCTCATACGTGTTATCCGTATTTCCTGTATTCAAGGTGACGGGAAAAGAAATATTTATGATACAGAACACCTGCGACAGCGAAGGCTCATTCGACAGGTTACTTGAATATTACTGCCCCGACCCCGATAAAACCAGAATCACTATGTTGGCAGGCGAAATAATTCTTGCAAATACTCATAAAGGGTGTAGCTATAAGTATTTAGGCGAGGGGAAATATGAAATTTATTTGCCGAAAGGTAAAACTGAAAAGCTTTCGGCAGGTCAGATAATATGTGTAAGGCACAGCTCTTACGGACCGATTTCAATTCTTATAAAAAATTCCGATGATACCGCGATAGAAAATGTAACAATACATTCCGCCGGCGGAATGTGGATATCTTATTCGCCTGATATGATTTATTGGGGGTAAGCACAGGCCGTTGTTTTATCCGCCGCTTTCCTTTGCAAACTATAAGGTAGGACATACGCCTCCTATAAAACCAAGGACGGTTGGCTTGAAATAATACACTGAGTATACAAAGAAAATCGCGAGTGGTGCTATTCGCTGGGCGCGATACTTTTAGACTTTGAGGATCCGTCAAAGGTTATCGGAGTGCTTGATAAACCGATACTTACCCCGAACGAGCCTTATGAGTTAGACGGACTTACCAAAAATGTTATCTTCTCATGCGGCGCTATCGCCGATGAGTAAAAGGACGAAATCCGTATTTATTACGGCGCTTGCGACGAATGCATCGGTGTGGCTTTCGGCAAATTAAGCGAGCTTATGAAAGAACTTAAAAAGGTAATTAAATTTTTCTGTATTTTATGGAGGGTACTTTTTATGTGTAGAAATTTGTTTCCCGAAGGCGAACTGGCGCTTGGCGTTAATTACTGGGCGTCTAACGCTGCGACGAGAATGTGGACCGAATGGGACGAGAAAGTAATTGAAAAGGATATTAAAAATCTTGCGAAAATCGGCTGCAAATACTTAAGGGTGTTCCCCTTATGGCCGGATTTTCAGCCGGTTATGGTATTGCGCTCAAACTGCTTTAAGGGCGGATATAAAAGGGGATATGCCTTTACAGGCGAAAGACCGTTACCTAATACCGAGGCAGGCAAAGCGGGCGTTGACGAAACGATGATGGAGCGCTTTGAAACGCTGTGCGACATAGCGCAAAAATACAATATGAAGGTTATAGTGCCGCTTATTAACGGTCATATGACATTCAGAATATATAATCCCCCGGCGGTTGACGGTTTTGACCATTTTACCTCGCCCGAATCTCTTATGTGGCAGGGGAAATTCATTCATTATTTTGTAAAACGAATGAAGCATCACCCTGCAATATGCGCTTGGGAAATAGGAAACGAGAGCAACTGCCTCTCGGCAACGGATGAAAGAACCGCCGCTTGGTCTTGGTCTGCATTTGTTACAGACGCTATCCGTGCCGAGGACAACACAAGACCTGTTTGCTCCGGAATGCACAGTCTTTCTCTCCACGATTCCCGTAATAACAGCTGGACATTTGATGATCAGGCGGAGCTTTGCGATGTGCTTACCTCTCATCCGTACCCGATGTGGAGGTCGTATGTAAACTGTGACCACCCGAATACACTGCGTTGGGTATTGCTCACACCTGTGGAAAATCAGCTTTACGCGGATATTTCAAATTCGGGCGCCTTCGCCGAAGAGGTGGGAACCTTAAGAAGAACATTTTCGACCTTTGAAATGCTCGGCGATCATCTGCGCAATGTTTTGTGGCTGCTTTGGGGAAATAATTCAAAAGCGTTGCTTTGGTGGTGCGCCTTTGACCAAACCAAAATGGAGTTTCCCCCTTACGACTGGGATGAGGCAGGTATGGAGCATGGCGTTATGACGGCGGATTATAAGGTAAATCCGACAGGTCGCGCCATAGCCGATTTTGCGGCGTTTAAAGCCGCCTGCCCGATAAAGGCTTTATCGGAGCCTAAGGAAAAGGCCGTATGTATACTGGGAAGAGACTGTAAGCTTTACGAGCTTGCGCATAGCATAGGCGTGCTGGCGGCTCAGGCGAGTCTGCCGATAAAGTTTACATACTGCGAGGCGGATATTCTCGATTCCAAGGTCTATTTAATTCCGTCAGCCATAAGAAAGGGCGGCTTAAACCGTGCCGCATACAAAAAACTTGCCGAAAGGGTTGAAAACGGAGCAACAGTATATATGTCATTCAGCTATAATATCTGTATACCATTTATGGAAGAATTTTTCGGTCTTGAAATTGAAAGCCGAGAGCAGAGTGGCGGCGCGTTAAATCTCAGCATACCGGGTATTTCGGAAATTAAGGTTAATCCGAAATACAAATTTACGATAAAATCACACGGTGCGGTTTCGCTTGATTCCGAAGGTTTTGTTTGGGAATACAGACGTGGCAAGGGCAGTATAATAACAGCGGCTTTACCGTTTGAAATGCTTATGCTTGAAAGTAAAGGAAGTTATCAAAAGAATCCGGCTTACGAGCTTTATCGTATGATAGGCAAGGATATAATAAAAAACAATATTCTTTGCAATACGGACAGCGAGGTTATAATTACAGAGCATCCCGAAAACGAAAATACGGTTTATGCTATCGTTTGCAACTGCTCTCCCGATAAAAAGCAGGTAAAACCGACAGTTAAGGACGGGTGGCGAATAGAAAAGCTTTATTCCGATTCCGACAGAGTTAAATATAACAGCGGCGTTATTGATATGCCAAACAACAGCGGAGCATTATTGGTTTTGAAGGGCGAATAAAATGGTAATTAAGGTAAAGGAAAACCGAGTTTCAAGGACATACAAAGGCGGAGCAAATATTGACAGATTTTTCGGAAAAGAAAACCCTGCGGATTCTTTTTTCCCTGAGGATTGGACTGCGTCAGTAACCTTCGCTTACGATAGCACCAACGGTAAAACCGAAGGGTTGGGTATTGCTGAGGACGGAAAAACGATTAAGGATTTAATTTCGGGCGATAATTTTTCAATTCTTGTAAAGCTACTTGATTCCGCCGAAAGACTTGTAATACAGGCACACCCGACACTTGCCTTTGCAAAGCGTTTTTTAAACAGCAATTACGGCAAAACCGAATGTTGGTATTTTCTTAACTGCGCTGATGACGCCTGCGTTTATATAGGCTTTAAAAGGGGCGCTTCACGCAAAAAGTGGGAGGAAGCGTTTTATAACAACGATTCGGAAAAAATGCTTTCAATGTTGCACCGCTTGCCTGTTAAAAAAGGCGACTTTGTATTTGTTGACGGCGGCGTTCCGCACGCCATAGGTGCAGGCTGCTTTATGATAGAATTGCAGGAGCCGAGCGACCTTATGGTGGTAAACGAGCGTTTTACCCCATCGGGCAGGGAAATACCCGAGCAAAGACTTCATATGGGGCTTGGCTATAAAAAAATGTTCGATGTTTATGATTATACGTGTTATTCCTTTGAGGAATTAAAGAAAAAATACTGCCCCGAAAAGAAAGAAATCGCCGAAAATGTTTACAGAATACTCGGCAACGATTTAACGGATAAATTCAGTATGTACCTGTTAAAGCACAACGCACAGCTTAACACAAATACAAAATACCGCATTGCCGTTGTTATATCCGGCAGCGGAGAGATAAACGGAGCGGCGGTTAAAAAGGGCAACCGACTTTTCATAAAAGATGAGCAGACCGTATCGGTAAACGGAACAACGGATTTTGAAGCCGCGGTTTGCGAGTAAAGCTTGCATTTCGAATGCCAAGAATTTGAATTATAATATGGAGGAATCCACACAATGAAGAAATATATATTGGATTATACCGAAAGAATAGCTTTTCCGCTTGTCGGAATAGAAACGGGCAACGTATCGCTTGCCGGAGCGTAAATGGCCGAATAACTCGGCGAAAATGAAACTGCTACAGAATACCGCGTTTTATTTGAAAATAACGGAGAGTATTACGAACAGTTTGTTGATATTAAGGATAAATCTCTGTTTGATAATTATGATGGGGCAGAGGAATATTGGTACAATGAGACAGCTATGATAAAGTATCAGATATGCTCAGGCAACGGAATTGACCAGGTGCTTGTCGCTTACATACTGATCTTGTAGGACTGCCGAATGTATTTGTAAATGAACACCGCAAAAGCGCACTTGAGGCAATAAATACAATTTTGTTAAAATGCACTATAATCACAATCCCTGCCGCGTTTTTGCCTGCAATGACAAAAATGGAGTTACAATGTTCCATTGGTCGGATATTGATAAAAAGCCGAAAACTCCTGTGCCGTACAGCGAGGAATGTATTACCGGCTCTAAATATGCCACGGCAGACAATTTCACCCGATTTTATCTTTGGGGGTAAGTACAGACAACTGATTTTTTCCGAATCCATTCCGCTGGGAAATGGGTCCCATCTCGACCATAAAGACAAAGGACGATTGGCTCGAAATAATTCAAGGCGTAAATAAAAAAGACGGTAAGTACTGCTATTCAATGCGGTGCTATTGCCGATGAGTCGAGCGACAGCTTAAGAATACATTACGGCTAATGTGATGAATTATCGGTTCGGCAGAGGGCAAATTGAGTGAATTGTTGTATGAGCTAAAAAAGTAAATAGAAAATTGTATTTACCGGCATTTAGGAAAACTATGAGAAAAATTATTTTGCTTAACGAATGAGATGAATACTGCCATGGTTATTATAATATTAAATATCACCTAGGAACACTAAAAACTGTAGGATTAAAAAACAGAATAATCGTCTGCAGATATGAAAGGAATATGAAAACGGTTTGATTGTCTCAAATGCTGCCGAATATGTTTATTTTTTAACTGATAAAAATGCCGAAATTGTCAGTACCGGCTTTGCCGAGCGTGACCATTAATATGTTGCTTCTGCAGAAAGGCAGATGTTTGCATTAAAAATTTCTATTGCTTAAATAATAGAGTAAATCACTTTAAAAGGGCGGAACTTTAATATGAAGGCGTTTGACCAAAGCAGCACTGTTGTTCATGGTTTACCGGTGCAAATTGAGGCACAATATCGGAAACACAAAACCACAGGCTTTTCAGGGCAATACCATTATCATGACTATTACGAGTTGATATACTGTATAAGCGGTGAATTTGAGGTTCTCACCTATAATGAATCACATAGACTGTCAGCAGGTGATTTAATATTTATAAATACAAATATGCCGCATGGAATTGATTTTACTACTGCTGATTCGGAGCAATATTATATAAAGTTTTCTCATTCTGTACTTTTCCCGTATGGCGATGTTTCGCTTTCTCGAACACATTTTTTGGCAGTGCTGGCTTCTTTTGATGCGCTTGAATATATTTCTTCAAAACAACTGAAAGACATTGATATAGGTTCTCTTTTTAAAAAAGTTGTTGATAATTATTCGAGTGAACAGTACGGATATGAGTTTTTGATGCGTTCAGGCGTACTTGAAATAATGACATATGTTTTCAGAAAACGTAACGACGACAGCAGAAATGCAACTGTTTTTAACGCTGTTAAATTTCCTACCAAAGAGGTTGAAGATTATATTAGTGAAAATTATCAAACCGCAACCTTGGCTAAAGTCGCCAAGCACTTTTCATTTAGCTATAGCTATTTCTCAAAAAAGTTTTTGGCAGCCTTCGGCGTACCATTTAAAAAGTATTTAACTAAGGTTCGTATAAACGAATCGATGAAACTGCTTAGCAATTCAAAGATGAGTATTACCGATATTGCAATGGCGGTTGGCTTTTCTTCAAGCAGTCACTTTATCGAATCATTCAGAAAACTGAAATCAATGACGCCTGCAAAATTCAGGCAAAATGCAAAGCTTGTATAAGGATTGTATATTTATGTCAACTCTATGGATTGACGCGGGGTGTGGCAAGTTAAACTGGTGTTTTATTCGCCGCTTTCGTTTGCGAACTATAAAGGTCCAACTTTGCATATAAAAACAAAAGTCGGATGGCTTAAAATATACACGGTGTATATAAAGAAAATCGCGAATGGCATGTCTCACGAAATTGACAGCTCAAAAATACCATGCTTTTCTGCGTAGCTATTATGAAAAAAGGATGAAATTCGTATATATTACGATGCCTGTGGTGAGTATATCTGTTTTGAGTGCGGCAAATTAAGCGAGTGGCTGAATGAGATTGGCAAAACATTTAAATTATTTTGCATTTTATTTTAAAAACTGATTTCGTTTAACGGAAACATCTAAACAAAGCGAGTGAAAGAAATGAAAAACAATAAAATCAAACCATTCTGGAGCTGGAACGATAAACTTGAAAAAGAAGAACTCATAAAGCAGATAGAGCTTATGAAAAGAAGCGGTATAGAAGGCTTTTTTATGCACGCAAGGGGCGGACTTAAAATCGAGTATATGGGCGAAGACTGGTTCGATTGTATAGAGGCATGTATGGATAAAGCCGACGAGCTTGAAATGGAAGCATGGGCATACGATGAAAATGGCTGGCCGAGCGGCTTTGCAAATGGCATTGTGCCTAAAAAAAGTGTGGATTTTCAGCAGAAAGAGCTTTTATCTACTATTCTTAGTAAAGGCGATGAGTTGCCCGAAAATCTTCTAGGTCTTTACAGAATAAGAGATAACGGTTTCGAGAAGATAAACACAAGAGAAGACGGCTGTTTTGCCGTGTATTATTTAGTAAATCCCTACTACGTAGACACCTTTAATCCAAATGCAATTAAATGCTTTATAGAAGAAACACACGAAAAATATTATGAGCATTTCGGCGATAGGTTCGGTAAATCTTTAAAGGGCTTTTTCACTGACGAGCCACAGTACGGAAAAAATGTAACACCGTGGTCTACGCTTTTTCCTGAATTGTTTTTAAAGAAATACGGTTATTCGCTTACAGATAATCTGCCACTATTATACTTTGAAATTGATGGTTTTCAAAAATTCCGTTCGGATTTTTACAATATGACGGCAAAGCAGTTCAGAACCTCGTTTATTAAGCAAATGTATGATTGGTGTACAGAGCATAAATGCGAGCTTACTGGTCATATGATGTCTGAAGATAGCTTTGTTTCTCAGCTTGGTGCAACAGGCGGCGTTATGGCGTGCTATGAATATTTTCATGAGCCGGGAATAGACTGGCTCGGAAGAAAAATAGGTACGCCTTTTATACCGAAACAGTTAGGCAGCGTAGCCCGCCAATTAGGTAGAAAAACGCTTACCGAATCCTTTGCGCTTTGTGGTTGGGATGTCTCTTTAAATGAACTTAAATGGATAATGCAGTGGCAAATGGTAAATGGCGTAACTTCGCTTTGTCCTCACCTTGAGGGATATTCTTTAAGGGGTGAGAGAAAAAGGGATTATCCTGCATCGGTATTTTATCAGTTGCCGTGGTTTAAAGAGGCATATAAGCCGTTTGCAGAATTCATCTGCAAAACGGGGACATTGCTTGATAACGGAAATGAAGAAGCCCCTATACTGCTCATACAACCCTTGCAGACTGCATATATAATGCAAAACCCAAAAGACAAAAGCGCTATAAGCAAGCTGCAAAGCGATTTTGAAAAGATAACGACGGAGATGAGCGATAACCATATGCTTTATCATTACGGCGACGAAAGCATAATGGAGCATTTCGGATGCGTAAGAGATAATAAGCTTGTTATAGGTAAATGTGAATACAGCACTGTTATAATGCCTTTTATGCTTTCTATTTCAGAAAGCACATTAAAGTTGCTAATCGAATTTTCGAAAAACGGCGGTAAGCTGTATTTTATAGACGAAAAGCCGAGCCTTGTAAACGGAAGAAAAGATAATCGCTTGAATAACTTTAAGGCCGAAAAAGCCAACCTTAAAGCAATTAAAGAGGAATACGGCTTTGCAAGTATTAAAACCGATGGCAAAGAAAACAAAAATATACATTACACAAAGCGCATAACGGATAACGGGAACAGAATTTATTATCTTGTGAATCTTTCCGCAGTAGAGCAGACAGTAACAATAAACACAAATGAAGATAGCATTTATCTTTATGATGTAATAAGCGAAAAGGCAGTAAAAACGGATGATATTTTAACGTTTGCTCCATACGGCAGTTTTATGATTATAGCATCCGAAACGATAAAGCCCGAAAAAGCAGATAACAGAAAAACAGAATATATAGGTTTTGATAACGAATTTGCATTATCAAAAGATACAATAAACTCAATAACCCTTGATTTCTGTAAATACAGAATAGATGGGGATGAGTGGCAGCCTGAAACAGCGGTAATAATACTGCAAAGAAAGCTTTTGGAGCTTAAAAAGCCCTGTAAGATTGAACTTGAGTTTTCGTTCAATGCCGAAAAAGACGCTTTGACAGATAATATGTGCCTTTGCGCCGAAACGCCCGAAAGGTTTGAATTTTTGATCAATGGTAAGCCTTTTGAATTTAAGAATGACGAATATTATGTAGATAAGTCCATAAGAAAAAGCAATATATCAAAGTATGTAACGGCGGGCAAAAACACCGTAACATTAAAGGGCGAGTTTTACCAAAGCGAGGATGTATACCGTGTATTATTTACACCCGGTATACACGAAAGCGAGAAAAACAAGCTTACATACGATACCGAGCTTGAAAGCATTTATATAACAGGCTCGTTCGGAGTAAGGACCGAAGATGAAATAAGCTACGGCGAGCGCAAATCAATATTCGCAGGCAAACGCTTTACCCTGACCGAAATGCCGAAAACGGTAGATATTTCAAAAATAACCGAAAGCGGATTTTGGTTTTTCTCGGGCGCTATGGAGCTTACGGAAAGTATTACCGTTAACAAAAAAGAAAACGCAAAATATGTGCTTTCGCTTAAAAGGCTGAACGCCCCTGCCGCAAGGTTAGAGGTGAACGGCGAAAAAGCCGCAGTTTTGATTTTCGCGCCGTACTCCGCCGATATAACCGAATACCTTAAAAACGGCAAAAATGAGATTAAAATTACCCTGCTTTCCGGCAACCGCAATCTTCTGGGACCGCACCACAAGCCGCAGGGCGAGATTTACAATGTGGGTCCGTCAACATTTACAGATGAATATGGTTGGGCGGACGATAAATCTAAACCTGTCTGGACTGATAATTACAGCTTTGTAAGGTTTGGAGTCGATAACACAAAATTTATACATTAAGGAGTAGCATATGCATTGCACAATTACTGAACATTTTATAAGGCACTATCCGGAAAAATTGAATTATTCGGGTAATTCGGATAAAGACGAGCTTGGTAACGGTATAATTATAAAAATAAGGTTGAAAGAACTGCCTAAAGGTGACAGAAAAACAATTTTTGAAATACCGGGCGCGCTTAAAATTGAAACCGGAGTGTATCATTTCCCGGAAGATTTCAATGCTTTAGATCTGTTCAGAAAGCGTGAATATTACAATGTTTACGCCGATGAAAGCGGCGATTCGCCGTATATTGAGGCGGAAATAATGCTGCATCAGGAATACGGAGAGGAAAAAGTGCGCAATATGTTACTCGGTCTGCCGCTTAACCTGTATAACGCTGCGGAAAGTGAAATATACCTTTTGTACGACGGCGCACGTTTTGCATGGATAGCGAACGGTGAAATTGTAAACATAAATTTCCCGTTTGGTTCTCTTAAAGCCGAAAACGGGGATATTTACATATCCGACAGTGCCGAAATCGGTATATGCAGAAATATAAAATCGCTTGAAAGCGAAGAAAAGACCGAAACAAAGAATGAAAGCATAGCCTTTTACTCTGCGCGTGGATATAATACATGGGGCGGAGATATAGTCAATTTTTATCACGACGGTGTGTATCATTTTTTAGTGTTGCTTGACAGGCATCACCATTGGAACCGCTTCGGCGGAGGCGCTCATACTACATATCATATGACTACCCGTGATTTTATTCATTGGGAAAACTACGGTGAAATTTACCCGATACAAAACAGTTGGGAGTCTTTCGGCACGGGAACAATGTTCTTTTGGAACGGAAAATATTATTACTCACACGGATTTCACACCGATCGCGTTATACCGAGGGATAAGGTTGGTTCGCGTCTGCTTGAAAAGAATTACGAAAGAGACGGCTTTTTCAGCGCCGTCACATACGATGAACTGAAAGAAAACGGACTGTACCCGAGCGGTTCTAATTATATGGTATCCGACGATGGTATTCACTTTGTGCAGGGTAAAAAGCAGATACATTGTTCCGAAAACCCGAGTATTTATAAGGATGAAAACGGCGGACTTGTTATGTACGCAGGCTATGGCGCGGCAGGCGTATGGAAAGCTCACGATATTGACGGACCGTGGAAAAAGGAAGACACGGATATGCCGGTGTTTGATAACAGCTCGCCCGTCAGAAACAGCAGCGAATGCCCCTCTATATTTGAATGGAACGGTTATAAGTATATTATAATGGGCTTTAGGGGCTATTGGCAAAGCGGTTTTAACGATAACGATTTTAAGGACCTTGCGGCGGTAGGCGACGATATTTATGACGGCTTATGCGTGCCTATGGTTGCAAACTGCGGCGGCAGATATATCCTTGCAGGCTGGGTTGGCGGTTCGGGCTGGGCGTTTGTAACGCTGCACCGAGAGCTTGTTCAGCACGAGGGTGGCAGGCTCGGTATCCGCTGGATGCCTGAACTGACGCCCAATCCCGATGAGCTTGATAAAATCGCTGAGGTAAAAAAAGTCGCATCAGGCGAAGAATTAAAGCTTGACGGTAAGACCTCGTATTATTTAGAGTGCAGGGTAAAACCGCAGAAAAACGGCAGAGTAGGCTTGGCGGTTTCAGGCAGCGGAAAGCCCTTTGTATTTGAATTGAACACAGAGCGGCAAAAGGTGCAAACACTTGAAACGGATAATATAAACAGCTTTACGGAAGAAGTTAAGGCACTTTATGAATATATACCCGAAATGCCTGAAAAACGTACAAGCTGCGCGCAGATACCGAGCGAGAATATTCATACTAACTCGCATGATTTTGCCATTGCGAATGTAAGAGAGTTAAAAGATGAATATACACTTAAAATAATATTCCATTATGAGAAAAAATCAGATAATCTTGTAATGGACGCTGAGATAGGTGCAGGGAGAACTTTTGTATCAAACAGACCCGATTTCAAGGTGGGTAACATTAAATTCCTTACGAAAAATGCGGAAATAACCGATTTAAAGCTTTGCAAAATGGGAGAATGAGATGCGTGTAATAGGTCTTGATATAGGAACAACAAGCATAAGCGCAGTGGTTGCCGAGGATGGACGGGTTATTCATTCCGTAACCGAACAAAGCTGTGCCGCAATAAAATCCGAATTTGCGGAAAACCGCTTGCAAAGCGTAGAAGCAATTATCGAAAAGGTTTTTTCAATTAAGGAAAGGCTTGCAAAAGAATTTTCTCCGATTGACGCGATAGGCGTAACGGGACAAATGCACGGAATACTTTATATTGAAAAAGAGGGCAACGCCGTTAGTCCGCTTTATACCTGGCAGGATAAATCGGGTGAATTAAAGTATAATGATACAACATTTTCCGAATACCTTGCTGATATTACAGGTTTTAACGCACCGTCGGGCTACGGGCTTGTGACGGATTTTGTAAATCGAAAGCTCGGTCGTGTGCCCGTAAATGCCGCGGGGCTTTGCAATATTCAGGATTACATTACAATGAAGCTGACAGGCGGCAAAACGCCCGTTACGCACATAAGCAACGCTGCGGGATTGGGCTTTTATTCATTTGAAACTTTTGATTTTGACAGCTCAGCCCTTGAAAAAATAGGGTGTGACAGGAAAATGCTGCCGAGAGTGACCGCCGAACCCGAGGTTATAGGAACGGATAGCAACGGAATACCCGTAACCGTGGCGGTAGGGGATAATCAGGCAAGCTTTTTAGGCTCGGTTACAAACAAGGAAAGTGTGCTTGTAAACATCGGCACAGGCAGTCAGGTATCGGTGCTGACAGATAAAAAAAGCGGCTTTGCCGCGGGTGAAATACGCCCGTTTTCAAAAACCGAAAATCTGCTTGTGGGCGCGCCCCTTTGCGGCGGCAGGTCATACGCGCTGCTTAAAAGCTTTTTTGAAAAAACGCTTGATTGCTTCGGCGTGACAGCCGATAATATCTATTCTGTTATGGATAAAATGGCAGCAGAAGACACAGACAATTGCTCTCTTTCGGTTGATACGCGCTTTTGCGGCACAAGACGCGAGCCGGATGTAAAGGGCGCTGTATTGCAAATAACCGAGGATAATTTTACTCCTCAGCAGTTGACGCGCGGTTTTCTTATAGGTATGTGCCGTGAATTATATGCGTTTTATGAGCAAATGGAAAAGCTTACGGGGAAAAAGCGCACAAATCTTGTTGGTTCGGGAAACGGCGTGAGGAAAAATAAGATATTACAGCATTATTTGGAGGAAACCTTTAAAATGTCGATTGAAATTCCCGCAAATACCGAAGAAGCGGCATTTGGTGCTACGGTTTTTTGTCAAGGAACTTTAAAGGATGGAAATAAATGATATTAAGGTCAATAATATCTCGGACAAACCTTAGTCTTTATCGCTATGATTGTTTCATTTTTTTATTTGACAACAATCGACAAGAATGCACATTTTAATTAAATTAATAACCGACTTATTATGGTGGGCTCACTTTTGTTTATTGGAAGTCTTTACGGCAATGACAACAACATTGCCGTTTTCAGTGAGTTAGTATTCTTAAATAATAAGGTCATTTTTTCGGTAAATTCTGTCGTTATGTATTTTTAGGTTTTGTAATAAAAAGTTTCCAAAATGCAAATTTTTTTCTTCGATCGTCATGTATGCTCATATACAATATAACCATCCTTTCGAACCATTGTCTGTCCTCTGTTGAATAGTCATGTGATGGCATAGCAAGGGAGGGCATTGACAATTGATTTAACATTAGTTAAAATAGCAAATAAAACGGGATGGTCAAATCCTTATTACTTTACAAAAGCTCTTAAATTAAAGGTTATAAACAAGAAATTCAGGCTGGGATGAATTTAGAAAATGTCACAAACAAGTTTTGATAAAACGATTGAAGCTATTAATAAAGGGAATTGCAGTGTCGGGAAAATCAGTGTTTTTTTCGGAACTCCTAACAAAATTAGATATTCAAGAAGTATAGGCGAGTTGCCGTTTGATCGCTTTTTTCACATAAACAGAGGAAGCTTTTCCTTAATTAATAAGAGTGGAACAAAAATATCTGCAGGTGCTGGAAATATCATTTATCTTCCTGCGGATGTCGAATATGAATCATACTGGGAAAAACCGGAAGAGGGAGAATATATATTGTTTGGCTTTACATTGCTAAACGATATCGGTCAGCGTATTTCGTTTAGCAATGAAGCAATATTAATTCTCAAAGATAAAAATGCTGGGCTTAACAATAGTTTTTCGGATGCTTATAAAAAATATACGGAATACGGATTGTATGCCAATATTGAGCTCCAGTCAGACTTCTTTCATATATTGTATACAATACTTCGCCTGAGAGAAAAAAACTCTTTAAAGCATGGTGACAGTTCGAAAGAAATATATAAGGCAATGCTGTATCTTAATAATAATTATACATCAGATATTACAAGCGAGAAACTTGCGTCGATGTGTAATTTAAGTCCGACAACTTTTCGGGTTCTCTTCAAAAAATACAACAATGCATCTCCTATTAAATATAAAAATCACTTAAGAATGAACCATGCAAAAGAAATGCTATCAAGCGGTTTATATACGGTTTCAGAAGTTTCAGAGATTGTGAATTGCTATGATTTAGCACATTTCAGTAAGTTGTATAAGAATGAGTTTGGTGTAAATCCATCGCAAGATATTCCCAAATCCGTCGAAAAATACAAATAATCAGATGTTTTATACATAGAAAAAGCACTTTCCAGGTGTTATACTTTTAAGTATAACAGGGAGGTGCTTTTTTGCGTTATAGTGTGTGTGTTGATATGCTTTTTTCAAATGAGGAATTCGGAAAACGACTTGAATTTGCAAAAATGTGCGATATACAGGCAATAGAGTTTTGGAAATGGAGCAATAAAAATATTGATGCAATATCCGAAAAAATTAAAAAGACAGGTCTTGGAGTATCTGTTTTCAATATTGATTCTTCTTCACCAAAGCTTTCAGATGAACTTTCACGAGGCATATTAAATACAGGTAGAAAAGATGACTTGATTAGTTCTCTGAGTGAAAGTTGTAAAATCTATAAAAAACTTGAAGCTGCGGCATTGATTGTTCTTATAGGTGAAAAACTTAATTTATCTTATAAGCAACAAATAAAAAATATTATAGAATCTCTTAAGGCAGCTGCTGAATTTGCGGAAAAGGAAGATATGACTCTTGTTATTGAACCTCTTAATGACATTGACAGAAAAAACTATTTTTTACCAAGAGCACGTGAAGTTATAGATATTATCAAAGAGATTAAATCACCTAATATTAAGCTGCTTCTCGATTTATACCATGAACAGTTAATGGCCGGGAATTTGATAAATACAATCAGTGAAAATATTGATGTTATTGGACATATTCATATTGCAGATGCACCAGGAAGACATGAACTTGGAAGTGGTGAAATCAACTACAAAAATATACTTAAAACATTAAAGAAACTTAATTACGAAAATTATGTGGGCTTTGAATTCAGATCCACATTAACGACTGATAAAACAATAAACAATATAAGGAGCTTTATATTATGAAAATTAAAATAGGATTTGTGGGATACGGCTTTTTTTCAAAAAATTTCGTAGATTTATTCGGAATGCATCCTGATGTTGAAAAAGTATGTATTGCGGAATTGGTTGCAGAAAGACGCGAAGAAGTCAAAAATAAACATCCAGAGGTCACCGTTTATTCTTCTTATGATGAAATGCTCGAAATTGCCGATATAAACTGTGTAGCTGTTTTTTCTCAAAGACACCTGCATGGTCCCATGGTAATTAAAGCTTTAAAAGCAGGCAAGCATGTGTACAGCGCTGTACCGATAGGTTGTACCATTAAAGAAATTGAGGAAATTGTAAATCTTGTTAAAAAAACTCATTTAGTATATATGATGGGTGAAACATGCTATTATTATCCGAGCGCAATATATTGCAGAGAAAAATATAAAAACGGAGATTTTGGAAAATTTGTCTATGCGGAAGCGCAATACTATCATGATATAAGAGAAATGTATAATGATTTCAAACATAGCGGAGGTGAAAAATGGAAACGTGTTGCAGGTATACCTCCGATGTACTATCCGACGCACTCAATTTCTATGGTTTTTTCGGCAATTAATCAATATGCAACAAAAGTTTCCTGTATGGGTTTAAGAGATGATTATCCGGATGAAATTTTCGGTGAAGAAAAAAATGATTTTGAAAACCCTTTCAGCAATGAGACCGCTGTATTCCGTATGTCAGGAGGGGGAGTTGTAAGAATCAATGAGTTTAGGCGTGTGGGTATAAATAAACCGTCTACATATATTACCTGCTTTTACGGCGAAAATGCCGCTTATGACAGAGTTACAGACAATCACTTTTTTCAAACTGCTCCATTTGTAGACAGAAACGGAACGGAACATGAAATGTACTTAGAAAATGTTTCTGATCAATTAATGCCGGAGGCGTATTTAGAATTTAAAGAAAGGGCAATTAGCGGGATCAGAGACAATAGCGAATCCAATAGTGATTTAGGCTGGCGTTTAAAAAATATGAAATGGGACGAACATAAGACACCTGTCAGTGTTGCTACAATTGAAGGATTCACTAAAATTCAAAAAAGAGAAAGACTGCCAAAGTCTTTCCGCCATATTCAACCGTTTCCACATTTCAATTCACATCCATTTTTGGTTGATGATTTTTGCCGAGCAGTAGTTGAGGGTAAATTACCGCCAAACAATGCATGGGATGCGGCAAGATATATGATTCCGGGTATTATAGCACACGAGTCGGCTTTGCGCGGCGGAGAACTTATGGATATTCCTGATTTGGGAGAAGCACCGGCTGATTTTGAACGTCTTGCATATATGAAAAAGGATTATTATGAGAAAGATTAAAGTTTGTATAATAGGCTGTGGTATGATAGCACGATGTGCGCACATACCGGCATATATTTCCAATGGACATTTCAAAGTATCCGCAGTTTGTGATGCTGTGGAGAAGAATGCAAAAGCCGTATGCGATGAATTAAAAATTAAAAAGTATTATACGGACGCTGCTCAAATGCTCGAACAGGAAAAACCTGAGGTTGTTTCGGTTTGTGTTCCAAATATGCTTCATAAAAAATATGTTATGCTTGCTTTGGAACATGGTGCAAATGTGTTGTGTGAAAAACCCCTTGCTTTTACTCTTTGCGATGCAGAAGAGATGTTTTCAACAGCCAAGAGATACAAAAGAATTCTTATGGCATGTCAGACTTTACGTTTCTTGCCAGAACGCTTAGCGGTTAAAAAAATGGTCGACAACGATGAAATAGGTGAAGTTTATTATTCTGAGCTTTCACGCATACGGCGTCGAGGCATACCTGCATGGGGTAAATTTCATATTAAAGAATACAGTGGAGGCGGCGCACTGATAGATATAGGTGTTCATGGGTTGGACAGTGCAATATGGCTTATGGGTAATCCTAAGCCTGTTTCGGTGAGCGCAATTATGAATAAAGTACACGCAGATGAATTTGGTAGCAGTGAGAGTTCAGGAGCACTAAAAGGCGGCGTTGATAACAGCGGCTTTAATTCGGATGAGATGAATGTTGAATCATTTGCTGCGGGAAATGTGAGGTTTGAAAATGGTTCTGAGCTTAGTTTTAAAGTTGCTTGGGCTGCCAATTTGCCTGAGGAAAACAATATAATTATTGCCGGTAATAAAAAAGGTGTTGACACCGAAAATCGTAAAGTATTTTACGGTTCGGATAATATGGATAAACTTTTTATTGAGCCCAATGGATTTGAAGCAGAGCCTTTTTTCGGACATTATTGCCTTGCAGATAAATTATATAAGTGCCTTATTGGCGTCGAAACTCAGTTTGTCAAGCCAGAGGAAACCGTGAATGTAAGTTCAATACTTGAAGCGGCATATTTATCTGCAGCGGAGAAACGTGAAATTAAAATTGCTGAATTGCGAAGGTTACCGTGAAAAATTATGCTAAATACAAAATAGAGACGGCGTTCCGCCCGCCTTTTATTCACACAAAAGGCAACCGCGAAACATGCCGGTTTAATCTCCATCAGCCGCTGACGGAGAGATTTTATAACCTGTTTGTATTGACGCCGTAGCGGCAGAATGGAGATTAATATGAAAAAAATCAAGGCCGTAATAATAGGTTTTGCTCATATGCATGTGAACGAAATAGCACAGTATATCAGTGAACAGCCGGATTTTGAGCTTTTGGGCTTTGCCGACGTTCCTCCGGAAGCACCCGAAATAACAGCAGCGAGGTATACAAGAGCGTGGAATATTAAAAATAACAGTGAAAAATACCATATTACACCGCATACTAATTTTATAAAGATGCTTGATGAGTTAAAACCGGATATAGCATTTATTCTTTGTGAGAATAACATTAAACCTTGGATTGTGCTTGAATGTGCAAAACGCGGTGTAAATGTCAGCATTGAAAAACCGATGGCAATAACATTGGAAAAAGCTCTTGAAATTAAAAATACGGTTGAAAAATATAACATAGAAGCAATAGTAAACTGGCCGGTGATTTGGAGACCTTATATACATAAGCAGCTTGCTGTGCTTGAAAGTGGGATTCTCGGAAGCCTTGTTAAATCATTTTACATTAATGGGCATACCGGACCTCTCGGAAAAGGCGCTAAGCATCGTGGCGTAACCGAAAAAGCACAAGAAATGACTGATGATGAGAGAGCCTCCACTTGGTGGTATAAGAAAAATACCGGAGGAGGGGCATTTCTCGATATTGGTTGTTACGGTTGTTTTTTCAGCACATGGGCAAGAAAAGATGATGATTTTCCGCTGTTTGTTTCGGCATCTGCTGGTAATTACAATACACCTTATATGGATGCGCCGGACAATGTTGCCGGTATAATCGAGTATAAAAATTCTTTTGGTGTATACGAGGGTACATGGACAGTTCCGCAAGCGTCACTCCCGTCAGGTCCTATCTATAATTGCACAGAAGGCGTAATTTACTGCACTTCTAATAAAGAAATAAAGGCGATGAATATTTATGGTGACGAAATAAAGCTGCCTGAATATGAAATACCTGAGCATATATTAAATATTGCCGACCATTATGCGTATTGCAAATGTAATAATTTGCCGTTTATCAAGACCGTGACATTGGATTACAATATACGGGTTATGGCTTTGCTTGATGCTTCGATAAAATCGGCTGAAAGTGGTAAAAAGGAGCAAGTATGCAATGATTTCCGATAAGTCGGTTGTTGCGGATATTGAGCGTACCTCAATACATGATGGTCCCGGAATCAGGACAGTGATATTTTTTAAAGGCTGCCCGCTTAATTGTGTTTGGTGTCATAATCCGGAATGCATAAAGAGTGAACCGCAGGAAATGTTTTACCCCGAAAAGTGTATCGGCTGCGGAATGTGCAAATACGGATGCTTTTCGGGGGCAAGAGTGATTTGCGGAAAAGAAATGACCGCAGAAGAAATTTTTCAAGAAATATTTGCTGATAAAGCTTATTACTTCTCAGATGGCGGTGTCACCTTTTCCGGAGGTGAACCGCTTATGCATACGGCTGTTATAAAAGAAATTATAAAGAAATGCAAAAAAAACAATATAAACACAGCGATTGAGACCTCACTTTTTCTTTTTGATTGCGATTTGCTCGAAAGCCTTGACTTTATAATGGCGGACTTTAAAATATTTGACAGTAACAAGCACAAAAAATATACCGGTGTGTCTAATGATATAATTAAGAAAAATTTTTTAAAGCTGGATAAGCTTAATGTGCCGTTTATCGTAAGGACTCCCGTTATACCTGGGATTAATAATACGACGGACGAAATAATGCAAATAAGGGATTACGTAAAAGTGTTTAAAAATATTATGGGATATGAGCTTTTGCCGTATCATCCGCTCGGTGTTTCAAAACAGAGAGCTTTGGGACTGCCGGAAACACAGTTTGATATCCCGACCAATGAAGAAATGGAGAAACTGAAAAGTTATGCTGACTTACGAGGATAGAATAAGGGAACTTCGTAAAAAGAAAATAAATGATACTCTGCTTAAAAGGGATCAGAACGGTTATACTGATCTTGATGATTTTGGAACGGTTCCGCTACCTGTCGGGTACAAGGTTGAACCGTGGTATAACAGTAAAAACGGTAGCTTTTACGGTTATGACGGTATGAGTGAGAATTTCTGCCGTGTAATGGATGCGCATCCGCCTTATGTTGATCCGCTTGAAATGCTTTGCGGTCGTTGGAGGGATATGCTTGTAAATTACCGCGGAGATGTTCATTATATGCCTAAATGGCGACAGAAGCAGTTAAGTATGGAGGAGCTTGAGGCTTCGGGTGTTACTGCTCAGTGGAGTAAGCGTTGGGACGAAATACGTTTTCCTTATGACGAATTGAAACCGCTGCAGAAAAGGTATAATATTACAACTGGAATCGACGGAGACGCTCATTTTGCCTGTGATTATTCAATCGGTCTTTCTTTAGGCTTTGGCGGTTTTCTTGAAAAAATAAATAAATATCGCACAATTAACCCTGATAAAAAAGAATTTTATGACGCTGAAGAAAAATGCGTAAATGCAATAATCAGGTTTATTGACAGACATACTGATGAAATTAAAAATCTGCTTAAAACAGAAACAAGGCCTGAAATCAAAGAAAACTTAGAACAAATGCTTGAAACTAATCTTGCTGTCCGGGTTAATAAACCCGAAACTTTCAGGCAGGCTTGCCAGTGGGTGACGTATTTTAACTGTGCTTCAAGAGTTTATACGAGAGACGGTGCGGGTTTTCAGCTTGACACATTACTTTTGCCCTATTATAAAAACGATATTAAAAACGGAATCCTTGATGATGAGACGGCAAAATTTCTAATTGCAAATTTACTCCTTATAGATCCGCATTACTATCAGGTTTCAGGAGTTGATGAAAAAGATAACGATCTTACAAACCATCTTTCATATCTTGTGCTTGAAGCTGCAGATATGATAAATATTTCTGCAAACCTGACAGTAAGAGTTCATGAAAATTGTGACAGGGAATTTCTTAAAAAAGCTGTATACTATTTGCTTAAGAACAAGAATGGTTGGCCGAGATTTTGCTGTGATAAAACGCTTACCGAGGGGTATATGAAAAACGGTATTTCTAAAGAAATCGCAAGAAAACGCATAGCAGTCGGTTGTAACTGGATGTGTGTTCCGGGCAAAGAATTTCCTATGAACGATACGGTTAAAATAAATATTGCTAAGGTGCTTGAACAGGCACTTATAGAAATGAAGGGAATAGAAGAAAAATCCACTGAAAAACTTTTTAGGTTGTTTACAAAACATCTTAAAACTGCAATAGAGGTTACCGCAAAAGGAATAAATCTTCATCTTGACCACCAATGGGAAGTAACTCCTGAACTTATAATGAATCTTATGATGGAGAATACTCTTGAAAAAGGACTTGATATATCGCAGTGTGCAGAGCTTTACACCATAGGTGTTGACGGAGCAGGGCTTGCGGTTGTGGCAGATTCGTTTGGAGCACTTGAAACAAGAGTAGAAAATGAAAAACTTTTATCGTGGGATGAAGTTTATAAAAATCTTGACAACAATTTTGAAGGCGTAAAAGGCGAGAGAGTAAGACTTATGCTTAATTCTTCACCGAAATACTGCGGAGGAAATACTGTTTCGGATAAATGGGCAAGGCGGCTTACTGATATTTGGGTAGATAAGGTTAAAGCACAGAGTATGCCTGGAAAACGGCAACTTATACCGGGATGGTTTAGCTGGTCGAGAACCATTGAGTACGGTTCGGTTGTCGGAGCAACTCCGAATGGGAGAAAAAATGGTGAGCCTATTTCTCATGGAGCCAACCCTAATCCACATTTCAGAGTTGACGGTGCAGTCACAGCCCAATCAAGCGGAATAGCGGCAGTACAGTGTGGATATGGCAACACTGCACCCTTGCAACTTGAATTTGACCCGCAATTAGCACTGAATGAGAACAGTGTTGATGTTATAACAAAGCTTATTTTGGGACACTTCAGTGAGGGCGGAACACTTATAAACATAAATATTCTCGATACCGATAAGCTTATGGCTGCGAATAATAATCCTGAGCTTTATCCTGACCTTGTGGTACGCGTCACAGGATTTACCGCATATTTTGCAAGCCTTTCCCCTGAATTCAGGCAACTTGTGGTTGATAGATTTTTAATACATATGTAATATCTAGATGTTTGTTGTTTAAACGAAATATCAAAGAAAAAGTAAATTAAGCACACAGAGAGAAAAAACTTTGTGTGCTTTTCTTTTTATAAAAATGTTTATATAAAAACTTAAGGATTCGAATTAAAATTTGTTTTAATGTAATCAGAGACAAGCATTACCTCTTAACTGTTTTGGTTTGGAGGTATGAAAATGCGCGATTATTTTGAATTCCTAATGAAGCAACTTCTTTCATACAGCAAGAATTGTAATCAAACGGAAACTGTTTTCGAAGAGATCGAAGAAAAACAGGTTAAATTGGAATTCAGAAAAATATTGGATAAATTAGTTATAAATATTATAGAGGCTAATTTTGAAAATGAGACGCTCATACAAGCACTGCTGGAATTAGCCCGCATTGAAAGAATAATTATTGTATTGCATTTTGTCTGCGGCATATGTCTTTCTGAAATAGCATATTTGTTGGATAGCGACTTAAACAGTATATATGTTCAGAAGTGTACGGCAATTAAACACTTAAAAAATATTTTGGGCTAACAACGGATTTATTCCGTGTTATATATGTACCTTGACAAATATGCCGCAAGGCATCATAAAATAACATACTGTAAACGTAAGGGGAAGCGACGCTTGAGTATATAAGCGAAAAAAAGCTTGTTTGACAAACAAAGTTTTGCAATGAACCCGTATAATGATACTTGCCGTCGGCTTTCGGCGCTTTTAAAGCTGTACTATGAGTACAATGCGGATATGTCGGTCCGATACAGTATGTTGTAAAACAGAAGTCAATATTTAAAATGAAATTTGACAAACAGAAACATTTGTGTATACTATGGAATTAAACCATGGATAGTCACAAATTTTTCGGAAAGGAGCGGTTATGTTAAATGACTATCCGGATGTTTTGGAAGCGGCTGATATTGCCGAAATTTTAAAAATAGGAATGAACAGCACTTACCGGCTTCTCCAGTCCGGCGCTATTCGTTCTCATAAGGTTGGCAGTCTCTACCGAATTCCTAAGTCCTGTATGGTTGATTATCTTGAAGCTGCACGGATGAAAACGAACTGTCATGGAAAGGAGGCACAATGACAGGTAGTTTACAAGTAAAAAACAATAAGTTTTACGCAGTTGTAAATGTTTATGAAAACAATAAAAGAAAACCGAAATGGATATACACCGGCTATACTGTTCCCGGCAATAAGAAAAAAGCAGAGCAGTTTCTTAGGCGCGTACTTATTGAGTATGAAGAAAAATTAAGTATTGTCAGGTCTGATGTGACATTTTCGGAATATGTTCGCTATTGGCTGAAAACAGTTCAAAGAAAGGTAGACGAAATTACTTTTCAGGGTTATACGGAGATCGCAAAAGTACACGTCTTACCTTTTTTTGAAGAGAACGACTGTCCGATACAGGAAATGACCACTTCTGTCTTGCAGAATTTCATTGATTCAAAGAGCAGAAACGGCAGAGCCGACGGAAAAGGCGGACTATCTCCGTGCTCGGTAAAAAAAATAAAAAACGTAATTAATCAGACGCTTAATGAAGCAGAAAAGAACGGACTGATACGTTTTAATCCCTGCAAATGGGTAGTACTGCCGAAAGCGGAGCATAAGGAACCTAAATTTTACTCTGCGAAGCAAATGGAAAGCTTTCTTGAGGCAATAAAAAACGAGCCGCTGTACCTGCTTATTAAATTTACTGCTTATTACGGGCTCAGACGCAGCGAGGTGTTGGGGCTTAAATGGGATAGTGTTGATTTTGAGCAAGATATGGTTTACATACATCATACCGTGGTAAAAGTCAATACCGTCGTTTATAAGAACAAGACCAAAAATGAAAGCAGCAGAAGGTCGTTTCCGCTTATTCCGGAGCTGAAAGACCTGCTGCTGCGGGAGCGTGAGATTCAGTTAATAAATCGGAAAGAGTTTGGCAACGCCTATTTCCAAAGCGATTATATTTTTGTATGGGCGGACGGACATCCCTTTGCTCCGGACTATGTAAGCCGGAAGTTCAGTAAGCTTACAATTGAATACGGATTTCCGAAATTGAATTTTCATGGAATAAGACACAGCTGTGCAAGTATCTTACTTTCCAAAGGCTTTACGTTAAAGGATGTTCAGGAATGGCTCGGACATGCTGATATAAAGATGACTGCTAATGTTTACGGTCACCTTGATTTCGGCAGAAAAAAGGCTATTGCCGAGGGAATATTCCGCGCGATTTCTTAGCAGGTGTTAGAAAGTGTTAGAAGGAAAGGCAAAAATGCGGCGGAAAATGGAATATAAAAAACCGCCTGAGCCCTTTGCTCAAGCGGTTTTGAGACTGGTCCGAGTGACGGGACTTGAACCCACGGCCTCTTGACCCCCAGTCAAGCGCGCTACCAGCTGCGCCACACCCGGATTTTTAAATTTTCAGTTTTACAGCACTTATATATTATAACAGCAAAATAAAAAAAGTCAACAAAAAAAGACCGATATTAAAAAATAATACCGGTCCCGGCAAAAAACACATTAATCAGCAAATCCGGATTCTACCAACGCGACAAGACCATCGAGCGCCTCTTTTTCATCAGGGCCGTCAACTATAATTTTGATTGTGGTGCCGCCGACAATGCCGAGCGACAAAACGCCCAAAAGGCTTTTGGCGTTTACCTTTCTTTCGTCCTTCTCGACCCAGATTGAGGATTTGTACTCATTGGCTTTCTGAATAAAGAAAGTCGCCGGACGGGCGTGAAGACCAACCTGATTCTGAATAACTACGTCTTTAACACACATTGTAAAATCTCCTTAAGATCAATGTTAATTTTAAATTCCGACTAATGTTATTATACCACATTAAATGCAATCGTCAAGAAATTGTGAATAAGTTCTAATATTTATCCAACGATTTTTATTTTTTCAAAGTCTTATTTGTGCAGTTTTAATATGTTAACAAACCGTGAACTGACTGCTAATCTTTTTGATTACCGCAGGGCAGGGGAATGCCGTTTTTGAGGAAGCTCTTTACATCCTTTTCAGTAAGCATTTCGGGGCTGAAAAGGTCCGGCCGGCGTTCGGCGGTAATCATCAGCGACTGCATCCGCCGCCATTCGGCAATTTTTGCATGATTGCCCGAAAGCAAAACCTCGGGCACCTCTCTGCCGCGCCATTCGGCCGGTCTTGTATACTGAGGATATTCAAGCAGACCGCCGTAATGGCTTTCCTCCTCAAAGCACAGCTCGTCGGACAATACTCCCGGAAGCATCCGACAGACTGCGTCCGCCACCGCGAGTGCCGGCAGTTCGCCGCCGGTCAGGACAAAATCGCCTATAGAAAGCTCCTCGTCTGCAATTTCCTCTATTACGCGCTCGTCCACTCCCTCGTAATGCCCGCACAGCAGTACAAGCCGGTTCAGCTCTGAAAGCTCCCGCGCGCGCTGCTGGGTAAAGGTCTGTCCCTTCGGAGACATATATATAAGGTGAGGCTTAGGTCCGCCCTCGTCCCACAGGCTTTTATAGCAGCTGTAAATGGGCTGAGCCGCCATAACCATCCCCATACCGCCGCCGTAGGGCATATCGTCCACCTTGCCGTGCTTGTTGCCAGCAAATTCGCGGATATCGGTGCAGACAATTTCCACCTTGCCCGCTTTTCTGGCGCGGCCGATAATGCTTTCGCTCAGAACCGCCTCGCACATGGCGGGAAAAAGTGTCATAATGTCAATCCTCATCGTCGAAAATTCCTCTCATCGGACGAATTTCAATCCTTTCGTGCTCCGGCGTAACCGAAATGACGACTTCGTCAATCGCGGGAAGCAGATATTCCCTTCCGTCTGACAGTATATGCCATACGTCGTTTGCTCCGGTTTTGGATACATCGGAAATTTCGCCGTATTTCCTGCCGCTGTCGGCGTCGAAAACGCCGCAGCCGATAATATCCTCAACAAAGTATCTTCCGTCTGGCAGCCCGGCGTCGGCACGGTTTATATAGAGCGTGCTGCCGCGGAGCTTTTCTGCCTGTTCAATAGTTTCAATAGCCTTGAATCCGGCAAGCACAACTCCGCCATGCGGCTGAATTTTAATCACCTCAAGCCGCGAATTTCCGTTTTCATCAAGATAAAAGGCTTTAAAGCGGGTCAGAAACTCGCCTGAGTCGGACCACGGCTGAATCCGCACCATTCCTTTTATACCATGGGTGCCCACTATTTTTCCGGTTTCGAGAAATTTTTTTATCATACTTCCTCCGAACGCCGATGTACGGCGCTTCACATTATATGGCTGACTGAAGTAAAAAAGCGCGTATAAGCAAAAACCGCCTGCAAAGGCGATTTCCGGGGTTAAAGAGAACGCCGGAAAGCACCGGCGCCCCCGTTCGGCTCATCAGTCGATTTCGACCGATATTTTTTCATTTTGTCTGCTGGCGGCTGCGCGCATTACCACGCGTATAGCCTTGGCTATTCTGCCCTGTCTGCCGATGACGCGTCCCATATCGCTTTCGGCGACGTGAAGATGATAGCAGACAATGCCCTCATCGTCGGGCTCGTCAACAGTAATGGATATCTCGTCCGGATTTTCGACCAAGCCGGATACGATAGCTGTAAGAAGCTCTTTCATTGTTTTCCCTCACAAATTAAGATTAAATAATACCGTTTTTCTTAAGCAGAGCCTTAACGGTATCGGTTGGCTGAGCGCCGTTTGAAATCCACTTTTTGGCTTTCTCGGCGTCAATTGCTACGGCCGCCGGATCCTTTGTGGGATCGTAGGTACCGATCTCCTCTATAAAACGGCCGTCGCGCGGATATCTTGAATCAGCTACGACAACACGGTAAAAAGGAGCCTTTTTAGCGCCCATACGGCGAAGTCTTATTTTAACTGCCACGGTAAAACACCTCCATATCAGAATATCTATGTTTAAAAGATACGCTCTTAAAAACCGAAGCCCTTTGGTCCGCC
>CALWUZ010000210.1 GCA_944384845.1 uncultured Clostridia bacterium
GTACAGCAACGGACTTCACGGCAACAGGGTGAAGAATGTCTGAGGCGCTGAAATTTCATTTTGACGTTGACGGCGACGATTTTACTTCGGCAGGAAAAGCGTCGGTTCAGGTCAAAAAAAATCTGCGTCAGCTCGGTCTTTCTCCCGAAACCATACGCAGGGTCTCGATCGCTATGTATGAGGGCGAGATAAATATGGTCATTCACGCGGGCGGCGGTATTGCCGATGTAACCGTAACCGAGGACTGTATTGAGATTTTTCTGAGCGACAAGGGTCCCGGCATCAGAGATATCGACCAGGCTATGCAGGAGGGTTTTTCCACCGCTTCGGACAATATCCGTTCCCTGGGCTTCGGCGCTGGAATGGGACTGCCTAATATGAAGCGGTATACAGATTATATGGATATTAAATCAACCGTCGGCGTCGGAACCGACATAACCATGAGGGTTTATATTTAAAAATTATTTCGGCAGGTTTTCACGATGAATACATACGAACATTCGGTTTATCTTGATGTCGAAAAATGCTGCGGCTGCACCACATGCCTTAAGCACTGTCCGACCGAGGCGATCAGAATCCGCGACGGTCACGCAGTAATAAATCAGGACAGATGCATAGACTGCGGCGAGTGTATACGCGTATGTCCGCATAATGCCAAAAAGGCGAAGTGCGGAAAGCTGTCGGCAATGGACGCTTTCAAATGGAAAATCGCCCTGCCGGCGCCTACGCTTTACGGTCAGTTTGACAATCTTGACGATGTGGACTATGTTCTGGACGGGCTTCTTAAAATCGGCTTTGACGACGTTTTTGAGGTTGCCGCCGCGGCTGAGCTTGTAAGCGCCTATACGCGGCTTTATTTAAAGACCGAAGGGGTAAAAAAGCCGGCTATAAGCTCGGCTTGTCCCGTTGTAATAAGGCTTATCGCGCTTCGCTTTCCGTCTCTGACCGAAAATATAATACATATGCTTCCTCCGATGGAGGTGGCGGCGGCGCTTGCGAGAGAAAAAGCCGAGCGCGAGCATCCTGAGCTTAAGCCAGAGGAAATCGGTGTCTGCTTTATTTCTCCCTGTCCCGCCAAGGTCAGCTATGTAAAAAACGGCTTTGCGGATTATAAAAGCAAGGTCGACGTGGTAGTTTCTATTAACGACATTTATTTTCAGCTTATCGCGAAGATGAAGCCCGGTTCGCAGATTCAGTCCATCTCAAATTCCGGCGTTATCGGCATCGGCTGGGCTACCAGCGGGGGCGAGGCGACAGCGATTTTCAATGAAAGCTACCTCGCAGCCGACGGTATAGACAATATAATACGCGTTCTTGACCAGATAGAAAACGGCAATATCCCGAAGCTTGAGTTCATCGAGCTCAACGCCTGCACCGGCGGCTGCGTCGGCGGCGTTATGACAATGCAGAACCCGTTTATCGCAAAGGCGCGGCTTCAGTCTCTGAGGCGTTATCTGCCGGTATCGCAGAATTTTCTTTCCAAGGAGCAGGGCGGGTATATTCCCGACGGCTATATTTTTAATGAAATGCCAACCTATCAGCCGATTTCGCGGCTCAGCGACAGCATGTCAGAATCGATGCGCATGATGGCGGATATACAGCGCCTGCGCGACACTCTGCCCGGTATTGACTGCGGTTCCTGCGGCGCTCCCAACTGCAGGGCGTTCGCGGAGGATGTCGTCAAAAAAAACGCCTCTCTTGAGAACTGCCTGATAAGGCTGAGCAAAGAAAAATCCGAAAACGGCGGTGATACGGGTGACGGTTGAAAATTTAACAGAGCACGGCTTTGAGCCGCTCGCTCTGCCGGAGCCGGACAGAGAAATTACGGGTGTGTATATCGGCGACCTGTTAAGCTGGGTGATGGGAAGGGCACGAAGCGGAGACGCGTGGATTACCATAATGTCCAATATAAACATCGCCGCGGTAGCTTCGCTGGCGGACGTTGCCTGCGTTATACTTGCTGAGGGTGTTGAATTAAGCGGGGACGTAACAAAAGCCGCGCTTTCAAAGGGGATAAACATACTTTCCTTTGAAGCAAGCGCCTTTGACGCAGCTGTTCTGCTGAGCGGTCTGCTATGAAATATTATTACGATCTGCATATACACTCCTGCCTTTCTCCCTGCGGGGACGATGACTCCACTCCCGACAGCATTGCCGGAATGGGCGAGCTTAACGGTCTTGACATTATGGCTCTGACAGACCATAATACCGCTAAAAACTGTCCCGCCTTTTTCAGGGCAGCTAAGCGGCACGGAATTATTCCGCTCGGCGGAATGGAGCTTACCACCTCCGAGGATATTCACGTCGTCTGCCTTTTTGACAAGCTTGAAAACGCTATGGAATTTGACCGGTATATCGGCGGCAGGCGGATTCTGATTAAAAACCGTGCCGATATTTTCGGGAATCAGCTGATTTGCGACGATACAGACAATATTACAGGCTCTGAGGAGCATCTTCTGACAAACGCAACCTCGGTTTCTCTCGATGAAGCACCGGAACTTGTTAAAAGCTTCGGCGGGGTTTGCTTTCCGGCGCATATCGACCGTCAGTCAAACGGTGTGATAGCCGTACTCGGAGTTTTTCCGGAAAGTCCGGTATTCACCTGCGCTGAGGTAAACAACCCGGACAATGCCGGAAAATATGCCGTACAGTGCGGCGGGGCGGGAAAAAGGCTTTTAGCCAATTCAGACGCTCATTATCTCTGGAATATAAAGGAGCGCGGCTCTTTTCTGGAGCTTGACTGCGAAAGGGGTGAAGCCGCGGGTCAGCTTATTAAATATCTGCGCGGTGAGATATGAAAGAATTATCGCTTAATATTCTCGATATTGCCGAAAACTCGGTCAAGGCGGGAGCTTCCCTCACCAAAATAAAAATTGACGAGGATGAAGACAGGCTTACGCTCACAATAACCGACGACGGCTGCGGTATGACCGCTGAGGTCTTAAAATCGGTGACCGATCCTTTTTACACCACACGCACAACCAGAAAGGTGGGGATGGGTATTCCGCTTTTAAAGCTTGAGGCAGAAATGACCGGCGGAAAATTAGAAATTGCCTCACGCCACGAAGGCGAATATCCCGACAGCCATGGCACCGAGGTAAAAGCCGTTTTTAATAAAAAGCATATCGATTTTACTCCTCTCGGAGATATTTCCGAGAGTATCGCGACGCTGATACAGGGACACCCCGAAACCGATTTCCTTTTTATTCACAGCATCGAGGGAAAGCATATTGCGCTTGACACAAGGGAAATAAAAAGGATTCTTGACGGCGTCCCGATAAACAGCTATGAGGTTATAAATTGGATAAAAGAATATCTAAATGAACAGTATTCTTGATATATAACTTTGAAAGGAAGAAAAAATATGAAGTCATTGGCTGAATTACAGGCAATAAAGGAAAAAATGAAGGATAAAATCATCCTTCGCGAGGGTGTCGGCGATATACGCGTCGTCGTCGGAATGGCAACCTGCGGCATAGCCGCCGGAGCGCGTCCGGTGCTTAACACACTTGTTGAAGAGGTCAGCGCCGCCGGACTTGCGGAAAAGGTTACAGTCTCTCAGACGGGTTGTATCGGAATCTGCCAGTACGAGCCTATCGTAGAGGTTTTTGAGGCCGACAGGGACAAGGTCACATATGTGAAAATGACTCCCGAAAAGGCAAGGCGCGTTGTTGAAGAGCATCTTAAGGGCGGCAATGTTGTAAGCGAATACACAATCGCCGGCCATAAGGAATAATTTGGAGGTAAAAAAATGGTTCGTGCACATGTATTGATTTGCGGCGGTACCGGCTGTACTTCCTCGGGAAGTCAGGATATTCAGAAGGCGTTTGCCGAGAATATCGAAAGCTGCGGTCTTGCCGATGAGGTAAAGCTTGTTCAGACCGGATGCTTCGGTCTCTGCGCGCTGGGTCCCGTGGTCATTGTTTATCCCGACGGCACCTTTTACAGCAGGGTGACTACCGACGATGTAAAGGAAATCGTAGAGGAGCATCTGCTCAAGGGAAGAATAGTTGAGCGCCTTGTCTACAACGACACCGGCAGGGAAGAGGAACAGCCGGCGGGAAATGTCGCTCTCGGCGACACCGCGTTTTATAAATCACAGAACCGTGTTGTGCTCCGCAACTGCGGCGTTATAAATCCTGAGAACATCGAT
>CALWUZ010000211.1 GCA_944384845.1 uncultured Clostridia bacterium
TTTGCGCGATATCGATTGTCTATTTTTTAAAATTTTTTCGGAGGTAATTATGTTTTCATTCAAGGCTTACTTTTGGAACAACGATGTCTATATTAACGGGCAATATAAATACGCCGCCAATGAAATTTTGACAGCGTATCTTAATACGAATTATTTATCCAAGGCTAAGGATTATGTTTATGAATCAAAAAAACTCTGACGCAAATCACTGATTTCCACAAATATGGATTACAGTCAAATGTTAAAGGATGCCACTATAGGGTCCACTACCCTTTCAACAAGTAACACCGAAAATGATATCGATGCCAAAGAGCCCGAAACCGGCCTGGTTCCGGGCTCTTTTTATATCGTTTTTGAGCATGCAATTCAAAAGATATCATTTACTGTTTTTTATCAATCAGGATTGACTTGAATTAAAAACTGCACTATTTAGAGGCAGTTTATGCAATTTTTTTCGCAGTCTGCCTTTTTTCTTTCTTATGGATATTAATTAATGCTGATTTACCTTATCTTATGAATTTTGATAAAATCAATCTGATTATCATTTGTTCGAATCGTCAGCACAAGTCTGCCATTTTCAGAAACTTTACTTTCAAAGCTGCGCATTTCCGGCAAAGAAGCCATTTTAAGCTCTTTGGCTTTCTCACGGGACGCTAAGCTGCCGTAATCTCCATTCGTATAAACAGTATAAACGTCTCCCTTTCCGTACCCTATTGTTTCAGCTTTTATACCGTAAACACCTTCTGCAAAACCATCAATTACAACTTTTACCTCTTCGCGATAATTAGACGGAAAAAGCTTTTGGTAAAATTTCATATCGTTCTGCTTACCCTGTTCCTGCCTGACATAATTCCAAAAAAGCACCTGAACTTCATCGGCGTTTCGGCAAATATACGAGCATTTATCGGAAGAAACCAACTCGGTCTCTCCTAATTCATTTAAAAATTTGTATACGTAATAGGTCGGCTTTTTGAATGACTGAACATTCATAAGACCGAATCCGCCATGAAAAGGAGTAAGCGGAGGTGTAACCTCCTCAAAAATATCGGTATAAGTCCAATAAGAAAGTGAGTCTGCATAGCCATCAAGATTTCTGATGACATTTAATACAAGCGGAGCATTTATATAACAGTCATGAATAGGATCTCGGCTTGAGTATGAAGAACTCCATTCGGTTATATACATCGGAAGCGAAGCGCTGTCCGCTATTGTTCTATGGTATTTTACCGTGTTTATAACCGAATCAAACTCATTCTGTAGAAAAAGTACTTTTTTGCCGTATTCATCGAAATCTCCCGCTGTGCAATAACTATGGCCAGAAAGAAAATCAAGAGGTACATTATTTTCAGCGCAATATTTTGAAAGCCTGTCAAGCCACTGCATGCCTGCAGAAGCCGGTCCTCCCACCTTATAATCGTTATCGACACTTTTTATCGCTGCTACAGTCTCGGAGTACAGTTTAAAATAAGCGTTTATATCACTGCTTTTTGAAAAAAAAGAAGGATGATTCGGTTCATTCCACACCTCAAAAAACCATTGCTTAATTTCTTCCTCACCATACCGTTCAGTGATATGCCGAATAAAGCATGCTATAAAATCCTTCCACTTTTCATAATCCACCGGCGGTGTTACATTTGCACTCCAAAAGAAAAGCGTTTGACTGCCTTCCGCAAGACATTTCGGCATAAAACTTAATTCAAGAAATGGTCGTATCCCGCATTCCAGCAGAAAATCAAACAGCATATCGGTATACTGAAAATTGTATCTTACCGTGCCGTCTGTATCTGTTAGGCATACCGCCATATCTTCATGAAAGATTCCATGGAATCTTATGTATCTAAACCCGCATTCCTTAACTGTTTCTTTAAGCTGAAGCGCCGCGGTATACCTCATAATCTCACCGGCACGCCCTGCTCCGACGGTATGGTTGAAATATCGGTTTAAGCGTCCTTTTTCCTCTTTTAAGGAAGCATATATCTCACGCATTATATTTTCTCCCCTCAAGTCACTGTTCAACAGATTTTACCGCCGGATAAAGCTTTAGATATTTTAGATATTTTCCGGCATAATATTTTTGAAGCTCCGGATTCGGCAAAATACGCTCTTTTATCTTATAAAACTCTTTTTCAAGATTAGAATACTCTTCTTCGCTCATAACGGATTTAGCCGCCAGCATCGCAGCGCCTAATCCGCCGCCGTGCTCAAGCAACGGAATCTCAAGCTCAACATCAAGTATGCTCGCGAGTATTTCCATCCATTTCCGGCTCTTTGCTCCGCCGCCGCATACCTTTGAGCGCTTTACTGCTACACCGCTCGAACGAATTATGTCAAGATTCTGTTTAAGCGAAAAAGCCACGCCTTCAAGTACAGACAGCGTCATTTCCTCTCTCGTGGTGTCAAGCGACAGACCACAGAACATTCCGCGCACTCCCGAATCGTTTACCGGCGAGCGTTCGCCCATTAGATACGGCAAAAACAAAACATTGTTTTTATCAATCTCTGCTGTTTCTATGAATTTGTAATTGCTTTTTAATATATCCTCAACCCACCATTTCTGGCTGCTCGCCGCCGTCAGTGTACAGGCGAGATAGTGATATTTCCGGTTGGCAGAGCAAAAGCTGTGAATCGCATTTTCTTTATCGCATTTAAAACTGTCAGTGCAGACAAAAACCGTACCGGATGTGCCGAGCGAAATATTGCAGTCACCATTATTGAGGGTGCCCGTGCCTATCGCCGATGCTGCGTTATCCCCCGCCCCTATAACAATTTTTGTATCCTTATTCAGTCCGGTTTCAATTGCTGCGGCATCACAAATACCACCTATAACCTCGTCGCTTTCGTATATCTTCGGAAGCATGCTTTCTTTTATGTGCAGAAGCTCGAGCATTTCTGACGACCAGCGCTTATTTTCTGTGTCGAAATAAAGAGTGCCGGCAGCGTCCGAAACGTCAGTGGCAAAGCTGCCGCTTAAACGGTATGCAACATAATCCTTAGGAAGCATTATTTTAGCTGTTTTCTTAAAGTTTTCAGGCTCATTATTGTAAACCCACAGAAGCTTTGGCGCGGTAAATCCCGCAAATGCAATGTTTCCCGTATGCTCTAAAAGGAATTTTCTGCCCACTTTATTATTCAAATAATCAGTTTCAAGCTCACTTCTGCCATCGTTCCAAAGTATCGCTGGTCGTATGACTTTATCCTCTTTGTCAAGCATAACAAGACCGTGCATCTGACCTGAAAAGCTTACAGCCTTTATATCTGACGCCGGATATTCCGACGCAAGCTTCTTTAAAAGCTCAACTGTTTTATTATACCAATCTTCCGGATTCTGCTCCGCCCAGCCGTTTTCAGGAAAGCTTATCGGATAATCAGCCGAAACAGTCCTTTCTATCCGGTTTTCAGATATAAGTACCGCTTTGACCGATGATGTCCCGATATCCAATCCTATATAATATTTCATATTTTTACCTCCTGTAAGCTGTATTAAAAATCTCCGCGAAAATGCGGAGATTTCTGCCGGTTGAAATGATTATTTAAAAAGTACACTGTTTATTATGGATTGCAAGCCTTCCTGGTTGCCGGAAGGCACATTATCGACTTTTTTCATTTCTAACGCCTTTTCGGCAAGTTCCTCTAAGGTAACATTGCCGTTTCTGATTTTTTTGCCGATTTCAGTATCGAAGCTTGAATACCTCAGTTTCACAAACTCATCTATCCGACCGTCCTCAATAAGCTCCGCCGCTTTGATAAGACCGAGCGCAAAGGTGTCCATTCCAAGTATAAAGCCCTTCACCATATCTTCATAAGTATTGCTTGGTCTTCGGTTTTTAGCGTCAAAGTTAAAGCCGCCGTTTTTCAGACCGCCCGCTTTAAGCACCTCATACATACACATTGTGCTTTCATAAACATTGCAGGGAAATTCATCGGTATCCCAGCCTAAAAGCAAATCGCCCTGATTAGCGTCAATGCTGCCTAACATATTATTGATTGCCGATATGCGAAGCTCATGCTGGAAAGTATGGCCCGCGAGAGTTGCGTGATTGGCTTCGATATTCAGCTTGAAATCCTTGTCAAGACCATACTGGCGCAAAAAACCTATTGCGGTTGCGGCGTCGAAATCGTATTGATGCTTCATTGGCTCCTTCGGTTTGGGCTCGATAAAAAAGTCTCCCTTGAAACCGATTTTTCTGCCGTAATCTACCGCCAGATGCATAAGCCGGGCAATGTTTTCCTGCTCAAACTTAATATCGGTATTAAGCAGAGTTTCGTATCCCTCTCTGCCGCCCCAGAACACATAACCACTGCCGCCGAGCTTTACGGTCATATCCAGTGCTTTTTTCACCTGAGCGGCCGCAAAGCAGAATACTTCCGTCGAATTACTGCTCCCTGCGCCGTTCATAAAGCGCGGGTTGGAGAACATATTGGCGGTACCCCAAAGGCATTTAATGCCGGTTGCTCGCATTTTTTCAAGTATATAATCCGTAATCTCGTCGAGTCTTCTGTTGGTTTCGTTTATATCTTCCGCTTCCGGCACTAAGTCCACATCATGAAAACAGAAATATTCTATACCTAACTTCTGCATAAATTCAAAGCCTGCGTCTGCTTTTGCCCTTGCATGCTCCATGGTGCCGTATTTCGCTCCGAAGGATTTATCTGCAGTTCCTCTGCCGAACATATCGCTCCCTTCTGCGCACAGATTATGCCACCATGCCATCGCAAACGGAAGATGCTCGCGCATTTTCCTGCCGGCTACAACCTTTTCGGCATCATAATACTTAAATGCAAAGGGATTTTTGCTGCTGCTGCCCTCATAAAGCACCTTATCAATAAAATCAAAAAACATAATTCTTTTCCTTTCGTTCTTAATTTCCGTCTTCCAAACAGAGCTTAACAAGTTCCTCGGCATCAGCGGTAGCAAGACACTCCACTGTGTCGGAAGCGCCGTAATAAATCTTAATTTCTCCGTTATCCTCAAGTATCATTCCGCCTGGAAAAATGACATCGGTGCGAAAGCCATCGTCTGTTTCATGCGAAAGCTCCGGCGATATCAGCGGCTTTTTATATACGCCTAATACTTTTGAGGGATTTTCAAGATCCAACAGCATTATACCGCCGTAATATATTTTTGTCCAGCGCGGTTCCCAGCCATGCTTACCTCGGGTTTCGTCACGCTCGACCGCGTGGAAGGTTGTAAGCCAACCGTATTTGGTTTTAACCGGAGGAGCTGCGGGACCTATTTTATCATTCGCAAACGGCACCTGTTCAACACCCAAAACAAGCTCGGTATCACCCCAATATTTCAAGTCTGGAGATCTTGACATCCATATATCGAACCTGTCTTTTCCGCGCGAATAAACCGGCATCGGTCTTTCCAGACGAATATAGCTACCGTTAATTTTTTCAGGGAATAAAACCATATTACGGTTATCCGGAGCACTCAATGAAATGATTTTGAGTTCCTTAAAATCTTCGGTATAACCGATACCGCCCCTTATCCCATGATTGGTATCCATAGCAAAGCAAATATAGCATTTACCGTCAATCACAGTAAGACGCGGATCGTATATCCGGTGAATCTCTTTGTCCGAAACTGCAAAACATGGCTCATGCTCAGCTTTCCAATGTATACCATCATCGCTGTATGCCAGACCCAAATTAGTTCCATCAAGCTTATGATTTTCATAATCTCCGTAATCATTACGGAAAAGCATTATATATTTGCCGTTTATCTTAGTAACTCCGGCATTAAAAATCAAAGCGGCATTATACGGTATATCTTTATAGGTAAGCACGGGCTTTTGCAATTTTTTTATAATTTTAGCTGAACTGTACATAAACATTTACCTCGAAAAATCATTCTGAAAAGCAAGGCGAATTCCCGAATCCGTTTAACGGAAACGGGAATTTTGCCTTCTAAGAATAAATTTTTACTTAGATTTTTTATCTCTTTTAACCGAATATATAACCATTGCCAAAAGCAGCAAAAGCGTAATTCCTCCGATAATTCCTATCAAAAGCCATGGAATTGATGACTCTTTTTCAGAACTATCACTATTATCAGCAGGTGTTTCGGAAGACGGCTGCTCCTCCGGTTCTTTAACAGTATCTGCCGGCTCTTCAGGATATTCTTCTTGATTATCTGTTTGTTCACCGTTTGAATTGCCGTTTTGATTATTATTTTGATTATCGTTTTGGATGCTGTTCATATCCGAAGGCGCGTCCGGCGTATCCGAAACTATAGGGGTTGTTTTCACGATGCCGACAAGCGCATTCATTGCGTTTACAAGTTCATAATAAGCAGACTTTAGACTTGATTCGCTGGCACTGCCGCTGTTTATCAGACTGTTCGCCTTTGAAATAGCTGCCTGCAAACCTTTAACGGTATCCTCGGTATAGCTTGCGGCATTTTCCCCGGCTATAATTGACTCAGCACGCGAAACGAGCTCTTTCAGCCCTTCTGCCGTAGCGTCGGCATATTCAATAACTATGTCATCGATATAAGCATTGAATTCGCCGGCATATTCCGACTCATATCCTATTATGACGCTTTCAATCGTCCTACCCTTTAACGAAGAATCGAGCGCTAAGGTTACAGGAGTCCATTCGCCGTCGGTCCCACGCTTGGCTTTTACCATGCTCCCGCTGATTTCGCTCAGCTTTTTACCGTTGTCAAGCATTAAATCAACAAATACAAAACCGCCGAGATGGGTATCTGCACGCAGGTTATAAGAAAGCACCATATCGTCACGAATCTCAATATTGGTTTCCGCGATCTGAAAATAGAACTGTCCGTTACCGTCAGTCGGAGCAGCAATACCGTTGAGATTAAAAGAATACTCACCTGTAGTAGTATAACCGTAGCCGTATGGGTCTTCATAGACATCCATCACGTAAACATCTTCTATGCCGCTGTTCGTAATAATCCGTCCGTCAGGCACACAAACATCGATATTAGCAAGAGTCGTGCTGTTCTGCCCGCTGTTTGTTTTATAATTGACATAGCGTTTTTCAAAGCCGTTGCGCCAGAACACCGGTCCTGTAGCATGCTCAATCGGAACATCATCTGTTATCGGCAAATCACCGCGCAGCATATCGCTGATAGCTCCCGTAAGTCTCATATAAAAATCGGAGGAAAGCCATTTTCCGTCTGCTGCGGCAGTTACAAAATATTGATCTGACGGTATTGACATCGAATCCTCCGCCATTTTAAGAATCGACGTGCCCTCGTCATATTCATCAAACATGGCAATAAAAGAAGAAGTAAAGCCATATTTTTTAGCAAGAGTCGCCTGATCCCACATAAATTCTCCTGCAAGACGCGCAGTCGCATTGGGAGCGCCAGAAGCCCAGTTAGCCCAAGAAAATCCCGGGAAAATCGTAGGCATATATTCTTTTTGATCATCCGGATGCTCCACGTTGTAGGCGTCAAGCCATGCCCTGTCCTGCTCATACTTGCCCTCAAGATAAGATTGAGCATTTGTATGATTAAAACGGCCGACTGTCCAGGGGGTTATCATATCAAGGGCTTCGTAAACCGCCTTGTAGTCGCTTTCGTCGTTAGCCCAATCATTATCCGGAACTCCTCCAATTACATAATATCCGCGATCCTTAAACCAGTTTATAAGCATAAGAGCATTCTCGGCGTTAGGATAACGGTTGAAATCAGAGCCTTGGAAGCCCCAAAGACTGACAACCGGCTTACCGTCTATTTGAGCATAATTCGGTGACGGAACAAATTTTTCCTCGACATTCAGAACGAAGTCAAACTGCAGACGCCGTATGCCGGCCTCGCCGTTTCCTCCGATACCGGATATATCGTAGCCCATATAGAAAAGACGGTCGTACTTCTCCGCCGCCTCGACCATATAGTCAAGCTTGGTGCGTCCCGGTATCTGTACCTGACTTGTTCCGGAATAAAAACGTGAAACCGCAAATCCGTCGATACCGTATTCCTGCATCCATTTTACCTGCGTATCAATTGCCTCTTCCGAGGTGCCGTCGTAAAGCACCGCGGGCTGCCCGTTAAGAAGATCAGCATATCCCGTCTGATACAGCACCTCTTCGGGATAACCGTTTACATCAGGATAAATATCAAAGGTCTGCTGCCCTCCGGCGGGAGCGGCGCCGGAATTCCAATGGTTCCATCCGCTTGTAAGATCGTCCGAAGCTTCAAACCACGCCTGATAGCCGACAACAGTCTTATCTTTAAAGTTATTGGTATCGGTCATTTCGGGAAATTCTACCGGCTCGCGCAGAGTTACATCTTCAACGCCTATCCTGACCGAAATTTTTTCAACATAAAAATCAGGAATATAGTTTGCACGTATTCTGAAATCTGCGCCACCGTTCTGTTTTCCCTCAAAGGCTGCGTTTTCTATCGGTATCTCGATAGTTATCAGTTCTTTGGTATCAAACATTTCAAACGCCGGAGTAGAATAATAAGTGTAAAAGCTGTCCGA
Source organism: uncultured Clostridia bacterium (assembly GCA_944384845.1). Taxonomy (GTDB): domain Bacteria; phylum Bacillota; class Clostridia; order Oscillospirales; family Acutalibacteraceae; genus UBA737. The sequence goes on from CALWUZ010000211.1 coordinate 8,457, forward strand.
ATTTAAATCTTCCCAATTGTCCGGTCTTGTAGCGTTATACTGAATTGAAAAGCTGCGAGTGCCTATATCCCAATAACTTATAGTCATAGTGACCTTTTCGGCAGCCTTGACATTCGGATCGGTAATAGTAAATGTAAGAGCCTCATTTACCGCCTGAAGACCGTAATGCTCGCCTTCATTATCTACAATCTTATAAGTGGAAGTACCCTCCGGATATTTTAAGCCGTAGCGTTCACCGGCAGATACATCGACAAAAACTTCGCTTGCCTCGGCGGCAAAAAGACCTGCAATCACATCCTGCGAAGCGTCGTCGGGAGTTTTCTCCGGATCATATTCCACTACCGAAATTCCCCTGATTTTAAGCTGCTGCTGATTTGTCTGACAATTTATTTTGAAGTCGGCTCCCTTATTTTGACCGTTATCATCTACGTTTTCAGAGAAATTTGCGTCAGGCAACAGGAAATAAGCTGATTTTATGGCACCGCTTCCAACACCGCTGCCATATTCATATCGTACAGTTTCTTTTATTCTGCTTCCTTCTGTATTTGTATATACTACAGTCAGCCAAGTCTTAGCATCAATTGTATTAGGTGAGGATGCTATATTCCATTTATCATCTGCAACCGTATTTTTTTCAACACTGTCAAGATAATCAACTTTAATTGCATAAGCTTTATTTTGCTTGTTTTCAAGCGTTTCATTGAGCTTTACATAAATACGTCCCTGATTGGTACCACTGCCGGTAAGCGTGTTAAGCCTTGCCTCTTTTCCCAAAAGCATATAGCCTTCCGGAATAACGCGGTTGGCTGCACGCTGGCTGCCGTTATCTATGTCCGTAATAACCGAAAGTCCATCAAATTCAATTTCTCCGTTGAGAATTTCATCAGTATAAGGATTAAATTCCGGAGCGTCAATATCACTGAAATCAATGCTTAAAACATCCGGATTATTCTCAAAGAGTGCCGGTGCGTCGGCAGCATCAGTAATTAGAGACGGATCGTACGGCACAGCCGAGACGCTTCGTATCTTAAGCTGAGCGCCGGTCCAAGTTTCAATACGGAAATCCGATATGTTATAATAATCTCCGCGGAAAACAGCGTCATCTACAAGAAAATAAAAAGTCTCCAGCTTCCCGCTGTTATATGTATCCCCGAATTTCAACTGCTTGGTAGCGGTGCCTGTAGCGGTGTTATAACGAAGCGTAATCCATGAACCGGCGTCAACAGTAAATTTTCCGCCGCCGTAATAATCAACTTTTATGGCATAACGGGTATTCTGCTTTTCATCAACCGGTCTGTCAATTGATATATACGCCTCGCCTACACTATTCGCACCGCTTTCCGGCTGGTGCGCTTCCTTGCCGATAAGAAGATAGCCGTCCTCTAAAAGATTGGAAGCAGCAGACGGAGTTATGTGCAGCGAGAGTCCGTTTCCTACAACATTCTCTTCCAGAAGACCATCGGTCATTTTATCTACGCCGGTTCCTGCAAGTTCTGCAAAATCTGCGTTAGCCACATCCTTTAAAACAGAGACTTCTTGCATTTCCGGAATCTCGATAGGTTCATATGTTATGACTGAAATACGACGGATTCTCAATGTAGCTCCTGTCCAGGTTTCAAGACGGAAATCAGCTTTGCAGTTACCGTTTGCTTCATTAAAGTCAGCCTTCGGCAATTCTATATATGCGGACTGAATATCATTTGCTTTCCAGCTTTCGCCGTAAGTGATTCTTGTCGACGCATTAGCGGTTGTAAGCGAGTTATACTTTAAATCTATATATGAGCCGCCGTTTACTCCATCGTCGGTATCAAGATTTCCGCCGTAGTAATCTATCCTTACTATATACGGCTTTTCGCCTTTTTCCTCAAGTGACTCCTGAAGCTTTATATATACCGCTCCGGTAACGGTCGGCTTTTCGTCCATATCATCCGGATTGTCGTTGGTGCGTGCGTTTTTACCGAGTTTCAAGTATCCGCGGTCCACAATGTTAGAGGCACGGGTATTTCCGGTAGATTCGGATGTCAGCAATGAAAGTCCGTTACCTTTATATTCGCCGCTCAAAGGTATGTCCTCAGGATTGACATTTTCAAAATCAATATATGCGGCTTCGTTTTCCCAATCGTAATCCTCGGGATTTACTTTATAAATTGTGAGTTCATTTTCTTCCGCTGCTTCAGCAGTTTCCACAGCCGATAACGGAACCATCGTGAACATCATAAGCATGGCAAGTATGATCGCCATCAGTCTTTTAGTTTTGTTGACCATATCCAACCTCCATAATATATTTCAAAAGCGTTTCCGTTGTCTGAAAGCAGGCGAACTGAAATTTCTATAAGCTCATTTACTCAGCCAGAAGCTTTTTGATTCTTATAAGATCCAATATGTTAGTATCGCCGTCTTCGTTGACGTCGGTGTTTTCGCAAGCCGCGGAACCCATAAGGTGCTGTGCGAGAGCCGCAATATCGGCGGAAGCTACCGTGCCGTCCATATTAACGTCTCCGGCTTTGGCAGCGGCGGTCAAAACTATTTTTTCAATACAGAAATCAGGCTGATATGTAAGCAGCTTGAAATCAAAACCGCCGGTCTGAGCGCCGGTAAAGGCGGTAGAGGTCAATGCAAACGTATGGGATTTAAGCTCCTTGGAATCCTCAAGCGCAACTGTCTCAGTGCGCTTGTAGGCGCCGCTGTCAGACGAATTGTACTCTATATTGAAATTACCTGTGCCGACATCCCAATAATAAACGGTGATTTCAGCCTGCTCGGCATTTTTAACGAATGTATCCTCTGACGAAACAGTAATTCCCAATGTGCCGAGACCGTTTTCATCATAGGCCGGAAGCGCAACGAAATGCTCGGTATCGTCAAGGTCTATAAGCTTATAAACATTTACCGACGATGGATAGGACATACCGGCATATTCGCCTGTATTCATATCTATAAGAACCGTGTCGGTCGGTATGTTCCCCCCTGAATATATATTGAAAAGCTTTTCGGCGTTTTCAATAGCTTTGGAAGAATCATATTCTACAACCGAAACCGATTTGATTTTAAGCTGCGCACCGGTCGTGCTGCCGTTGCCGCACCAGGTTTCAAGCCTGAAATCCGCGCCGCAGGTGCTGTTCTGTATAGTTTCGGAAAAGTCGGCATTATCAAGCAGGAAGTACATAGTTTCCAGCTTTCCGCTGTTGTATGTGGCGCCGTAAGTATTGCGCTTGCTTGCAGCAGTGCTCGAGGTGCTGTTATAGCGCAGATCTATATATGAGCCGGAATCCGTACCTATGCCTCCGCCGTAATACTCGACTTTTACGGCATATGACGTATTGCCCTTGTCCGCGAGAGGAAGCTCCAATTTTAAATAAATCGCGCCGTTGGCATATGTATCGGGACCGGTCTGACGTGCCTGCTTTCCGAGGAGAAGATAACCGTCAGACATTAAGTTTGACGCCATTGCAGTACCCGTAGCCTGCGTTGTGAGCAATGTAATTCCATCTCCGGCAAAGCTGCCGCTTGTTATATCTGTCTCTGAAAAAGCAGAAAAATCGATAGAGGCTATCTCTCTTTCTGGCCCTTTATAAACCTCTATAAGCTCAGGCGTTACAAGCGGCGAATATTCCATAATCGAAATACGCCGTATCTTAAGCTGCGCCCCGCTCCAGGTATTCATTCGAATATCGCCCTTCGGCGTTCCTACATTTTCGGAAAGATTTGCGTCCGAAAGCAGCACATACATGCTCTCTACCTTTCCGCTGTTATATGTAGCACCGTATGTGTACCTTGGTGTGGTATATTCCGGTCTTTCCGAATTATTATAACAAAATGTTATATATGATCCTGAATCCACTCCTGTACCGCCGCCGTAATAATCTACCTTGATAATATACGGAGTAGCAGCTTTTTCCGCAAGCGGAATATCAAGTCTTAGATAAACATTTCCGAAATCAAGAATTTCCGGGTCTCCGCCGTCGGTATTGGCTTCCTTACCGAAAAGCAGATATCCGTCGCTGGAAAGCCGGTTGGCGGCTTTCCAGCTTGTAGCTCCGTTATTAGGCAAAAGGGTTATACCATGTCCCTCAGCGCCATCGGCAAGGGAAATTTCTTCTATCTCGGAAAAATCAATATACGCGACCTCCTCAGCCGTCCAGTCAAGCGTTTCTGGGTCAATTTCTTTAATAATTGTAATATCGTCAGCCGCGGAAACAGAAAGCATGGAAAATGTCAATACCAAAGATAATATTATTAATGATAATCTTTTTATGCTTTTCAATTGCTTTACCTCCGAACTTTTTTACTTTAATTCTTTATTCCGGCCGCTTGCGAAGAATAAGAAAATAGAAAGCCACACCGAGTACTGCAAGTGCAGCCACTATGATTACTACTATAATCCAAACATAAGATGAGCCGCCTTCTTTTTCTGAGCTGTCATTTCCGGCATTGGTCGCATCAGACTCGGTCGTATCAGTATCTGAGGAATTTCCCGTATCGCTTCCGGAAGCATTGCCGGACACATTGTCAGACGAATTGTCCGCCCCCCCACCTGATATATCTGAACTCTGTGAAGAGGTGCCGGAAGTGTTTGAGGAAGAGCCTCCCGTCGCCGTACTGCCGGTATTGCCGCCGGATGTGGTTTGGCTTGAAGTATTGCCGCCGGAGCCGCCGCCTGTATTGCCGAGATTTTTAGCCGGACCAAGGGTTAGAATCGCTGTATTTGATATATCCTTGTCAAGCACTATACCACCGGCATATTCATACCAGCCGCCGCCGCTCATACACTGAGCTATTGAGAAAAATATATTGCTGCCTTCTCTGAGTCTGAGTACTGTTGTAGCAAAAGAAGAAAGCGGATACGCTATCTCATAGGTAGTAGTATTGCCGCTGCGGGTTATCATAAAGTCCCGCCCTTTTCCGGCCTCAAGCTCTTCTGCGGTCACGCCGTGACCGTTCCAGGTATAGCTCAGCGCACGGTTGGTTGTGGCATTAAAACCGAAATCTATATCATTATACACGCTTTCATTTGCAGATATCTTGGTTTGGATACAGTCCTCCTGCCATAGCTGCGAGCCCAGAAGCGCCATAGCCTGATGGTCAGCATAGGTCGCAACAACGCAAAGATAGACATGAGTATCGTCATATCCGAGATATACATCGGTTTCGGTTGGCTTTACCGGCAAATCAACAGTATTTCCGTTGCCGTCATCCTCGGTTTTATGGTGAACAGTGACATTTGGCTGTCCCTCTGCGAGCGTAAAGGATTTATCGCCCCATTCGCTTGGGTTCATAACCCCGTCTATCGTCGGCGGCGTATTCAGTCTGCCTATGGTAAGACTGGGGCGCTCGCCCTCTGCCGCAGAAGCACTGAACGGGATATAAAAAGCTATAAGCATCGCCGCCAGCAAAAATAAAGAAATTTTTCTGAATTTCTGTCTCATATATATCTCCTTTGCCTATATAACTACTGATCGCCGAACAAATCATTCAGCGCCTCGTTTATGGGCGACTCAAGCGATTCCATAGTACTCGCAAGGTCGATAGAAGCGCTGTCGCCGAAAACTGCCTCGCTTATCGCTGAAACGGGAAGCCCGAGCGTTGAATTGGCATTGCGTATAATAAAATCATAGCCGCCGTGATTATTGATATATTCATCAACCATCTCAATAGACTCCTCATCGCGCCAGTAAACTGCGGCCCAGTCGTCGGTTTTATACTGATCAATGTCTTGGAAGCGTCTTCCGAGCGCTTCAAGTATTATTCCGACTTCTCTTTTGTTCTGATTGGATTTCGGAACACCGAAGAGCGGAGCGTTATGGTCCACCGCACCGATGTAATTTTCCTGCGATTCGTCATATTTGGGCATAGGAAGCACGCCGAAATCGCTCTGCATATCTCTGAGAGGGTGGAGCGAATGCTGATCAGGCATCAGCAAATACGAGAAAAACAAACTCTTGTCGGCGGTAAACACTGTTGCGGGATCATCAGCTTGTTTATACATCACCTTATCATTGCGTATAATCTGAATCATTTTATCATATATATCATAGGATTTTTCGTCATTGCATGCCAAAACTATTTTCCCGTCACTGTTAGTCTTGTAATATTCTCCGCCCATGGAAAAGAACATGGCTTTGGAAAAATCACCTACCGGGGCCGTGAGCCCCCAGCGGTCGGTTTCGGAATCAATGACGCCGTTGCCGTCATAATCGCGCATAGCGCCTTTTGCAAACTCGTCCCATTTGTCCCAAGTCCATTTTCCGTCTCTTACAAGCTGGTACGGGTCTTCATAATTAAGCTCCTCCCAGATATTCTTGTTAAAGAACATCACCCATATCTTTTCAATGTGAGTAAGAAAAGAACCGCTTGCCGCGAAAACCTTGCCGTTCAGTGTGCATTGCGGAATTACACTCTGATTCCACCACGGATTTGAAAGATCAAGTTCTTCAAAAGTATTTAAATCCGCCATAAGATCAGCGCTTATAAGCTGTCCGAACGCCCAGGTGGTGCTTACCACCATATCAGCCGTTTTATCGCCCGCCATTATGCTCGGCTGAATTTTGTTGAACATTGCGGACGGGTCAACCACCTGAACCTCAATGTTGCAGTTGAAGGTTTTTTCAACATCTTCCACAAGCTCAAGTGTACGGTCGTTAAGCGCAGTACCAGAATCGGGATCAAAGTGAGCCTTATCGCCGTCAAGAATGGTAAAAGTATATCCGTTAAGGTCAACAACCACCTCATCGGGAATACTGCTGCTGCCGGAGCCTGCATCGCTTGAGTCGTCGGTATTACCGCCGCATGCGGCGGCTGTGACCGTCATAACTACGCCAAGAAGCAGTGCAAACAATTTTTTCATATGATGTCCTCCTTATAAAATAATTGTATTTACAGAATCCGCGGGCAGTTCAAACAAATACGTTTTCCCTAAATGAGTAAATTCCAGTGTCTGTGCGGTTTTAAAGGGATTATAAGTAATAAGCACAAGACTGCCGTCTGCATTGCGGAATAATACGGAATTTGACGTCCAGCGACCGGCAATCACAAGACGCACGGCGCCTGGTTTCACATATCTTGAGAAGTGCTTCATTATATAAAATTCCGGATTAAGCTTATAAGTTCCGTTATCTAAGACGGTAATCATAGAGTTCTGGCGCCAGCCCCATGTACTTAAACCGCCCTCGCTGAGCACCATATTCCAATATACGTATGCTCTTACTCCGTAGGTAAGATAATGGCGCAGCAGACTGTAGGTATATACGGCGTTGCCCCATGCATTCCAGCCGTCGCCGCACTCGTTTTCGGACTGTATAGTGTATACATCGGGAAAACTCTCTTTCATAAGCGGAATCATATTTTTACCCGCCCATTGAAAGCTGACTCCCTTTGTATATTTTGATGCTTTCGGATCGTGCATCAAAGCATTTACATATTCGTTAAAGCTGCTGACGTTACCGCTATTAAGAGTACCGAGAAAAATATCCGCCTTTATTCCCTTTTCCTCAAATACAGGTCCTAAGTAATTGCCGATAAACTCGACAAACTGCTCGCCGGTCCATTTACATGAAGGAAATTTCTGGTCTGAAAACGGCTCGTTTTGAATATGCACCTGATTAATTTTTACGCCCTCTTTTTCATACTCTTCAACATATTTAGCAAAGTAAAGCGCATACGCCTTAAGCGTTTTTTCATCCCAGTTAAGGGTGCCGAAGTTGTACGCCTTGGGAAATTTCATCCAGGTAGGTGGGCTCCATGGGGAACCAAACATTTTAATATCCGGATTGCGCTTTAAGGCCGATTTAATATAAGGAAGCAAATATTTTCTATCTCTGTCTATGCTGAAATTCTCCATAGCATAGTCGTCTTCAGTTTCATCATAGCTGTACCAGCGCTCGGCAAAATCGCTTGAGCCCATAGGAGTTCTGCAATAATTAAACTGAAGCCCGTCTGCGTCGGGCAGAAAAAGCAAATCAAGCAGTTTCTGGTGATCCTCTTCAGAAAGCTTTTCAAGGGCTATCTGACCAAGCTCATTAAAACAGCCGCCAAAGCCGTCTATAATCTGGTCAGTTTCGCCTGTGCTCCTTAAATCAGTTTTATCTGCAGCTTCAGATGGCTTGTAGTCAATCTGCTGCCAATAATTATTTTCTGTCGTTGAAAACCATTTTATATTGCTCATTTTAGGTATCCTCCTATTTTGTATATAAATATTATAAAATTTTTTATGATATTGTGCAAGAAATTTATTTAATTAAAATAGACATTTTTTGCAATTTGAATTTTATACAAGCCGCATATTTTAATAATAGACCTTAAATGTGCGAATTTGAAAAGGCTTAAAGGTTATTTTCTTTTTTTCAAAATTCTCAACAGGTCTTTCGTTCTGCTCAAGCATATCGGTTTCGCAGACACGGCTGAATTTATTAATATTCACCGCTGTTTGCGCAAAACTGCCCTCCGCCTCATACATTCTGATAATATATGCCTTTTCATTATCCTCGCATGGCTTAACGGTTTCTGCTATTACATTAGACGCCTCAATGCTGAGCAGCGGCGGCAGCTGACGGTCTCCTGAAAACACAAGCGCCGGATTATTCAGATAATACGACTCACGCACCGTATTTTCGGTACTAAAGGCTCCGGTATGCGGATAAAAAGAATAGGTGAACCGGTGTATACCCTTGTCGCCGCGCGGATCAGGTTTACAGCCGCCCTTATGAAGTGTCAGGCTGATATTGGAATTAAAAACCGAAAGACCGTATTTGCAGTCATTAAGAACAGCCACGCCGTATGAAGGCTCTGAAATATCCGTATACTTATGATTGCAGACCTCAAAACGTTCCTGTTCGATTTCAGTATTCCGGTTTGTCGGGCGTTTTACGTTACCGAACTGTATTTCATGCACTGAGTACTCGGCATATACCGATGTATCAAACACTGTCTTTAAAAGACGGTGCTTATCATTCCAGTCTACCACCGTCTCAAAATCCACGCGAGGTGTATCGGCGTAAAAAACCATATCCTGAAGCAAAGTTGTTTTTTCGGAGATTTGATACTTTGTGTGTATCCGGTATTCAACCGCTCCGTCAGCGACCGTTTCAAAAGAAAGCAGCTTTGCGCAGTCTGTCAGCTTTTTTTCACTATCGATATCAATATTCCAGCAATCCCACGCAGAGGATATTTCCTCGCCGAAAATGAAAGTATTTAAACTGTAAGAGCCGCCCTTAAGCTCCCTGCCTGTCCGCTTGTCAATAAACGAGGACATAAAGCCTTTTTTATCAAAGGTTACCGATGCAAAAGGTGTTTGAAGCACATTTTCACAGAAACTAAAAGGTGATTCCTGTAAAAGCGTTTCATCGGAAAGCTCATAAGCCCTCGCTTCAAAAGCCGCAAGCCGTTCCCCTGCGATATGCACCACCCGGCTGCCGTCTCCTTTGGTAACGAGCTGCTGTCTTATTGATTTTCCGGATTTAACAAAGCGTTCGCACGGCAGCTCAATCACATCGCTTCTTTCAAACGAAAGCGGATTAAACACAGTGACCTTGTTTTGCGCATTTTTATCGCACATCAAACGTGCGCAAATTCTGTTCGCATCCTCTATAACCTTTGTGGTTTCGCGGATACTGCGGTCGTGCGCTTCGGGAATACAGGTTCCCGGAAGAATGTCATGAAACTGATTTACAAGCAGCGTTTCAACCAGCTTTTCAATCCCGGCGGAAGAAGCGGTCTCACCGCGCTCAACAGCATCCATAACAGTCAAAAGCTCAGCGTTATGAATTGCGATTTCCGCTTTCCTGTTATTTCTCTTAATAGTATGCTGATTAGTAAGCGTACCGCGATGATTTTCAAGATACAGCTCCCCGCGATAAGTAGATGGATTATACAGATTAGCCTCGAGCTTTTTCATAAAATCGCCTACTGTGGTGTAATACACTCTTGGGCAGCCCTCTAAGTCCTTGATTCTCTCCGCCATTTCAAGCATGGCGTCCTCCGGTCCTCCACCCCCGTCTCCGAATCCGAATGTTACAAGTCTTTCATTGCTTACAGCTTTTTGCTGGAGCGAGTTAAGAACTCCCGTTACCTTTGAGGGAGAAGGCCAGCAGTGAGTGACATTATGATGAACCAATACCTTTGTACCGTCAATTCCCTGCCAATAATAAGTTTCATACGGAAATTTATTATTCTCGTTCCAGCCAAGCTTTGTCGTAAGAAAGTAATCGACATGACAACCTTTCATAATCTGAGGAAGTGCGGCGCTGTAACCGAAAGTATCGGGCAGATAAAAAGAATTTGACGTATAACCAAATTTTTTCTGCGTATAGTTTTGACCCCAAAGAAATTGTCTTACTAAAAACTCGCCGCCGGTTATATTGCAGTCACATTCGACCCATACTCCGCCGTTTGGTTCGTACCTGCCCTCAAGTATTTTCTCCTTGATCTTTTCAAACAGCTCAGGATAATGCGTTTCCATAAATTTAAGGTGAAGAGCCGAGCTTTGTATAAACTTATAGTCCGGATACTGCTCCATAAGATTAAGTTGATTTGAATAGGTTCTGGCGCATTTTTTTATGGTCTCGTCAATCTCCCATGTCCAGGCGGTATCCATATGTGAGTGACCTAAAATTCCGGCTTGCGGCACTGATTCCGAATTATGCTTCTGCAGCACCGGACGCATTATCTCAATGCCCTTTGCCACCGCCTCTCTCCATACGGCTTCCTCGCAATTGTCGATATCGTAATAAAGTACATCATGCAGATCAAGGAAAACACGCAGGATTTCCGCCTTTTTAAAATTGTTTTCCGGAAGCGTATCGCGCAAATCCTGAAGGGTCTTATAATCAAAGTAAAATCTGTAAATCAGCTCATCCTTCAAGCAAACCCTGAATTCACCGATTTTCAGGTTATAGTTGCGTTTTTCCGGGGAAACAAAAGGATGGTTTCCGACAAAATCATGTCCCGCATATGCTTCTAAATCAAGCTTAAAAACCTCGCCTGCCTCGGAGCCTAAGGTAAAAGCCTTACAGTAATGATTTCCATGTGATCCGACGCATCTTTTTGAGGCGTAATTAGTATGCGGCACGCCGTTTACAAATAAAAGTCCCTCATAACCGTCATATTCCGGATAGAGATAAAGCTTTTTGTGCGCCAGTTCCTCAGGCACTTTGTATTCCGAAGAAAACCAGCAGTAGATTTTTTCACTGCCCCATACGCTGCCCTTCGGCATATCCCTGTAAAGCCTGCTGTCAGGAGGTGAATCAAGCTTATCATAGGTTTCGTAGCCCTTAACCTTCAGGATGTCCGCCGTACGGAAAAGATACGACTCCAGCTTGGAGGTAAAGTTGGACTGTTTATCAAGAATGCGAAATATCTGCGAATTATTGTACACTGTAAAATCTCCTTAATCCTTAAAAATCTGAGTCCGGCGGAAAATCATCCGACAAGTCCGCTGCGTTCAATTCCACCGATGATTTTTCGTTGCGCAAATATATAAATTACAATCAGCGGGAAAATCGCCATAAGCACTCCGGTCTGCAATACGGCTGAGGTTGTATAATTGCCAGCAAAGCTTCCGGAATGGAAAGCAGACGTCATTGAAAAAATTGTATTAGATAAAACCTTGAGCTCTGAAAAAAACATTCCCGAATAGAAGGTATCAGTCCACTGCCATGAAAACGCAAACATAAATATGGTTATCATCATCGGAACGGACATTGGCAGAACAACCTTAAAATAAGTCGGAAAAATTCCGTATCCGTCAATGCTGGCAGCTTCTTCGATTTCCTCCGGAATCCCCTTGTAAAACTGACGCATTATAAAAATATACAGACCGTTTTTAAAACCAAGTCCGGTTATAGAAAGTATAACTACGGGCCAGACGGAATTCATAAGAGTTACTGTATTTCCCGTTATTGCCTCTATAATTCCGCCTATATCAAAGAAACGGAATTTCAAAAACATCGGTACCAGTATTATCTGGGGCGGGATAAGAATCGTAAGCACTACAAAAAGCAGAACCAAACTCCCAAGCTTTGATCTGATTTTTGCAAGACCGTATCCGGTCATCGCGCAGATAAGCGTCTGGAGCACAGCCGCCAAAAGCGAGATTAAAAGGGTATTCCTCGCAGCGATAAGATAAAAAGCCTCCTCAAAAACCACCCTATAATTTTCCAAAGACGGATTTCGCGGAATGAATATTACTGTACGATCGTACATATCGCTGCTGCTCATAAGCGAAGCTGAAAGCTTTGACAGCAAAGGAAACAGAATAACAAACGCAATCTCAATCAGAAGTATATATATAAATATCTGACTCAGGGTTCTTTTAATGCGGTTTTTTGAAAAAGACTCGGCAAGACGTGACGGAGTTCTTTCTTTACTCTGTTTTTTTAATATTTTTTTCATTTTCGGTCACTCCCCTCAATCTCTCTGCTGATAATATACATAGCCGCGAATTATAAGCGTTATAATAATAAGACAAACCGCAACCACAAGAAAATAAAACCACGCCATAGCAGCAGCCATACCCATACCGTTTGATCGGTAGGTCTGCTCCTGTATCTGAAGCATTATCACGTTGTCCGACGCAGTAAACGAATCAATTACGGTATACACGACATTTACGATAATAAGCGGACTTATCATCGGAAAAGTTATCATCCAGAAAGATTCCCAGGCGGTAGCGCCGTCTATTGAAGCGGATTCATAAATAGCAGGCGAAATCGACTGAATTCCGGCAAGAAAGATAACCATCTGAACACCGGAAATATTTACTATATCGTAAATATTTTGCGCGGCAGTAAGTATATACTGCGAAAGCTCTGTGCCAATTCCGAAACTGGTAAGATAATTCTGCATCTCCGCCGAATTGAAAATACCGTTTGCCATCTCCGAATCCGCTGAAGCAGAAGCAGCACTTCCCATATTGTTCCACATCTGATCTGAAATCATATTATTCATGTCGGCCTTTGTCATAAAGCCCGTTGCAAGTATAACGGGAATAAAAAATACCGCTCTGAAAAAAGTACGCCCTTTCATATTACGGTTAAGAATCACCGCTATCATAAGCGAGTAAAAAATTACAAGCGGTATATTCGTAAGCATTTCAACGATAGATGACTGGATATTTGCAACGAAATCCGGGTCTCTAAAAAGCGCGAAATCGTAATTTTCCCAGCCCACCCATTCAAGATGAAAGCCACTGGCATCGTCCAATATTACATCATTAAAGCTGTACTGCAGCGAATTGATATAAATTTCAAGCATTATAAACAGGAAACCTGCTAAAAACGGGATCAGGAAAGCCCAGTATGTCAGCTGCTTTTTCTGTCTGAATGACAATGAAAGACGAGACCGTTTTATACCCGGCTTCAACATTTTCATTATATCGACTCCTTTTTACGAAACATTAGACTACGGAAAAATCCTTCGGCTCCACAACAGTTCCGTTTACGGTATAGGCGCTTTCGCCGTAATTTACCACAACGGAGGTGCCGCCTTCGTACGTTGTTCTGTATACATCCTCCGCAAGCTGCTCATGATCCGTTATTTCCTTATCCTGAAGCTCTGAAAACACGTTACTGTACTTATCATAGAGACTTATTATATCGCTTTTCCAAGTTTCGTAATCTATGGAATACATATAGGACAGCGGCGTATCCTTAAGCGAATCGGTATTTTCGTACCCTAGCGAAAAATAAAGTGCCGCACCGTATTCCGCGCTTTTAAGCACCGACGTCTCCAAATTGTCAGAAAGATTTACCGGAGAACCCGCGTATTGTATATAACCGTGAAGTACGATCTGAATAAAGGGCACACTCTCATCCTGAACAATACTTTCACTGCAAGAAAGAGGCACATTCAAAATATCATCCGAATGCTTGAATATATAAGCGTTTCCGCCGTCGGTCAAGAGCTTTCCTATAGCGCTTTCGTTTCCGGCGAGATTATTTTCAAGTATATCAAGAGCCTGCTGGCGCGTTACTCCGTTATCCTTGTCAAAATCCGAATAAAGCATATTTCCTGCGTATGTTATAGATACGGATTTTACGCCATATTTTTCATAATCGCCGAAAAATCCTGAATAATAGTCCGCTGTTTTTGACGGTCTCACCGCAGCATAAAGATTCTGCTCATCGGAAATATTGTTTATTTCCTCAGGTGGAGTCAGGGAAACTATATTGTCATCGTTTGAACGTGGTGAGTCAAAAAGCGAAATAAAGCTGTCGAATAGCTTGTTATTGCGTATAATATTAAAATTAACATCCGGATAAATCACAAATCCGTTCTTTTCTATATAATCGGCAAGTTCATTAAATCCGTCGGCGCCGCCAAGCTTTTTCTCTATTGAAACTCCGGACGGAACCGTGTTGTTGAGTCCGCCGTTTGCCCAGCCTTTATAACGCAGCTTTATATATTCAACCCCGTTTTGCTTAAGCTCGTTCATCATATCTATCGCATCGGAAAAGCTTGTAATGGCAATTTTTCTATTATAAGGAATTCCAAAAAATGAATCCGCACGCGTTATCAAACCGATTGTCTCAAGATAAAGCGGAAATTTTGTATCCTCAGACAGCTTTTTAAGCTCCCCTCTGTCAACAAGATAGGTCCGATACGCTTGTGCCATTCCTACGTATCCGGCACTTTCTCCGGTAATGAACATATATCTTATACGATAATCCCCTTCATAATAATTTCTATCCATATACGTCCACTGCCCGTTCTGTTTTGTCCCGTCATCATACAAATAGCTCTGCACGGTAGCGTAAACGAAATCAGCCGAAACTGTTTCGTAACCGGAGATAATATTTCCTGACTGGCTGATAATCTGCGCCATCGCATCTCCGTCCTCTATTATTCCGAAAACCGCCCTTTGTTCTTCCTTTATTCCGAATACCGGAAGATAGGTCTGCTGAGAGAGATTCTGATACTCATTGTTTTGCAAAAGAGTATAGTCTTGTCCGTAAACGCGGTTTACCGTATTCAGTATACTCTTTTCAGAGTCAGTGTTAAAATAGATAAGGCTTCCCGAACCGTCCGGTACGAACAGATATCCGTCATTTTCCGATCTTCCTGCACCGAAATATTCCATCATCCTAATTCTGTTTAGCACAAAGGATGATTTATCATAGCTTATTTTATCCGCAGGAACATTTACAACTAAGCTTCCGTTCTCAAGATAAAATTCAACTGTTATCTCAAACAGCGCTGAAGCTTCACCTTGATTGGTAGATCCGGATTTTTCAATATCATCCCTGTAATCCTCGGCAGTATAATCGGTTTCTGAAATATACCCGTTCAGTACCGAAATATCGCGGTCGCTGACGTCGTCACGGAGAATATACAAATCATAGTCCGCAAGTCCCGGATACTGCTCGAGCAATCTGCTCTTTACTTCCGGATCAAGATTTTCGTCATCAGCCGAATACCTCGTGTAAAACCCTTCTATTCTGCGTCTTGCAATTCCCGAAAGCTGATTTATTACCTTTTCCTCAAATCTGTCGGCTTCTGCTGCAAAGGGAACATTAAACTGATCCTGAGTTTCACCTATCTGCATCTTGACGGAAATTCCGTTTTCAATATTTTCATATTCGAACTGTCCTTTTGCAACACAGTCCTCATACCCGTTCATGGAAAACTCTCTGCTTTGAGTATCATAGTATGTAAGCGTAATGAAAGAAGCCAGCGAAGCTTTTGTTTCATTGCTTGCTATAGCGTCCCTGTTATAGTCGTACGGGCTTGAAGTCCAGATTTCACCCGAATCCGTATCTCGGACAGCTACGTCCAAAGTGATTTTATTAAAGTAGAGCTCCAGTCCGTCCATAGCCGCAACACGATTCATACCGCCTAACATTGAGACAGTATCGGAGTACAGACCCTTTTCCTCAAGTCCGGCAGAAGAATCGGCACCGGTGGTATTGTCCGCGCTCTCCTCGGCAAATACTGAGAAAAGACTGCACAATATTCCGAGCGATAAAATCAGGCAAAGATAACGAAAGGCATATTTTCGTTTTTGCATTATCATAAATATCTCCTTTATATTTATAAACGATTGACGACTTCTTCGTAAATCTGTTCAATAAATGAAATAATCTTTCCTGAAAGTGTTATAAGCAATATTGCAAGGAACAATATAATAAGCATAGCCACAATTGAAAGAAGAACCGTCAGCAGATTTTTGCCAAGAGTATAGTCGTGTATAGTCATTGTAGCGGAGAAAATGAGTAGGATACTCCACGCAAAGGACAGAAATATCATAAAGGTCAGAAAAGCCTGCTCCTCAATCACCAAAAAATTGCTTATTATCGTCATAGGCAAATTAATTACCACCAACGGCATAAGCGAGTAGGAGGTCGTTACATATATCTGCTTAAGGCTTCCCTCTCCTCCGCAGAGCGTAGTCAGCGACCAGTTGGAAAAGCACCAAAGCACCATCGGTATTACAACGCTTAAAACGGTCATAAGCATGTCAAAATTTTCAACCAAAATATTGTTGAAAATATATCCTGTTCCGATTCCCTTAAAAATAAATGTAAATATCACAAGAAGATTTATTATACTGGCCGCCCGTACGCTTCCGCGCGCCTCCGCTTTAATGCTCCAGGAGCCCTTCATCGGATGGTACATACTGTAAAACACATAGAGAAACTCATCCTTAAGGGTGTGCTTATATTCGACCGGATAAATTTTTTTATTGAATTTCTTGATTTTCCTGTTTATAAAAAACCATACCGCAAATATCACGCAGACAATAAGTATTATATAAATCAAATTATTCCGCACAAAACTTGAACGATAGCTTTTAAACGCTCTTGAATAATTTTCATTATCGCGCGCAGTTCTGAAATAATCCATTGCGGATTCGTAATCCCCGCTGCGCATAAACGCCTCAGCAATTCCCGTATAGGCCATATCAAAATTCTGATTTTGCTTTAAAACAAGATTCCAGCACTCAAGCGCCTCTTCAAACTCTCGGCTGGCATCCGCTACGATAGCTCTTTCAATCAGAGCGCCGTACTCAGTCTGCTCAAAACGCGTGACGGTTCCGTTGCCTTTGTCAAGCACAATAAGATCATCTTCAACATAAGTCAGCGAACCGCAAAGATTAAAGGTACCTATCTGCTGACCGGTTCCGCCGAAAGCGTAAAGCAGATTACCGTCGTCGTCATAAGTAAATATTTTGTTTTTATTGTTGTCAAGTATTGAATAAATGCCGTTTTCCTTCATTGAAACATCGACAATACTCGACGGATTTTCCCCAAGATCGCCGCCCGGCGCCCACTGCGCGTTACGGCGCAAAACATCATCGCCGTTGGGATTTAGTCTTTTTATCGGAGCGCTCACTTCTGATTTTGATGTCATATAATCTATCTGACTTTGCTTGTCTATAGAGTTTGCGGTAAGCCATATAAAATCACGACTGTCAATAGCGATGCTGTTGTAAACTCTCGGAACCGTGCGTACCATTCTTGCGCGCTGTTCATCTGTGGCAAAAAGTTCTCTAAACCAGTCAAGAATATTCTGCTGAACTCTCTGTGCACCGTAAAATCCCAGAAATTCACCGTCCCCGGTTAAATTAACAACGCCGAGATTCAAATTTTGAGAAAGCGCATATATGCGGTCTCCGCTGTCAACCACAAGCGAGATCGGCCTGAACGAGGTATCGTCCGGCCAAAAAGGAGAATCCGGCTGAGTAATGATTCGTATCAGCCTGTACTCCTCGTCAAGCTCCACAATGCGGTAATTGCCTGTATCCGCAATAAATATGTGACCGTTATAAGCCACAAAAACCCCCTGAGGCTCTTGAAATTTATCAGCAGAGCCTCCCTCATTGTTCGGATTTTGGAATTCTTCAAGCGAGTTTATCAGGTTAAGTTCTTTATCAAAAATAAGTATTCTGTTGTTGCCGGTGTCCGCAATATAAATTCGTCCGGCATCAGAATCGTAAAATATATCACTCGGATTTGAAAGATTTCCCGTTTCAAGCGCAGTTCCGTCATATCTTGCCGCCGGAACAAAAGCATTCGGGCTTTCCTGAGCCTCTCCGTCATAGCTATAGGTGTATGTAGTATAAGGGACAAAGACAGAAGAGGCCCCGACATTCACCGAAATCACGGATAAAACAGAAGCCAATGAAAGGAATACCGCCAACGCAGTTTTTCGTAAAAATTTTCTCATAATTACTACTCCTTCATACCGGAGGTACCCATTGTTTCCACAACATTACTCTGGGTAATGATAAATACTGTTACCGGAACAATCATCATAATCACGCCGGCTGCCGCGGTAGCGCCCGCGCGCGCCACGCCGCCCGCTGAAATCTGCGACATAACATAGTTAAGCGTTTTCAGCTGCTCGCTCTGAATAAATGTTGTGCTGCCGATATTCCACAAATCACGGAACGAAAAAATTATCAGCGTAAGCCACGCGGGCTTGACCATCGGCATTACCATCCGCCATAAAATACGCCATTCTCCGGCGCCGTCCATTCTGGCGGATTCAAGTACGGAATCATTTACCATCTGATCCATAAACTGCTTCATAAGATAAAGACCGAGAGATGAACCGAACGCCGGAACGATAAGCGAAGCATATGTATCAAGCATACCTAAATTTGACATGATTATAAAATTAGGTATACGGGTAACCGTAGTGTTGAACATTAACGCAAGCACAACCGTTGAAAACATCAATTTAGCACCCGGAAATTTATGCTTTGAAAGAGCAAATGCGCACATTGAGGATAAAATCACATGCCCGCCCGTACCGACAATAGAAATAAACGCTGTGTTAAATAAATAGCGTGAAAACGGCACCATCGAATCGGTAAGTATGGTAAATAGATCCTTATAATTCTCCGTTGTAGGATTCTGCACGGTAAATCTTGGCGGAAAAACCCAAAACTCCTCCAAAGGTTTTACCGACGAAACAATAGTATAAATAAGAGGCAGAATCATAAAGGCCGCTAAAATAAACAATACGGTGTACACGCCGAGATTACCCATAAATGAACGGTTTAACCGTTTAGTTCTTTTTGCTGTTTTTACAGTCGTCATATATACATTCTCCTTGCGGTCACTCTCCAACCTTTGAAAGCAGATTTCTGACCACTCTGTTTGTTATCACCATAGCCAAAAACAACACCGTTGCAATAGCAGAAGCGTATCCCATCTCATAACGTATTCCGCCATAATCCTGCAAATGGTTTATAATAGTATGCACCGCATAGTCCGTACTTGGAAAGCCGACTAGTCCCGTTACTACATCGCCTATTGAAAAAGCGCTGGATATGCTCATAACCGCACCGAACATAAGCTGCGGACGCATAGCGGGAAGGGTTATGTACCAGAGTTCCTGCCAGCGGTTGCGTATACCGTCTATAGCACCCGCCTCGTAATATGAACGGTTTATTCCCTGAAGTCCGGCAATAAAAGACAAAAAGCTTGTGCCTAATGAAGACCACAGTACTACAATGATAACAATTGTCATCATATACTGCGGATCTTGAAGCCAGCGTATGGGCTGATTTATTATACCCAAATTCATAAGCATACCATTGGCATATCCGTAAGCATCGCTGCTGAAAAGCACAGTCCATATCAAAAGCACATTGCCGGAAAGCGACGGCGCAAAAAAGATAACCGTTATAAAAGCACGCATAACCCTGTTGAGATCATTGATGAGCCACGCCACCGCAAGTGAAAGACCATAACTGACAGGTCCTGTTATTGCCGCTAAAATAAAGGTATTTTTTATTGCTATAATAAAAACATCATCGTCCAAAAACATTCTTGCATAATTTTCTATACCGATAAACACAGGCGCTTCCAGTACGTTAAAGGTCGTAAAGCTCAAAAAAATCGATATAAGCACAGGACAAACCGTAAATATGAAAAATATTATAAAGTATGGCAAAGACAGTACATATGATATTGCGTTTTTCTTAATTCTGTGACCGAGACTTTTTTTGTTTCCGCGTTTAAGTTTTAAAGATACGGCAGACATTCAATCAATCACCTTGCTCCAATCCGAATTCTTTCCTCTTTCTTGTTAGCTCACTGTTTAAAGACTCAATATAGCTTTGCAAAATATCGCCCGAATCCTCCTGTGTGTTATACGCCTCGTTAAAAGCAAAATTTACAACACGTGTCGTATAATATCCACCCGGAACCTCCGGAGTACCTACGACGTTTTGCCACTGGGCTTCTATATTTCTGTAATCTCTAACCGGCCATGGAAGCATAGACAGCGCCTCCATATTCGCGGTAGCCTGCATACCCGAGCTTAAAATATTCTGCATTTGTATGGTAAACTCGCTCTGTGTCTGGGCTGAGGTCCACCATTTCATAAACTCCCATGCGGCAGATTTATTTTTTACACCCTTAAGCATCATAACAGCCGTACCCTTTGCCGGAACCGAATTATTTATGTTGCCGTTCTCGTCTACCGTTCCGGGCACAGAGGTCATAATCCAGTCTCCGCGGATTTCCGGGGCAAAAAGCGAAAGCTGATTATAAACTGTATATTCCTGAATTCCGATAGGTATCTCACCGGAGCGGAAACGATTGTAAAAATCATAGTCAGTCGGCAAATTATAAAGAGTAAAATATTCGGTTAATGTCTGGAAGCACTGCATTGCTTCAGTTGAATCAAGATTTGTTCTCGCTCCGTCGTCAAGATACAGCGCAGTACCGCGCTGATACATAAACATAAGCAGAGCATTTAAATCATGTGGTATGCCTACAGACATATTTTTCTTCTGCAGCTCCGGTATTATAGTATTAAGCTCCTCCCAGGTTTTCGGTATTTCCAAATTCATCTCTTTGAAAATATCAGTGCGGACAAACAGCATATAAAAACTTTGCGTTTCCGGAAGAGCATAACTACCGCCGTCAAATTCATACGGCACCATAGCGCTGCTGTGGAATCTTTTTATCACCTCTTCGTAATCGTCAAACTGCTTTAAATCCTCAACCGCATGCCTTACGGCGTAGTCAATTGGATTTTCTATGGAAGTAGTGCTGTCAACCGAGTTTGATATTGAGACGTCCGGTCCCTTTCCCGTAAGCACCGATGGCAGCAAAGTACCGCTGCCTACAAGCTGCAGATTAACATTTATGTCATACTGAGGCGTAAACGTTGTGTCAATAAGCTCTCGGATAACCGAATGCTGGTCACGTCCGGTTGATAGCCAAACCGTAATCAATTCGGATTCTCCGGTATTATCTGCGGCACCGCTATAATCGACCACAAACGAAGCTGCAAATGATTGAAATCCAAAAATCAACTCGCTGAAAAAGCCCACATTTGCCTCAGGCGTCTTCTGTCCCACCGGAATAATTGCAAAGTAATCAAGCGAAAGCGGCTGCTGCGAAGTAGATAAAATCCATGAGCCGAGAGTAGAAATATTATCTTTGAACTGTGTAAAAAGATCATTTATATTATCCGGATCATCAGTCATTTTATTAAGCAAGAAAATCAGCTGATCAAGAGTAGCTATGCTTTCCCCTCTTTCTCCTGCTTCTTCCTCCATCGCAGAAGCGATGTTCTCAAGCTCCTGTGACTGACGTCCAAGTTTTTCAAGAGTTTCCGGAATAACTTCCTCAAAATTATATTCTCTGTAGCTATCCGGCGTTGTACCGGTAATCATTAGTATTTCTCTATAGCACTCATTAAGAACATCTACCACATTGCTGACACGGGTTAATGTTTCTCCCATAGTTCCGAGCACTACTTCCAAAGCGATAACATATTCTTTTCCGCTTTCAAAATAAAAATAATAGTCGCCGTTTTCGTCATCACCCAACGGTTTTACCTGCCAGCTGCTGTCATAATCAAATTTCAGAGCCTCCGCTTCCCTAAAAGGAACTTCTCCGTTTATTGTAAGCTTTCGGCTTACATAAGAGCCAGAAGAAAAATCCTGACGGAATCTCGGCGCTATTGTATAAAGTCCGGTATTTTCAACCGTAAGCCTCCAGGATACCCAAGAGCAGGCATTCTGCCAGTTGTCGCCTCCCATAGAATTAAGCTTGACATGAAATATATTCTGCGGCTGTGTGCCGGCGGAGTTACGGTCGTTCTGAGGAGTTATGCTGCTTGACGATTTTTCGTACATATCCTCCGCTTGAAGGTACTGCACTCCGCCTTCAGCCGGCTTATATCCCTTCTCTTCATATTCCGACTTCACCTCCGCATAGCTTTTAGGCTGTGAAGACTGGCAGAATCGCAGACTTTCTATAAGCATCGGCTCCCTATCTGATGTAAGCCTTATGACATGCCTACCCTCCGTCATATAAAAATACAGCGGACCGTCAGCATATCCGGTAGAATCAACGATAAATGTATCTATCCATCTTTTGATTTCTTCCTGCGAAGGGCGTATATCATCCCCGTTTTCATCAGTGCGCTCTTCACCGTACTTGTCCTCCCAAATACGCTGAAAGGTAAGGTACTGCGCTTCTTCAAAAGGAGTTTCGCCGTCAATAGTAAGGCTGCGGTTTATATCAGCGCCCTTTCCTTCGTACGGATAATAGTTTACAGAAATATTATAAAGCCCCGCTTCTGGAATATTTACAGTCCATTCAGCGTAACCCTCCTCGCCGGTCAGAACCGACCTGCTGTCAGTTCCTCCGTATCCGTTAAGTATCTGTATATCCGAACTGCCTGCTGTATATTGGTCCGCATTAACAACTATTTCTTTCTGTGGATGTTCCGCTCCGGCATATGTGATCAGATATTCTGAATACGTAGGTATTTCATCTGTGACTATATCATCAGTCAAGGTATTCTGAACAGCTGAGCCGTCTCCATTCTCTTCCTGCGCGTTTACCGGAAATATCACTAATGCGGTGACAAACAGCAGAGAAGCGAGTAAAATTGACGCCGTTTTATAAAATATGTATTTTAAGAAACGTGAATTTTTCGTCATTAATAATACCCCATCCATAAAATCGTTTGTATAAATTATACTAAATAAAAGTAGATTTGACAAGAAATAATTTTATATTAGGTAGACAAAAATTGCAAAATTATATGTATTTTTAAAAAGTAAGAAACCGGACAGATCTAAATTCGTCTAATTTTAATCGTTGTAAAAGCCTTAAAATCGTATTTTAAGCCTCAAAAACACTGGTAATTCTGCATATTTATGTTAAATAACAAAAATTGTCCAACGGCATACAATATATTTCTTGTCTTCATTATTAGTAATGGTTTACTCGACATTCTGAAGCCAACGCACAGCTTCGCGTACTTTAATATGTATATTTTTTAATAATAAAAGGTTTTGCTTAAGGGAATGCGCGATATAAAAAATAATCGAAGCTTTCGTAATATAATATAAAAATCCCCCATGCTGTTGTGAACATTTGAACATGACCAGAAAAAACGTACAATGAAAAAAACACCCTCCTATGGTATAATGAGAAAAAACATAGGAGGAATTTTTATGCCAAGAAGATATCGACATATCCAAGAGTATGAGAAAGAAATATTAGAGTTAAAAAAACAGGGCTTCACGCGCAAACAGATTGGAGAGAAATTGGGATTTACAGCCGATCAAATACATGGACTATAGTCAATAAAGTGGACAAGAGAGATTAGCAAAATAGCGGTCTTCCATATGATTAGGAGGAAGGCCATTGTTGTGAGAGTGAGGTCTGAGAGGGTTATAAAATCCGGCAATGT
>CALWUZ010000212.1 GCA_944384845.1 uncultured Clostridia bacterium
TTTTTATATATTTGAATTTTCCCGTTTGCTATAGGATATTCCGGCGGTTTCCCCTTAAAGAAAACTATTCCCTGCTCCACAGACGCCGAAGCGGAGGTCAGCACTACAAGATCGGCATTTGTTTCGGCATTTGCAGTATATCTGCTGTCCGACTCATACTCTTTTATTTCAGAAAGAATATTCCAATATGCCGCCTCTGCAGGAGTGCCCATTATGCCTTTGCCGCGGCTTCCCGCCGGCTGACTCGGATTCGTTCTTTCTCCGGTGATATATTCCCATATAACAGCCTGTGTTGCCGCATAAGCGTCATGATTTCCGGGCGCACCCATCTGTGCTGCCGACCGTGCGGGAAATCCGAACATAGCCGTAAGTGCCACGCCCTCTCTTGCCGCAGCGCTCAAAGCCTTCCAAGTCGCGTTTTCAGTAGGCTTGGAGGCTCTATAAAAGGTGCGGGTAAAGACCTTACCCGGTTCAATACAGTAGCACACCTGACCGTCATTCCTTACGGTCAGATAATCTATACTGTTAACTGCACGGTAAGCGGTTCCGCTTTTGCTGTTTGTGCACGGCGTTCTTGAATCAACATAGCAGGTACTGCCGATTGCCGGGGCTGCACGAAATGTCAAGTTTGTACTGAATACCGCTGTGAAAATCAAAAGCAATGCCATAAACTTTTTAACAATTTTCATTTTCTCTGCTCCTTATAAATTATTTATATATAAACACCTGAACGGTGGAATTTTGGGTATAAAAAAAGCTATCTGCACTTTTTGAGTGCAAATAGCTTGATTTAATTATATTAAATTTTATCCGTAATTTTCCGCCGATGAGTTAATACTGCAATAAATCATTCCGTTACACAAAGTAATGCCGATACCGTCATAAAACATAGAACTGCTCATTAAGGAACTCCAATGGCTTTGGCTGTCTTTAAATGAATTAACTATTGATTCTGCTATTTCCGACTTAGGCCTAACAGCGGTCCCGCCGTAATAGCAGTTCTCTGTACCTCCATAATCGTAATAATATTCGTCTATGGGAGTAACAGTTCCGGTATCAGGGTCATATATGCTGCTTTGCTCTTTCTTTCCGTACTTTAACACCGTAGAAACATACTGAGCACCCGACCATTCGTTACCGTACTCATCAATCCACTTATGGCTGAACTGGGTAACAAGCTGTTCTGACCTTAAAACTGCAACCTTATTTAATCCTGATAGCATTTCTCTTGTATGAACTCCGGCAGCTTTGCGCTCCTCGTTCAGAATTTCAAAAACTCTGTTTGCTATCCATTCTTCATCAGTGACGTCCGCAATTCGGTTATTGTCTTCAAGCTCTTTAGCCGCCTGATTACCGCTTACATTTTCAGAGTTGTTTTTAGCTATGTTGTTATCCGTTTTTAATCCCTGCTGATTTTGAGCCTCAGCGGTATTATCCATTGCGTCCTCTGTCGGTTCGGTATTCTTTTTCAACCCCTCTTCCGCCGGGGCAGCTTCAAAATCCTGAGCGGCCGTTGCGTCAAGCTCCGAAGAGCTTTTTTCATCTGAATCGTCTTCGGCTTCCTTTATACCCGAAACATTACTCTCACTCGTAAAGAGCGCGGCGTCTAAAGCTGTATTTACGGTTTCTGAATTACAGCCTGTCATAATAAGAAATAAAAATAATAAAGCAATATATTTCTGTTTCACTCTTGTCACTTTTCCTTTCCGTCTGATCATAATCTGATTAAATATCACTCTGATTTTACCCCGAATAAACGGTATAAAATTTACGCGCAAAGCTCAAAAATGAGTATTGCTCAGAAAACGAAATAGGATTACGGACTGTTTTTGACTGCTGAAAACCTTTATTTACGCGGGTTTGGAGCTATGATCCTATAAGAACATCTGCTCCAGTCGGGAGCCTCGACACGCAGACGCGTAGTTGAGGTTCTTCTTTTTTGCATTTTTTCTCTCGTATTTAAGCAACATCTTTATTGCTGCCTGTTGACAGTCTCAAAAACGCTTGAGCAAAAAGCTCAAGCGTTTTTATATCCTCTTTTTCACCTTTTTTTCTAGCACCTCTACTATGAAATTGCGCGGATTATTCCCTTAGCAACAGCTTTTTCTGCCGAAATCTTAAGCAAAACCAACACTATCCCATTTAAGTCCCATCTCCTTGCTGCGCCTGAGTTGATAATAAGCGTACAGCGGCTCGTCTTTTACCCCCTCAAGAAAGTTTTCCGTTTGTTAAATAGGCACAGAACAGCAGCTGCAATTATTTCAAAATTGAGATGCCCGTATTTCCAGCACGCAAGCATCTTGGCTGCCAAGTTAGTTATATGCCAGAGGATACAGGTATCGCCTTGGTTGCATAAAAAGGCAAAAATAATCTAATATTTTCATAAATTAGATGCCGAAACTATACCGCTCCAGTTTGCAGACAAAACAGCTTTTTCCGTATGACTGTCAAAAGGAAGTCTCTCCTGTTCAAGCTCAGGTAACGAAAAAGCCTCTCCGTTGAGATATGCCTCTATTCTCTCCTTGGCAGTCATCAGCCTTCTTATCAGACCTCCGAAGCGTATATCCATTACTTCAAAACCAAATATTTTGTTTTCTTTATTCCACTGCTTTTCAAACAAATCACGGAATTTTCCGACATTTAATATTACTTTGGGTATTATCGTTTCGGCAATTTTTTTAAGCTGAATATCATCTTTGAGGTCATAAGCGTTTTTAATTTTTACTCCCAGCTCCGCTTTATCTGCCAAAATATCACACAATGCCGCCGTTGTTTCAAATATATAAGCATATTCCTCAGAAAGGCGGGCGCATTCCTTAAGCTTTTCGGCACATTTTAAATAATATGTGTTATAACCGTCCTTCACATAATAATCGTAAAGACCCATAAGTATGTCTTGATAAAAAAGATATTTTGGCGGATTTTCAGCCATAATTTCTTCCTGCAATCCGTCCGGACGGTTGAGATCGTCCAAACAAAAGAAGTCCTCAAAAATACCACCCGTGCAGGTCTTAAAACGATTTGCAAGTTCATCGTCATTTACCGAATCATTAAATCCATATTCAGCGTAAAGCTGAACCGTCGGCCAGCACGAAAAATAACTCTGCTCATTACCGTTATCTCCCCAAAGTGTAACAAAAACTTCTTTAATGCCGTTTTCAATACATTTACTTAACGCCATTTGTGAAATTTTAAGACTGTAACGCAAATTCGGAGCAAAATTATGCCATCTCCTCGCGCCTCCTGCAAAAATAACATTATTGAATATTTCTTTATGTTTTTTTATAAATTCATCATAACGTTCAGGTGTTTTAGAATAATAATCCCAGTAAATTGAATCAACACAATCCGGTATATTAATCGGAAATATATCTCGTAAGGATAAATCAGAGTCCGTATACCCTGAACACCCTGCATTGCGCAGCGGCATATCTCCCCAAATCATCGGACGGAAACCGTACTTATCGCATATATTGCTAACCATATTTAGGTGCCTTGAAAAAAGTGTTTGCTGTTCGGCAGCTCCATGCTTATCAAAATATTTTCCCCGTCCCATAAAGTGTGCTTCGTCCATACCTATATGTATTCTCTTGCTGCGAAACGCCCTTCGGCAGGCTTTTACCATATTTTCAATAAAAATATATGTATTTTCCTCATCAATCAAAAGTATACCGGGCAAATCGGTAATAGTCCCGTATGTGTTAGAATATTTCGTCACATTACCTAAATGTCCCAGAGTTTGGATGCAGGGAACCAATTCTACACCAAACGCGAAAGCATAATCATCAAGTTCTTTGAGTTCAGCTTCGGTATATCTGCCGCGGAAATAGCCGAAATAAGGATTTTCCGATACTTCATATGTGTCCTCAGTGTAAAGCATAAGAGTATTAAGTCCCATTAAGGCTAATTGCCGTATAATCTTTTTTACCGTTTCACAATTGGCAACAGCATTTCTGGAGCAATCAAGCATAATCCCGTTCATTGTAAAATTTGACTTTTGAATTAAAGTAAAACTCTCTTCTTCCGCTCTTTCCTTTAAAAGACCTAAAGCTCTGAATAAATATGCCTTCTCTGAAAAGCATATTACAACACTGCTGCCTCTTTTTGTGATTTTAAGCCCTCCGAGAGCATCATCATATTTAAATTCAAAAATAAAGCCGTAATCGTTTAGCTTTAAATATTCCTGTATTTCGCCGAGCGCCGCTTTTGCTATTAATGTTTCCATAAATCTCGCCTCAGTATTAATTATTTTCTCTGTAATATCCCACAGCGGGAACTGTAAAACCGTCTGAAATATAATCGGAATCACCGTAATTCACATAGATAACAGCACCGTTTTCATATTTGACGCGTACAACCTCGTCAGTCAGATAAACATGCTCGGTAATTGCCCTGTTGTTGAGACCGTTTAACGCTTCCCGTATCATTTTATAATTTAGTTGTATATCTTCTTTCAAATAGTCATAATTAGTATTATAAATATAAGAATAATCAGTTTCAAAAAGTCTGTCAAAGGCATTCGCCGTCAGTATGTAATGCAGTCCGCTTCCGGTTTCAATAAGCTTAAGTACCGTTCTCTGAATATTGCCTGAACTGTTTACACATTCGGTGACATAATCTACATATCCGTGAAGCACAATCTGTACAAAAGGAATATCTCTGTAATATGCGTTGATCTCCGAAGAGTATGCCGGAAGGTTATTTATCAGATCCATATAAGGCAGTGCGTAGAGATTGCCGGCATCGCCCAATACCGGTATGTCTTCTTTAGCAATAGAATTGAGAATACCGGTTATTTCATTTAATGAGTAGCTTCTTCCGAAAAAATCACCGTCTGAATAATCGCCGTAAAGCATAGACGTAAGACCCGAAACACCGATTCCGCTCTCAGACAATTCTTCATTTGAAATATAGGACTTATAAAGCTTACTGTAAGACTTAGGTGATACAAGACTGAACTTTGATTCTGTGTAGCTGTTTGTCTGAGCATCTGGCAGCATCAGCTTTACTATGGAATTATTTATGTTTCTCACTGCCTGCGAGGTTATGGAAAAACCATCACCGAAAAAGTTTTCGGTTACGGTAAAATTAATATCTAAATATGATTTTATATTATTTTCTTTTAATGTCCCAAGGAGTGTCCTGTAAGCTTTTTCTCCTCCGGCTGCTTCGCTGAAATTCAAAGCGCCCAGCTTTTGTCGGTTAATGCCCTTTTTATTCCAGCCGGTAAGCAATACGCTGATATTTTCTCCCCCGGCAAGCTTACACAACTCTTCGGAAATTTTTCCTGCCTCATTGAAGGTGGTAACTGCGTATTCACGGTTGACAGGTATAAAGCCCAAAGCTGTTGTATCATAATTAATAACATTTACAAACTCTGCCAACAGCAAAGCTTCCTCTCCATGAACTTTTTTGCTCAGAACCCCCTCTTCAATAAGGCGGTTTCTGTAATACACCGCCATCTCAGAATAAGCGCTGCTCTCCTGCAAATCACTGAAAAGCACATACTCTGCACAGAATATTTCATCCGCCACGTCTGCGGCAAACAGCTGAACCGGGTTTGAAGAGCTCATGGCATAGCTGTAAGTATCAATAAGATTAAAAGAGGGTGAAACAGCAGACGCAGCCGCATTTCGGTCAACACTTATTTCCGCCTGCTGATTTCCTGCTCCTAAAATGCAAAGATAGCCTCCGTAATTTTTGTACTGTCCGAATACCGGCAATGTACATTGCTCCGACATCTCCTCAAGACGTTCGGTTAAAGAAGCATTGCTGCCGTAAACAGGAAGACGCAGCTCAAGCTCATCCTCCTCATTTCCGGCTTTTATCAAGGCTCCGCATCCCGACGGGATAACAAAATATCCTTCGTCCTGACCCGCAATGCTGTCAAAATAAGGCAAAATATTAATTTCAGTCAACGGATAATCGCTGTAATATTGACAGTCCGCAGAGTTCACCTGCGCCTTAAAGCCATTATCTGTCAGAGTATAGCTTACCGAGACCCTGAAAGTCTGCGGATTTTCCCTTTCGGTTGTTGTATTCCCGTTGTCAAGGTTTCTGTCCTCTGATGTATATCCTGCGCTTCTGAATATTTCATCAGTACGTTTTTTCATAAGATTGGTAGACATATTGGTGAGAATGTAAAGATCTTCATTTCTGAGTCTTGGATATGTATTCAAAAGATACGTGCGTTCCTCGTCTTCATACTCATTCAATACATACAATCTGTATCTGCGCAATATATATTCTGCGTCTTCCTCATTCATTCGGGCAAGAAATTTTTCCAATCTCTCTCTGGAAATAACATCAGGATAAACATAATCTGCCGACATTTCTCCGAAGCCGTATTCAACTTTTACTCCGTCCTTCAAAGTGAAAACCCTTACCTGGTTTTTATCAACGCTGCTTTCACTGCTGTAAAGAGTTACCTTAGTGGAATTATCGCTGAAATAACTGATAATCAATGCCGACGAGTACTTACTGTTTCCTGTATTATTGTCCGGTACGGATTTCCACACCCTTCCGGTGGGCTTATGTAAAATAATCGGATTTGCCTGTCCGTCCAGCAATAAAGAAAAATTTTCATTTTCCGCAGCTATATAACTGTCACTGCCTATAACAAGCTCCGTAATGTCTGTATCTGCCTGTGTGAAAGCAATATCCCCGCTGCTCATTCCGTAATTTACCGCCTCATCTCCGGAAAGAATAAAGGTCAAACCTGTAAACCCCAAGACAACTGCCAGAACGGTACACCAAGCTATTATTTTTCTTTTCATTTGATACCCTCCTTTTCTTAAAGTCTTAGGGTTATTTCTTCAATCAGCAATCCTATAAAGTCTGTCATTTGCTGAACAATCGTGATGCAAAGCAAAAACAAAAAAACTATAATGCCGATTGCAACTATAATAGCTATGATTGTGGCCAATGTTCTTAACGCCAAATACTGATGTACAACCAGTGTGCCGACAAACAGCAAGAAGCCTATCCAGATATAAAAAATCATTCTGATTATGGTATATAGCGCTGCTTCGTCAAGTGAAAGACAATTACTGAGAATTATAAGAAGCGGAGTGCCTATTATAAACGGAGTAAGCGCATAACAGGAATACATATAAATATATTTGAACGTGCCCGAACCGTTCATAAGCGATGTTACCGACCAATTCGCAGCACACCACAGTCCAAAAGGCAAAAGAACAGTTAGAACGCCCTGTATCATTATATTAAAGCCCGCATCATTACTTCCTGCAAAAAGATAGCCTGTGGAAAACGTGCTTATAAGGTTAAGAAGAGTCACCGTTACAAGAATCGCCGTAGCAGACGAGAGCCTGCCTTTGCCCTCGAACTGCATATCCCAAAATCCATCAAACGGATGGCGCATTATGTAAAAACCGTATTTTATTCCTTCCCACAACGGCTTTTTCTTTTTAAATCCTTTGTTAAGTCTTTTACTATATATTTTTTTAGCGATAATCAGTACCAAAGCTGTAATAACAATCACACAAATAACAATTCCTGTTATTTCAGTCCCTATTATCTGCCTGTATTCTTTCAGGGCCTTTGAATAGTTTTCAGTATCATCAGCCATTTTGAACCAATTCATAGCTTCGATATAGTTGCCGCTGCGAAGCTCGTTTTTACCCAGACCGACAAACGCAAGATTATTGCCGGAATGCATTTCAAGAAGATTTCTCCAGCACTGGCTTGAAGAAGTATAATCACCCGAAATCTGAGCGTCTATCGCCTTATTGATCAGCATTGTATATTCTGTAGGACTGAATATTTTTACAGCTGCGTTACCGTAATCTGAAACCACAATGTTGTCTCTCCACCAACAAACAGCAGTCGGTTTCAGGAACTCATCCTTTTTATTTCCTAAATTTCCGAAAATATAAAGTAATTCTCCGGATTTATCATATGTAAACACTCTGCCTCTTGTACTGTCAAGAACACAATAAATACCGTTTTCCTTTACATCCACATCAATAAATCTTGATGCGTTTCCAGAATCTGCTATCCAGGAAACGGTTTCAATAAGATCACCTGCAGGCGGCATGCTGCCGGTACGTTTGAGAACGTCAATATTTTTAGGATTAAGTCTTCGCACCGGAGCAAGCGTATTGTCGCTTCCGCCGCTCTTAATGTAACTCAGCATTTCAGAATCAGTATTTGTAGCAACAGTTGTATAAATAAATCCCTCTGAGTCGATGTCCAAAGCACTGTATTCGGTAGGAACAAACAAAAGCATTCGCGATAACTGCGCTTTAGTGGAAATTGACCGCCAAAAAAGCTCCGAAAGACTTGGTACAACCGGCACCGAACCGAAAAAGCCCAGAAAATTGCCTTCCATATCCATTTGATAGATACCGTTTGTTTCATTATTTACAATTATATACAGACGCTCCGCATCGTCTACCACCAATTTATGCGGAAAAAACTCCACCGTAGAAAGCGTCTTTTCCGCAGGCGGAGCTCCTGTTTCATTAATATATTCTCCGCTGGCGTCAAGCTTTACTATTCTTTTGTTTCCTGTATCCGCAACATAAATAAAACCATCATCGCTTATAAAAAAGCCTTCAGGCATATTAAATCCCAGGCTTTCCCCCAAAACGGAAACAAGCTTATATTCTTTATCTACAACAAAAATTTTACCCTGGGTTTTCTCAAGAATATACAGCATATCCCCATACACATTTATATCCGCAATATCATTTAAACTTTCGATTCCAAGAGATTGACTATCAACAGAAGCAATCATTTCATAAGAAGCAGGAGCCATTATCGGCTCTTGTTGATTATTATATGTGTAATTTTTATCAAAGGAAATGCTTGCCGCAGACGCATTTAAAACAGCTACGGCAGCAATGACGCTGACAGAGGTAAACAGCTTTATGATTTTTTTCATACCGACCTGTACCTCCTAATCCTTAATGCCCGAAGAGGACATTGTCTGCATTACATTTGACTGTGAAAAAAGAAATACAGTAATCGGGGGCAGTATCATAATAAGTGAAACTGCCGCCGAAACACCGGTTCTTGCAATACCGCCGGACACTATATTTGACAGGGCCGTCGGAAGAGTCTTAAGATTTTCATCAAAAATAAACACGCCGCCTGTGGTCCCCCATATTCCCTGAAATGAAAATATAAGCAGCGTAAGCCATGCGGGCTTGACCATAGGCATTACTATCTGCATAAAAATACGGTTTTCTCCCGCCCCGTCTAAAGCTGCCGCTTCAAGCAAAGTATCCGGAACCATCTGATCCATAAACTGTTTCATCAGAAAAAGCCCTATCGATGAAGGCAGCAGCGGCAGTATAATTGCCCAAAGAGTATTTATAAGGTGGAGTTTGGTCATAATTATATAGTTCGGAATAGCTGTGACAACAGAAGAAAAAAGCAATGACAATACAACTAACTGAAATAATAAATTTCTTCCTTTAAAGTTCTTTTTTGAAAGTATGTACGCCGCCATTGATGAAATAATAATATTCCCCGCCGTACCTATAACAGTTATAAATACGGAATTCAGCACATAGCGCGAAAAAGGAAGCCAGGAATCTCCCAAAAGCGATGACAAATTAATAAAATTATCAAAAGTGGGATTCTGCGGAAACAACTTAGGAGGAAATATAAACAGCTCGCTTAAAGGCTTAAATGCGTTTGAAAAAATAAATACCATAGGAAGAACCATAAACAGAGCTATTAAAAGCAAAAACAGAAATACTACAATATTACCGGCAACACTTCTGTATGACTTAGAGCCGATTTTACTCATTTCTTAAATTATCCTCCTTATGTTCCCACATTTTTAAGCAAACGCTTTATCATTTGATTGCAAAGCAGCATCGCCGCAAAAAGAATTGTAGCTACCGCGCAGGCATCTCCGAACTCGAATTTAATATCGGCAAAATCGGTCATATGATTTACAAGCGTATGCACTGCATAATCAGTACTGGGATTTCCGCATAAAGCCGCACCTACAGCGCCCACGGTAAACGCCCCTGTTATTGACATCACCGAGCCAAACAGCAGCTGCGGTTTCATCTGCGGTATCGTTATATACCATAACTCCTGCCAGCGATTACGCACGCCGTCAATAGCTCCCGCTTCATAAAGCGACTGATCAACACCCTGTAAGCCTGCAACGAAGGATAAAAACTGTGTTCCCATACTGGTCCACATCGTAACTATTATTACGGCAGTCATCATATATTCGGTATCGGTAAGAAACTGTATCGGCGAACTGATAATACCGGTATTAAGAAGAAAAGCGTTTATATAGCCGAGCTGATCGCCGCTGAAGAGAAGCTGCCATATCATGTATGCATTGCCCGATATCGACGGTGCATAAATCAAAAATACCATTGCCGTGCGAAGTCCGCGGTTAAGCTCATTAAGTACCCATGCGAGCATAAGAGCGCCTATATAGCTGAACGGACCGACCACCAAAGCCATCGTGACGGTATTTACGACTGCCTGTGTAAAAATTTCATCGTTAAAAAATAAATCGCTATAATTTTCAAACCCCACAAACTGCGGCGACTGCAGAAGATTATAATCCGTAAAGCTTAAAAACATCGCCATTAATACGGGTAAAATTACAAATAAAGCGAACAGAGAAAAAAACGGCAGCAGATAAATAATACAAATTTTATTTTTCCTCAGATTTTTTGAAATTCTATTCATCAGCTATCTGTCTCCAATCCGAATTCCCTTCGTTTCTTGGTAAGCTCTGCATTTATTGTCTGTGTATATTCATTTACGGTCTCCCGAACATCGGCATCCTCATTGATAATTTTACGGAAAATATTGTTTATATGACGATTAAGAAAATAACCGCCGGGGACCTGTTCGATAGACATAGCATTTTCCCGCTGAACATTAAGCGTGCTAAGCGCCGCCGCAGACCAGGAGAGTCTGCCGAAAGCCTCTATATTGGCAGTTGCATATCTTCCGGGAATACCCTGCTTATTCTCAATTGCCGCAGCATAGGCGTACTGAGCATCCGCGCCGGTAAACCATTTTACAAAGCTCCATGCCTGTTCCGGATTTTCGGTGGTATTCATTATCATTGCAGCAGTAGTAGTGCTCAGGGAAATATGTCTCACGCTTCCGTCCTCACGCCTTGTTCCCGGAACCGGATACATACTCCACAGTCCGCTTATTTCAGGCGCCGACACCTCAAGTGTGTTAAATGTACTGAAATCCGCGATTCCTATCGGCATATCACCGCTTCGGAAGCGGTTAACAAAATTATAAGACATAAGCAGTGAATAGTCAGAATATAGCTCTGTCCATTTTGTAAACGCTTCTATTGCCTCCTCCGTATTAATATCAACCGATCTTCCGTTATCCTTATAGATGTTGCTTTGATTTTGAAACAGCAGTAACGCAAAACCATTGACCGTACCGCTGTCCGGATAGGCAAATTCCATATTATTCTGTTGCAAAACCGTAAGGCAGTTATATACGTCTTCCCAAGTTTCCGGAACTTCAAGTCCGATTTCGGTCAAGATATCATCTCTCACAAACATTACGTCGCATACCTGAGTGAGAGGTATACCATATACGCCGCCGTCATACGTATACGGAATCATAGCCTGCGGATAAAATCTTGCGGCGACCTCGCTGTAATCCGGAAATTCCGAAAGGTCAAGAAGCGCTCCGCGGGCGGCAAAGTTCATAGGCATCCCCTCGTCGGCAAACAAGTATACATCCGGCTCTATACCGGCAACAGTTGCCTGCAAAATTCCTCCTGAAACCAATTTAAGGCTGACGCCTATATTACTTTCCGGAGTAAAATCATTGTCTGTCAGTTCTTTTATTATCTGATACTGGTCCCTGCCCAGAGTCAGCCAAACCTCTATCGCCTCACCGTCTCCGTAAACACTGCCTATCATTCCGTAATCCTCGGCAAATGATTTAAAGAAAAGCTGCGTTCCAAATAAAATGTTTTTAAAAAAGCCGGCTTCCTCTTTTACTGTATCAGCGTTTTTGGGCAGCACCTGAATGCAGTCAACGGTGAGCGGCTGCGAGGTACAGCTTTGAATCCAGTCGCTTAGTCCGGTCAGGTTACTGTTGAAAGTACTCAGATACTGCGGCAATGTTTCGGGGTACTCCAAAAACTCATTTAACTGTCTGATTATTTCATCAAGCTTTGCAGTTCCCTCACCGCTGCCGCCGTTTTGTATAAGAAGCCAATCGAAAAGCTCCTGCAAAACTTGTTTCTGCTCTTTAAAAATTTCTAATACATCAGGAAGATTTTTTTCTATCTGATAATCCCTGTATTTATCAGGAGTAGCACCTGTCACCATAATAATTCTGCGGTATGCCTCGTTAAGTCTGAATAAGGATTTCTGTGCAACATTAAGCGCTTTCGCCTGCTCTCCAAGAGTCACCTCAAGCGTAATAGTATGATCGCCTTCCTCTAAAAAATAGAGATACGGATTTCCGTCCGCATCTGCAAGGCGAATCACCTGCCATCCGCTGCCGTACGGAAATTTAACTGATTCCATTTCACTGAAAGGCACTTCGCCGTCAATTAAAAGCCTGCGGTAGCTTGAAAGTCCGCTTGTAAAATTGTTTTTGAATCTGAACGCCAATGTATAATAACCGCTTTTTTCAGCGTGGAATTTCCACGAAACAGATTGTCCTTCAGCACTCCATCCGGAGCCGCCTAAACTGTTCCAAACCTGCAGGCCTTCAAAAACAGGATTGGTTATAGCTGAAGTTCGGTCGCAAAGCTCCGTAATCGAAGCGTTGGTGCGTATATATGGCTTTTCGGCCTCAATGGTAATAGCTTCAGCGTTATTTTCCGAACCTTCTGTATAATTTTTGCTTATCTCATTATAAGAAGCTTTCGGTTTATAGCAATAAAGCATTACCGATTTGAGTTCTATGCTCCCCTTTGCAGCGGTAATAGTTATATTATTTTCACCCTCGGCAAAATAAAAGCACAGCGGCTCTGTATGCAAACCCGAATTATCAGTAAGTACGGCTGACTGCCATTCATCGCTTTCATTCAGAGAAACAGTATACTCATTGCCGCGTTTGTCCTTTTCGGTATCTGCAGAAAGCCATGAACGCTTTAAAGTAAACTCCGCCGCCTCTCTGAAAGGACGCTCCCCGTTAATATCTATAGAGCAGGTACCGTCCCCGTCATTATCTGACACTATCTTATATATCATTTTAACAGATGCCAGGCACTCATTTATATTTACGGCAAACGTAAAACTATCACCTTCGCTGATGACAACATTTTGCTCCGCAGTTATATCATCGCTTATATAAGCAACATCCTTATATCTTTCTATATAAGCGTCATATTCTACAGCAGAAGACGTACCTGCCATACGCTCGATTGCATCATTCAAATCCGGAAAAGCATCATAAGCTTCTTTATTTTTCTGAAAAACAGCAAAAACGGTTATTGCTATAACTGCAGCCAATACGGCGGCTGTCACCGCTATAATTCTCTTTTTGTAATTAGCCATACTTCCTCCTTATCCCACAAGTCCTGTCGTTTCTATGCTTTCAACAAGAAAACGTTTTGTAAACATAAAAAGAAGGAGCAAAGGCAGTATATACATTACAACACTTGTGTTTTTAAGAATCGCCCGGTAATAATAATCATTTTTGAGGTCTGTCAATTCAAACTGCATATCTATAGTCGAAAGCTTTGTCCAGATAAACTCCGTATTAGGAAAAAATATTTCGGAATATGTAGGGTCTGTCCATTTCCATACAAATGCGAACATAAAGCATGTAAAGAATACCGCCACCGCTCCCGGCAGCATTATTTTTGCGAAAACCTTAAACGTACCTGCTCCGTCGACCGCCGCAGCTTCCTCAAGCTCTTTCGGATATCCTTTGAAAGACTGCCGCATAATATATATGATAAGTCCGTCCTTTAAACCCACTGCGGTAGCTGACAGTAAAAACATAGGAAGCGGGGTGGTAAGCAAATTCCAGTCAAACGGTCCGTAGCTTTGAAACTGAAAATACAGCGGAGCGAAATATATGCTGTACGGTACAAGCAGCGTAAGAATCACACAGCCGAACAACAAATTACGAAAAGGAAATTTAAAACGCGCAAAGCCGTAGGCAACAAGAAGGCAGGATATCATTTCTATTAAACAAAGCGAAATATTAAGAGCAAGCGATATACCGATTGTTTTCCAATAATCAAGAAATATTGAAGCATCAACATAATTTTGAAGCGTAGGACTTTTCGGGATAAAACGTACAGCAGTATCATATATATCTGAGCTTTGCATAAAGGATATAAGCAAGGTAATTATTAAAGGATAAATAATAATAAAGCTCAGACCGACCAATATCAAATAACGGAAAAAACCGCCTAATATCCATATTGTTTTCTTTTTTGTTTCTAATTTCATCTGTATTCCCTCTTTAGTTGTAATGCTTCATCAGTTGTTTTATTAATAATACGAAAAAGCATAAAACAGCAATTATTATAAAAAAGTATGTCCAAGCAAGAGATGCGGCATATCCGAACTGAAAGCTGGAAAAGTTATAGTCAGTGATAGTTTGCATAACGGGATTTACATTATTGGAAAAAGCGTCTATCACAGTGTAAACAACATTTACAAGCGTTTGCGGCAGCACCATCGGAAAAGTTATTTTCCAAAAGCTTTCCCAGGCGGTTGCCCCCTCGATTTGCGAAGCCTCATAAAGAGACCTCGGTATTGCTTTTAAAGCAATTAAAAAAACAAGTATCTGTATCCCGGAAGAATTTATAACCTCTAATATATTTGTAATAGCATATATTATGTACTCTATAAAACCGTTTGGCAGACCCATTCGCATGAAGAGGTCACCAACCAGTGAAGCATTGAAAAGAGAAGTGTCCTCGCCTGTCGCGGAAGCGGCATTAATTATTGTCCGCCGGATTATATCGTCGCTGATCAAATTCGGCATAATACCTGCGGAAACAATAACAGGAATAAAAAAAATAATCTGAAATACCGGCTGTCCCGGAAATTTACCGTTTAAAAAAACAGCCACAAGCATGCTGAAAATAAGAATTATAGGAACATTGACCGTCATACTTGAAAGCGAATCCAGCAAAAGCTTACGGAAATCAGTATCAACCGTAAAAGCACGCTTATAATTTTCAATTCCCATAAATTCAAGCGAGACTTTTCCGTCAAATTTTAAATCATTGAAGCTGTAAATAAAAGACTGCATCATAGGGAAGAAAATAAATGCAAAAAAGCCGATTATGAAGGGCAGCACAAAAATAAGACCCTTCAGTTCCCTTTTTCTTACAAGCCGACTTTGTTTCCAAAAATCAAAAAAATTCATTCATTTCTTCCTTTCCGTCATATCTTCCCGCCGAATTTTATCGGCGGGAAGATTAAACAATCACTTCTTAAGCGCGTGAACCTTTACCCAATCTGTTCTGAATTCCATCGGGAAGTCCTGCATTAAGGTCCTGCCTACCCAGCTCTTGTCACCTTTATCCTCTTTTTTGGGGTTCATATGCATACAGGCCTGTAAAAGAACTACCATGTCCCCGCCGCGCTCTTTTCCTGCTCCTATTATTCCGTCACCTTTATACACATGGGTAAGTCTGCCGTCATAATACCAATAAAGTGCATCCGGTTCCCACACCAAAGAAACGGTATGGTAACCCTCTCTTATGCTATGCATAGGAATTTCGCCTTTTCCCCGCTGAATATGATAGCTTCCCCAACCATGATAATGAAAGGTTGCAGTGCCGAAATCACCGAAAGCAGGAGAATACTCAATTATATCTATTTCACCGGCATGGTCCTTGCCGAACGAAGCATCGGATTCCGGATTACGGTTAAACATAATTTTTTCCGGCGTCAATACATTCGAGCACAGCCAGAAAGCGCAGTTGCAGGCGCAGGGCGAATTTTTATATCCGGGAAATTTCATATGTGCCGAGAAGCAGCCGTATGTCTGCTGAAATGATTTCGCAGTAGTAACTACATGACGAGGCTCATCAACCGTCATTCTAAGCACCATATCTCCGTTGTCTACAAAGCCTCCCTTATAGCTCCTGTATTCCCAGCCTTCTTCACCACCGCTCCACTTGTTATGATCAAAAGCTTCAAAATCATCGAAAAAAGACGGCTCGTTTCCGAAAGCTGTATTGAATTTTAAAGTATAGCTGTCATATCCGTCCCGTGATTTATCCATATAGTCATTAAGCTCAGCATGAACAGTTACCTCTCTGCCCTCCTGACGGACAAAGTAAGGAACTATTACCTCATTGCCGTTAATTTTTATATCGCTGTCATCGGTATAAAGATAGAATAGCGGGTTACCGCAGTTTTCGATTACTCTTCCGCCGTACTCACAAAAAAATTCATAAACAGCATCCATATCTGCCACTCCGGGATGCATTTCCTTAAGTCTGAGTCTGAAATTTTCTCCCATTAATATCACCTTTTAAAATAACTATTCTTTTTCGAGTCCGTAAACCCTTACATAATCCACACGGGATTCATTAGGAAATTCATCCGGATTATAAGGACCGCCCCAATCACTGTCCTCTTCTGTATTTGTATGCTGCAGCAGAATCTGCATAGGTCCTGCATTTGGTCCTACTCCTTCGCCTGTGTAGGTCCAAATCAAATCTTCGTCAATATACCAATATATGGCTGTGCTGGTCCATACACAGGAATAAATATGGTATTCACCCCGAAGTGTTTGTTCAACCAAAGGCTCGCTGCCTTCGCTGGCATGATAGTCAGACCAGCCGTTCCAATGAAGCGTACAGGAAGTTTTATGATCGCCCCAGGTCGGAAAATATTCCACTATATCGATTTCGCCGCCGCTTTGCGAAGGACGCTGCGGATTTTTAAGATACGTCACGCCTTCCTCTGTGCAAAGCCAAAATGCAACGTTTGAAAGTCCGCTTGAAGGCATTTTAATCCTTGCGGAAAAAGAACCGTAAGCCTGATTAAACGTACCGGTAGTAGAAAGCTCTATGCTTTTTGTACCATGATCGGCGTACATTACAAGCTCGCCGTCCTCACAGTAAAGTTCCTCTATCGGCATCCTGTTATCATACCACTCGTCTGACCAGACAGAAGCGTCAAGCGTATCAAAGTTATCAAGAAATGTCGGCTGTTCGGTAAACTGAACGTCAAAATCAAAAGTAAAGCTGCCGGTACGGTTTGGATGTTCTCTGTTATACATAGAAACCGTCACCGTTTTACCCGAGGAACGTACCGAATACGGTATTGTAACTGTATTGCCGTCTATTTTAACATTGCTGTTATCACAGGAAAGAACCATATTTTCTTTGTCAAGTGAAATATTTCTTCTGTCCATAGCTATCATTTGGTACTTGGCGTCAAGCTCTGCAACACCGGGATGCTCAACCTCGGGCCGGAAAATATAATAATTTTTGCCTATATCCGCAGCAGTAATTTTATCCAGGACAGTTTCTGTGGCACCGGAGCCTGATTCACTTGGATCAAAAACATAATCATTTTCATTGGTATTATTTTGAGAGCTGTTATCCTCAGCATTATCCGACGAGGTTTCCTCTTCGGACGAAGGTTCTCTCTGAATATATACTATTTTTTTCTTTCCGTTTGACTCGGTCTTTTTCTCTTCACCGCAAGCGCAAAGTGTTACCATAAGCAAAGCTAAAAATATGGCTGAAAACCTCTTTAATTTCTTTTCCATTTTTTCAACTCCTTTAAAAACGAAGTTTATTTCCAGAAATCCTCTATCTGAGCATTAATCTGCTGACTGATACTTGAAAGAGCGGACGCTGCGGTAGTCTCGCCGTAAGCTACTTTCTTTATATTTTCTGTAACGGTACCCATATAATAGCCGTAGTCAAAAACATATTTTCCGGTCTGAAGATTGGTAAGATACTTTTCAATTGTAGCTTTGACGCTGGGATCAGGCATAGTGTCATAAAGAGTAGCACTGACATTAAGCACACTTTCATTTCTGTATTCGCCCAAAATATCCCAGAACAGGGCGACATCGTTGGGATTCTCCACGCCTTTTGGAATAGATACTGAAGTCACAAGACTTTCAACCAGGTCGTTGCTGCTGTCGGGACCGTGAGGAAACAGGCACATACCTATTTCAAAGTCTGCATTGTTACAAACCGTTCCGAACTCAAAGTAATCTATTACGGTCATTGCAGCCTTTCCCGAATAGAAAACCTGACGGCCGGAATCCCAGCCGGAAACTGAGCTGTCATACAAATATCCTTTATTTGAAACCCAGCTTGCAAGCTGATTAAGCGCGTTTGTAGCCTTGGAATTGTCAAGGGAATATGTAAAATTAGCTGTATCTCCCTGACGTGTAAGCACTTTTGCACCGTTTGCCCAAAGCATCTGTCTGCCGAACTGTTCTATAGAATACATCGGTACAAGACCATACCGCGTGATATTATTCCCCTCTACAGCCGCCGCCTTGCTCATAATTTCGGTAAGCTTTGCCCAGGTAAGCTTACCGTTTTTCTGAAGGGTATAAAGATCCTCCCAGTTATTCCTTTCAAACATAGTTTTGTTATACATCAAAACGCTTCTGATCTGCGAGCTGCGGGAAATGGCGTAAACATGACCGTCAAGCGTATTCTCCGCCGTACATGCCTTATCCCAGCAATCGTCGGAAAGATCAAAATTAGAAAGCGTGTCAAGAGCGATAAGATAACCCTTTCTTGCGAGATTGAGCGGCGGCTGTTCCGCTTTTGTAACAAAAAGATCGGCTATTGGCGCACCCGAAAGAATAGAAGTATAAAGCGCTTTATAATCGCTCATTTTGCGCTCAACAAATTTACAGTTGAGCATTTGCTCTACTTCTCTTATAATTTTACCGTTCTCACTGTTGCGGTCTGTCGGATCCCAATATGCAATATAGGTTATTGTCCTGCCCTTTAAATCCTTTATTCTGCCCGGGTCTATTTCATTTGTCTGACCGGTAGTAGTCGAACCGATATTTACCGTATCTGAATTTCCGCTCTGACCGCTGCCGCCGGAACTTCCGCCGGAGCCGCCGGAACTCCCGCCCGAACCGCTGTTTGAAGCTCCGTCACCAGTGTTGTCCGTCGGTGCATCTATATATACATATTCAATATCTTCACTGCTTGAAGATGCGGTATCAGAATTGCTTCTGCAGCCCGAAAACACAGCTGAAAGTGACAGAGCAAGACACAAACAAATAACTTTGTTTAATTTTTTGTTCATTGTTAATTCCTCCTATTTATCCTTTTCCGGTTTGCAAGAACTACAAGGACTCCGAAGCCTGACAGTATTGCCATGAATATATACGTCATCGGCATACTGTCATCACCGGTATCCGGTAGGCTGTTTCCGCTGTCGGCAACGGAATCCTGACCGCTTTTCTCCTCAGTAAGCTGTCTTATATTAAACTGTGTCAATAAGTAACCCCGCCGGTAAACAACCATACTCATATCTTCGGTCAATACCGTTTCATCGTCCTCAATAAACTTGCCGTTATAAAAATCAACATTAGTTTCATCGGTATCAAATGTGAGCGCCGCCAATATTTCCCATATCATAGTATTTTCAGGTATATAAAGCGTCAGATTTTCCTTGTCAAGCTTCGCGTTGATGATGCTGCTGTCAAGCTCAAGGGGCAAATCTCTTTCCGGCTCGGGTTCGGGCTCTACAATGGGTTCGGGATCGGGAACATCGGCAAGATTTGAATAAAATCTGAACGACGAGATAAGAAAATAATCACAGAACAAAGAGGTTTGCGTACCTTTGATGGTTACACGCAGAATCTGATCCATATTAAGCCCCGCATCAGCAAAATATGTAAACGGTATTCTTACCTGCATATATCCGTCGGGACGTGCCTTTGATTTATCGTATTTTACCTTAAATGTAGCAAAAGTACGGTTCGCATGCCCTGCGGCCTCTACCGAGAACGGTACCTCTATCCCGTCCGTATCGCAGTAAATATAAAATTCGAGATATCCGGTATCTATGTATTCTGCAGCGTCAATTCTATCGCCGTAAAATGTTGTAAAATACAGCTGCCCCATTCTATCCTCCTGCGGGATAAGTATATACGGCGCCATATTTTGGAATGAATAATACCATGCCAAGTCCCAGGTAACTGTCGAAATCCAGTCTTCACACCAGGGATCAAGAGTACCCTCTGTATCCCCTATAACTCCAAGGAGGGTATTAGTCTCGCTTTTCGTATATCCGCTCATATCGAATATCTGCGACCATGCCTCGTCTACCGTTCCGTCAATCTCCTTGTTGAAAACAAAAGTTTCACCTACATAAATGGTGTCACCTATCTCACGATTATCAATATATACCCGGAAAAAAACAAAATTCGCCGTTTGGGCAGCAGCAATAGCCTTGAAAGGAATTTTCACAAGCGTGAACTCTTCGGTATCGGGAATTGTAACCTCGTAGATTTTGCCTTCGCTTATACCGATTTTAACAGTTCTGTCCTCTGATTCGGTAACAAGCTTTATGCTTGTGTAAAAGTACGCGGTATCATAATATCTTTCAAGGGTAACATTTACATTTTTGCTGCCGTAAATATTTATTGTACCGGCGTTATTCGTAATATCAAATTTATATGCCGACTCGTCGCCTCCGTCTGCAAGAGACCAGGAATACGGTCTTGAGGCAGGTCCGTTGTACCACGGATCGGTTGCCAAAGTCGCCGGATGACATTTCCACAGGAAAGCAAGCTCTCTTTCCTCTTCATAATTTATCTTTGCCGTAACTTTAACGTCCCCCGCCGGCATATTGAACTGATACTCGCTGTTTCTTGTGACAACATCTGCGGTAATAACCGTTCCGTCACCGGTGGTTGCGGTAACCGCTTCAATATTATAATTCATTGCCGGTCTTACCTTTACGGTTACGGAATCTGAAGAATTAATATCTTCCGAGCCCTCAGCCAATGTACGTGAAAGAGCAATATCGCAGTTTTCGGGATAATCAACCTTCAGCCTATAGGCTCCGGAATAGCTTTTGCCGCTTAATGAAGTAAATTTATCATATGAAGTCAGAAGACTGCAATAATCCTTTCTTCCGGGACTGCCGTTTACATATATTCCCTGTGTGAAATTAGCTATATCGGCAATTCCGCTGACGGAGTTTAAAGCCATATTTATCTTATTTTTGTCTCCGTTTTTCAAAACAAGAATCAAATTTTTAATTTCAACCGTTTGTGTGCCGTTAAAGCCGCCGGAA
Organism: uncultured Clostridia bacterium; assembly: GCA_944384845.1. GTDB lineage: Bacteria > Bacillota > Clostridia > Oscillospirales > Acutalibacteraceae > UBA737. The sequence goes on from CALWUZ010000212.1 coordinate 21,216, forward strand.
GCACTTGATAAATTATAAGTAATGAAACCGGAATACCATGACGTGTCAAAGGACGGCGCGCTTATTTTTGTAAGCGGATATTCCGTCCAGTTTTCAGCGTCACTGACATTTACACTTGCCAATTCGGCAATCTTCGGGTCGTAAGCCTGCGCGGCGCTGATATTAAGCGTAGCATCCTCCGGTAAATCCTCGGCGGCAGTAACTCTGTATTCAAAGCTTATATAAAGATACGGCGCGATCGCATTAAGCACGTTCCGGCTGTTTATCCAGCCAAAGCCGGAGGTCTTATCGTTAATCGAGCCTTTAGCCGCGGCATAATTTTCTCCGCCGTTTCCGGTTTCGGAAAATTCCGAGCCGAAATAAGCTCCGGCGTCATCGCATTTCTTGTAAACATTGTACTTTGCTTCCCCGTAACCACTCGTAAACAGGGCGTCAACCTTGCCTTCATTATCAGACAAAACATTATCCGGATTCAGTTCCCAGATAATATTGTCCGTTCCTGTCGCCGCCTCAGTAAACGAGGATATAGGGAGTGCTGAAAATACGATTACCGCCGCCGTAAAAGCCGCAGCCAATCCTTTTATTCTTTTCATAATTTCCTCCTTTTATATCTCTATTCAGATAAACCATATACCCTGAGCCAATCGGTTTTCATCGAATCCGGGAAATCATCTGCGTTGAAGTCACCTCCCCAACTGCTGTCCTCGCTATTACCGTGAAGGCTTAAAATAATCTGCATTCCATCACTGTGATCAGAAATTCCCTCTCCGTTATAAATCCAATAAAGCTTGCCGTCAAGATAAAAATATATTGCATCCTTCATCCAGACCGCCGAATAAATATGGTAATCATTTCCTAAGTCCGTTCCTGCGTTCAACTGGTCGTTTCCGCTGTAGCGATGATGACCTGCAGCCGAACCGTACCAATGAACCGTAGCCGACCATTTTGCCCCTCCGGTCCAAGTCGGAAAATACTCAACGATGTCTATTTCTCCTCCCGAAATACTCGGATTCAGAGGATTCCTTCTGTAGATTTTGCCTGTATTTGAATAAAGCCAGAAGGCTCCGTTCACAAGCGCTTTTTCCGGCATTTTTATTCTTGCCGAGAAGCTGCCGTATGCCTGTTCAAATTTATTTTTGGTTGAAAGTCCCACCGTCTGACCTATCTGTGATGTATAAATCAGGCTTCCGTCTTCGATTTTATATTCTCCGTCTCCATAGAAAACCGACCAAATATCGGTATTAAGCGTATTAAAATCGTCCTCTAAAGTAGGCTCTTCAGTATATTTTACAAATTCAAAATCATATCTCCCGAAAACGGCGGCGTCGGTCCTGCTCGTAACCGTCACGGTAAGCGTTTCATCCGAGGCTCGAACCGAATAGGGTACGGTTAAGGTATAGCCGTCCACCGCTACAGCGGTACTGTCCGTTGCGACAATCACATCTTCAGGTGAAATCTGCGCTCCGTTTGCATCTGTAACCTCAAGCTCATAATAAGCGTCCATTTCCGCAACGCCGGGATGATTCACAGCAACGGAAACCTTAATCGGATCATTTTCATAAGGGGAAATCTCCCTGTTTAGAATAGTCTTCTCCGCTGCGGCTAATTCCAGACCTGTTACTTTATCGTCACCGTTAATATCAAGGCGTTTTATTATAATGTCTGAAAGCCATTGCTTGCCGGAAGTATGCTTTTTTATTCTTATAATGTCAAGAACATCCGCCTTACCGTCATCATTTGCATCATGCGCCGTGTTGGGGAGGCTGTTAATAAGAATATTACAGTAGCTGTAGCTTCCGCTTTCGTCACGGTCTTTTACTACGTTAAGTGAAAAGTTCTCTAACCCCGAAATACCGCTGACCGAGCTGAGTGAGTCGTTTATAGCAAGACGGTCGCAGTCGCGAAGCTCGATTCGGATATTTCTCAAATCCACCGTCTGGCTTCCCGAAAATCCTCCTGAATAGCTGTATATATTGAATGTAAAAAAGCCGCTGTACCAGGAGCCGGTAAATTTTCCGTTGATCGGAGAGAGCGTATATTCAGTCCATTCCGACGCCGCTCCTTTTACCGAGCCGAAGCTGCAAACCTTGCCATACGCCGTAGCGCCTCCGAAATAGATATATGCGTCGTCAGGAAGTTCCTCCGTGCTTGTGAACCGATACTCAAAGCTTATGTACATATACGGCGCCAAAGCGTTTAACAAAGCCCGGCTCTCAAGCCACCCGTAGCCCTCTGAATTAAAATCAAGTCCGCTTTTTAATACCGCATTGCACTCATTGCCGCCCTTCCCGTTCACATTCATTACTGTGCGGTAATAGCTGCCTTCAGAGCCGTTTACTGCAACGGTGTCATACATGGCGGGGAGATAGCCGTTCAGAACATATCCCGTAACATTTTGACCGTTCTGTGCACCAAGCCTTTCTGGTGATGCATACCATATTGAATTATGACTGGTAAATTTCGGGTCGGATTGAACAATATCGTCAAATTTCCAGAGGCTTCCGGCTTCTTCAAGCGCGGAATTTATTGAAGCTTCATCATCAGAATTTAATGAAACGCGGAAATTACGCAAATCTATCAGATATATTCCGTTAAGTCCTCCCGAATAACTGTAAATGTTCAGCCCTAAAAAACCGGAATACCAGTTGTTAAAATCATTCCCGTTTAAATCAGCACTATATGATTTCCATTCAGAAGCATTTGCCATACCTACAGAGCAAAGCGCTGTGGCAGCACCGTTATAGGAATGAGCCGCTTTCAGATAAATTCTTCCGTCGGGCGGCACGCTCCCCTGCAATACGTTTACCCTGTATTCAAAGCTGACATTCATAAAAGGTTTTATTGCTTTTAATACAGTTATATCCTCAAGCCAGCCGTAGCCTCTCATATTATTGTCAAGCCCTGAAATCAAAACCGTGTTGAAATCGTCGCCCCCGCGTCCGGTCACCGTCATTTCGGTGCGGTAATAGCTTCCGGAGTCGTTCTTTTTAACTACATCAAATCTGGGGCTGTAAACAGCTTCGGCAGCCATAGGCGCTTTAACGCTCTCTCCGGGCTCGGCCGACAAATTATCCGGATCCGCCCGCCATATCGTATAGCAAATATTGTTTTCCGATGCCGCGCCGACAGTATGAGCAGCCGGCAGCATACTAAAAATCAAGACAAAGCTCAAGCATATCGTCAAAAAGCGCATTTTCATTTACTTTTCCTCTTCTTAATTTCAGATTCCGGCGTTTTGAAATATTTCATTCCGCAGCTTCTAATCAACAAAACCGTTGTTATAAGAAAAAATAACCGGCGAGGAATCTCGTAGGTCAATCTTTGCTGAGATTCCCCGCTTTCTCTGAAACATATACTATTATTTATAATTATTTGCTAAGCAAAGCTTTTTTCATTAACACAATGTCAGCGGCGTCCAAAAAGCCGTCGTCATTTGCGTCCGCCCGCTTAATCATCATATCCGGCAAATATATCAGCCACGAATCATACTTCTTAACACGAATCAAGTCCTTAACCGTAACTGAGCCGTCATCATCAACATCAAACTCAGCACCCGATGCCGCCGATACTAACAATGAATAATAATCTTTAATGCCGTTTACATCGTTTTCAAGCTCCACACCCTTGGTAAAGCCCTCAATATCGTCTATACCTTCAATCATAGATAGATCCTTGTTGAGATAAACCCTGTCAGCAGCCTTCAGCTCAAATCTTAAATCTCTTATATCAATTCTTTGTGTTCCGCTGAATGACTGCTGCCACACATAAAGATTCAGCGCTATATCTGTATTGTACCAACGATTATTCTGTGTATTCAAAAGCTTAAGCTCGTACACGTTCCACTGCCCCGACTGTGTAATTGAAGCACCCGCCTGCCAGCAGCGATTATAACCGTTAATGCCGTTTACATAAAGATAGGGCGTTCCGGACGGAATATTACCGTTAAAACGGTACTGAAAACCCAAATATATGTACTTTGATACCGCCTCAACAACATCCGCATTGTCAAGCCAGCCAAAGCCGGGAGTTTCTGATGATATTCCGGACTTGAAAATAGTGCTTGCCTCATCGCCGCCGGAGCCTGTAACTGTCATAGTTGTGCGGTAGTATACACCGTCTGCATCGCAGCACTTAACCGTTCTGTAATCCGTTTTATACGCAAGCTCCGAATCTGACGGCTTATCAGCAGTAACGTCGTTTCCGTTGGAGGCTTCCGCCCTGTCCGGATTTGCATACCAGACAACACTTGTATCGGTACTGTTTTTATCAGGATTTTTAAGATCTTCATACGCTTCGTTCACGAGATAAGGCGCAATCAGCTTGTCAAATGTAAATTCAGTGCCCTCAAGCGCAGCATTTATAGCGTCACGGCTGCTTTCCTTAACAGTAAGCTTTATATTTCGCAGCTCGGTCACCACGGTAACGTCTCCGAGAGCTTTTCCGGTGTCGTTCCATCCCAATTCAGCTTTAAATGACAGAAAGCCGTTATAAAAATTTTTTATTGAATCAGGTGTTGCGGCAGCAGTTTTCCAGACGCCAAACTCAGTTACCGCCGCCCAAAGCCACTGAGAAGCAATGCCGTATTCCATTGCGCCGCTTATATAAAGATCAATCCGATTTACCGCAGCGCCGGTTTGGGTAATACGGTAATCGACACTGACATCTATTAACCCTGCCAGCGCATTTAAAACAGCCGCATTTCCTATCCAGCTCATAGTCCACTCTGTGCCGAGATAATTTGTGCCTTTTTTATTATTATCCACTCCGCTCTTTGCATTGGAGGCTCCTCCGTACAGACTGTTTCCTTCCTTATAGTTTTGTGTAAAGGAATAGTACCAGTCCCCGTCTTCAAGTCCTGAATAAACAGTCTGGCGACTGGCAGGCAAGCCTAAAGATGACAAAGCTGTAACATCCGTACCGGGCTCACCGTAAACCGAAGGATCAGCCATAAAAACAGTATAGACCTTATCGCTGTCCTCCGCCGAAACAAATTCTGATAGCGGAAAACATCCGATCAGCATTATAATACTTAACGCTACAGACAGAGTTGTTTTCATTTTTTTCACTTTATATCTTTCCCTTCTTGAATTATTATAAACCGGCTTCAGAAAAAAGAGTTTTCCTCCTTTCGTTTATTTATGCATAAAAATTTATACTCTGTTGACAAATCAATAAGTTCAGCCTATAATTAGAATATTGAAAAATAATGATTTTTTGCCGCGCCATTGGTTATTATAACTATTAAAATTTTCTTTCCTTGTTAATTATTATATTATTTTGTCTATCATATTACAATAGATAAAGCCCGGCAAAATATGGACTATCGCGCATTTTTTAGAAACTATTTCCTTTGGTATTTTTATTATTTATTAAAACAAGAAAGGAGCAGGGCATTAAATGGCTCTTTACAGCTACGCTTATTCCTACAGCCACGATGAATGTGAATTTGTCACGAAAAAATATTTTCAAATAAACAACTGCGGTGCATTAAAAACAGACAAATTTATGACATCGATCCGTCCGCCGCGGAACGATTACATGCTTATATATCATTATGCCGGAAAAGGCTGGACAGAGATTAACGGTAAGCAGCTGAATACATATCCCGGTGATGTAGTATACCTCAAACCCGGCGCACCTCTGCATTTTGCCCTTGAACAAAATGCAATGCATTTTTGGATTCACTTCACCGGCAGTGCAGTAGATGATATGTTCAAAGAGTGCGGCATTGCGGAAACAGGAAAATATTCAACTGTTGCCTCCAATGATTTATGGGAAATATTAACTGACATATATATACATCAATCTATTCCGAGCACCTCTATGCAGCTTCAGGCCAAAAGCTTTTTCTTTCAATTTTTAAGTTTATTAGCAGAATTTCTAACTCCGGATCAAACGGGAAACAACGTCATCCGAGAAAAGAAGATATATCCTGCACTTAAAGAAATGCAAATTAACTTTGACAAGAATCATAAGATTGAATACTACGCCAATCTGTGTGATATAAGCCTTTCAAGCTTTCAACACATTTTCACTAAAATTACGGGAATTACACCGCAAAAATATCTCACTACCATAAGAATGGAAACAGCTAAAAAAATGCTAAGCTCAGGTAATATTTCAATTAAAGACATTGCAGCGCGCGTTGGCTATGAGGATCAGCTTTATTTTAGCCGCATCTTCAAAAAAACAGTAGGAGTTTCTCCAAGTGAATACTCAAAAAACAAATAAACCTTATCAATAATTGCCTGTTTACCGAAAACAAGCGTTTGCTCCTACAGCATTTTTACAGGCAGCAGTTTTCGTTCAAATAATAATATGATTATAGCAGTTAGGCGCTAAGGTCACTTTCGGTAGACCTTAGCGCCTAAAATATCAATCAAATAAATATTGACCGAACCTTTCTCTGACATCCGACTGAAGACAGCTCCTTTTTATTGTTATATTAAAACAAATAAAGTTTAAGCTTTAATATGTCCCGAAAGCAAAAACTCGGCTGCCGAAAATGACAGATTAATTATTACTGCTCTGGCATACATCTACGGCGACTGCATTAAAAATGTCTTGTATCTCAAATATTTTTTCGGTAAGCAGCCGGAGAAACGCCTGTATACTTTTTAAATTAACGGCTGAAAAATAACGAATCCTCAAATCCGACCGCCGCCGGCACTTTTGATTAAATGCTTTGGAGCGTTTTTTAAAATTTAATCGATTTGCCTGTTGAAATGCTTTCATAAACCGCATTCATTGCTTCAATGGTCCTTCTATGCCATCTGAGATTAATGAGCGGAGTCTTATTATTTCTGATATTATCAACAAATTCGTCTATCATTCCAATCCATTCGTCAAAATAAGTATATTGAACGGTATATCTGTTTTTGGGAAGACCGCTATGATAAACATTCGGACCGAAGCAATCAGCCATTATTGTACCTTTTTCGCCGTTCAGAGTAATATTAACCTCCATACGCTTCGGGAAAACTTCCCATCCCGGTCCCGGAATTTTAAGCCGCTCTTCCATTTTGGACCAAGAGGGGTCTAACGAAAAAACCGTACCGTCTTTCATCTTTCCGATAACGGAAAGCATGTCTTCTTCCTCAATATCAGGTCGGATATTAGGAGCGGCCTCAGCATAAACTATGTCAAAATCACTGCCGGTTATATGTCGGACCATATCAAAAATATGCGGATGGTCACAAAGAGCGCCTCCACGGAAACGGCTGTCTCCTTGCTTCAGCGGAACGCGCTTTCCATAACTTTTTTCAGGCACTCCCTGCCACGGAAAAGCCCAAACAGGGGAAAGAGTAATATTAGTAGCGTTAAATGACCTTATTTTGCCTATTTCTCCGCTGCTGACCAGTCGTTTAAGTCTTGCAATAACAGGATTATAATGCATTTCAAGCTCTATCTGGCATACAACATTGTTTTTTTCGGTAATATCTATCATTTTATCATATTCTGACATATCAAATGTCGGAATTTTCATTGAAAGAATATGTATACCCCGTTCTGCACAAAGCTTCATCTGACGAAAATGCTCACTGTTTTCGCTTGCAAGAACCACTGCTTCTATTTCAGGATGTGCGTTAAGCATTTCCATTTCACTATCATAGCAGGGAATGCCGCTGATGCTGTCCAAAAATATTTTTTTTACCTCATTGTTGGCAGTTGAAACAGCTACCCAATCAAGCTTCGGATTATCAATCAGCGTTTGGTAATATTTTCTCGTATGACCGTGAGTCATACTCATCATAGCAATTTTTAACGGTTTCATACTGCAATAGACTCCTTTTTACCGCTGTATGCAGATTTTTTGGATTTTTCCACAAGCGCACAAAGCCTTTTATCAGTTGCGATAAGATCGTCAAAATTTTTGTTTTTAGCGGCTGCGAAGGCTGCTCTTACAACAGCCGTTTCCTTTTCGGAAAGACCGAAAAGCTCAAAATCGGTATCTGTAAATTTTTGATTTTCCTCTCCGAAAACATAAATTGAATCCGGTTTTAACTGTGCGTCAACAACAATATCGCAGGCAATACCGCTCCGTGAAATTACTTCATGCTTATCCTTAGGGGGCTCCCGTTTTTTAAGAGTCGCTGCAATTTCAACCGTACAGACAACGCCGTCATCAGCGACAGCAACAGTGTTCAATACATTTTCGTTTTCCATAGCCATAACCGATTTAATGCTTTTTCCTAAAATAAACTCGCATAAATCAAGCTCTCTGTAAAGTATTTCGTAAATATCTGAGGTTTTTTCTGCAATTTCCATAGCCCGCATTGCGCTTATTCCGTCAAGAGTACCTTCCTGTACAATCTTTTTAAGTTCAATAAATCTCCGCTCGCTTCTGTGTGGAAAAATAGGCAATTCTCTGCCGTCAATTATAACCGTTTTCTTGTCTTTTAAAACGGCATTTACTTGTATTGAATATTTTTTCAGAAGAAAATCCAGCTTTTTCTGCAATATTTCCATAATTTCACCTGTTCTTTACAGCATTTTAATTCTTGACCTGTATTTTTCCAAATACGCAGCATTCTTTTTATCTCCACCGGGTGTGTTGGCGCTTGACCATACCGGAGGAATTATTCCCATCTCAACGCACTGATTAACCGTTTCGATTTCAAGCAGATGCGCAATATAAAAATCAACTATATTTGATGTCGGAGCAACAGGCGTTTCCATACCGGGAACATATGTAACCGCATCTCCTACGGGGTTAAAGTCATCAATACAAACATCGGCATAATCAAAAAGATTTGTTTTGCTGGGATGACGTATAAAATGATCGGCAGGCATTTCATTCTGCCAGTATGAACTTGAAACCGCGATTATCTTTACGCCGTTGCCTTTTGCCTCCATAGCGGCATCTATCGTTGCCGGGTTAATTCCAATATTATGAAATATAATTAAAACATCATCTTTTTTTAAATCATAATATTTTAGTATGGCACTGCCGTAATTGACCGTTCTCTCAAGTTCAAGATATTTAAGCGCTTGGTTAAAAACCGAAAGACCGGTTTCCATTATCGGATTAATGCAGGCAAGTCCGCCGGCTCTGAAAAACATTTCGCCCACCGGAAGGGTGGTATGACCGCCTCCGCCGTATACACTGATAAGCCGGTCATTTGCTATGGCATCAGCCATAAGCGAAGCGGCTTTTTTTATGTTTTCCTCCTGCGTTGCATTTATTTTTTCAAAATTTTCAATTATTGACCTGAAATAACCGAAATCATTCATGCCTCAGTCCTCCTTTTTTAATACCCGTCTGAAATTTCTGCCTATATTCTCCCAAAGCTCAAGCGCATCTCCCGCAGCAACGCTTGTTCCATAACCGCCTCTGTATGTCCAAGCCGCCAAACGGTCAATTCCTGACTTCTCATACATATCTACAATCTTATCGATTTGTGCGAAATTCTCCGGACGCTTATTGTAACCCATCAGCCAGCGCTCTGACTGCTTGCCGTATTTTTTTGCCACCGCAACTGTTCTTTCGGTAATCTCTTTGAAAAAACTTTCAGGCAGCGACCAATTAATAATTGTAGTTGAAAAAACATCAAAATACGGACAGGCCGCAACCATTTCCCAATTATCATAACCGCGGAGCTCTGTTACATAATAGGAATTCAGCGTCGCGTGAACGCAGCAGGTGATTTCAAGCTCATGGTTAATCTCTTTTAATGCTTTTGAAGTCTCCGAAAGTGTGAATAAAGCTTCGCGCCAGCGAAACTGCTTAACGTCGTCATTCATAAATTTCGGCATTTCATAACCGTAATACTGCTCAAATTTTTTCATACATTCCGGACAGCGGCAAGACCAGTCGTCACCCGCACCGCCCGTAATGGAGGCGTACGATTTTGGATATGCGTAATGCGGTTCATCCCAGAAAAACCCATCCACCTCGGTTTCGCGGGCAAGTTTCACACAAAGCCGCTTGAAATAATCGCGGAAAGAATTAGTATTAAAACATGCGGCATTAAGCACTTCTCCGGTATAGGCTGACACTTGACGGTGATAAATATTATTTTGAAGGAACAGGCTAACCGGTTCCCCTCCGAAAAATTTACCTATACCCCACAGATCAGCAATAACCCTAAGCCCCAAATTATGCGCCGCTTTAATAATATTGTTAATATTCGGAAACCAAAAATCCATATCAAATTCCGTAATCGCAAGTATGACTGTATCGCAGCCATGCTCTTTTATTTCCTTGAAATCTTCTAATGCGTGCTCGACATAGTTCAAGCCGTAATAACTTACAGCCGTATGCCTGATTGACATATTTTTACCTCCGCCAACTTATATAACATTAAATTAGGTGTTTACTCCGATTTGATATTTCGCCCAGCCGGATTTTGCATAATCGCCGTCCGTGAAATATACTTTTCTTGAAAGCTCAGCTGTCTTTATTCCGCACTGTGCGTCAAAAAATTTATCATGGAAGCATTTGCCGAGCTTCTCACCCCATGACTCAAGCGCAGTAGCCGTTAAATAAGGTGTTCCTGACGACAGCGTGTGCCAGGTAGTATGCATTATACCGTAAAGTCCATAATTCCTTGCAGTGGATACCGAGCTTTCAATAACCTCTCTGCCGCAATCCCAGGGACATATAAGCACATCAAAGCCGGCATTTTTAAAAACGAGCGAAGTTTCAATCGGATAAAAGTTACTCCAATACTGCCAGTCGCCTATTATAACTCGCTTATCTAAGCCATCAAGCAATTTTTTTTCGGTTTCCTCATCCGGACAAAAGGTAACATAATTATTTTTTGAATTGAAATCCTTGTGCCGGCTAATAAGCATATCCCCCCATACAATCGGTCTTCTACCGTTTGCCGCCAAGTCCTCGGTAATTTCATTTATATAGTCCGTAAACGGCTTAATGTCATCCTTGGTCATTTCAATATACGGCTCATCGCAGCCTATGTGGAAATATTCGGAATCGCCGCAAAGCGCTATAAGTTCCTCACGAATGTTTTTCAGTAATTGGCGAACCTTTGGTTTTTTAATATTCCAGCGCCAGCCGTCGTCAGAAAAATACGACTGAAGCGAGGGATTCTGGTCAAGCACGACATGCTTTCCGTGCATTACTCTTCCGGCACTGGCGTGTCCCCAGTGATTGAACATAGGAATTACTTCAAGTCCCATATCCCTTGCTTCTTTAATAACCGGAGCAACCTGTTCTTTTAAAAATCCATGCTTCCAGCTCAGATGTTCCAATGCGTCATATTTGAGCATACCCCAGAACTCCAAAATGACATGAGAGTATTTAAGCGCCGCACATAATCTGATAAATTTATGTAATTCCCACAGCTCTGTTTCCGGAAAAACACAAAAATGAGCCATTCGATTTTCTATAATCGGGTTTTCGCTGATTATACAGCAGGACAGATATATATCATTATTATCCGATACCATTATTCTGTCCATAAGAGCAAAAAGCCCGGTTTTTAATCCCTTTTCATCATTCGCGGATATGCAGACTCCCGTCTCGGTGACGCTTATAGAATAAAGTGATTTTTTCGCCGAAGGAATTTTTGTATTGCCTATCATAAAAAACATTTCATTTGTATTTTGAATTTGAAGTGACGAGCAGCGATAAGAAAATCCGTGCCACAATTCTATAAATATTTCCTTATTCAGACAGCTATTTGCTAATGCAGTTATATTCCTGCCCAATAAAAAAACACCTTTGCTATCCGTATTTTTATTACAGTTAAATACCATATTTGGTTCACTCCTTTGCAGATATTTAAACATATGTACATCCAATTTACAATACAATTTCCATAATGATTTTTATAATTTTCAAAACAATTCTTGACATGCTCAGGAATTAAATATATTATAATTAAAGGTGCTATATATGTTTTTAAACACAAATAAAATCTCTGTCGAAATTTTATCATCCCACGAACTCAAATGGAAGAAGAGAGACGCTGTTTCTGATTTCAGACCGTTTCATGCGCTCTCCTTTCGGATACTCGGGGATGCAAGGTTTATACATAAGGACGATATCTGTACCGCAAAAAGCGGAGATATCGTCTTTGTTCCGAATTTATATCAATATAGTCTGCATACAGGAGATGAATATCTTTTTGTAATACATTTCACTTCAAATCAAAGTTTACCCAATAAAATTAAAACCTTTTCTCCTGATAACCCTGCTTATTACGAAATGCGGTTTAAAGAGTTCTACAGCAGCTGGAAAAGAAAGCAAACCGGATACGAATATGAATGCAAATCTATTTTTTTCAGAATTCTTATGCATATAGAAAGAGATATTGAATATCAAAAGTTCCGCGAAAAGCCGGATAAATTGTCTGAAGCTGTGGATTATATACATGAACACTTTACAGACAGCGAGCTTTCTGTTCATCATCTGGCAAATTTATGCGGTATGAGCGATACATATTTCAGAAAATTATTTTTAAGCCGCTTTGCCGTTACGCCCCATATTTTTATCAATAATTTAAAGCTTCAATATGCAATGGAGCTTTTGAAATCAAAATACTACACCGTTTCGGAAACGGCTGCCAAATGCGGTTTTGAAAATATATATTATTTCAGCTCATTTATAAAAAAAAGAACCGGAAAATCTCCTTCCGAATTAATGAAGAATAATTAAGAATTTTCTTTAATATTTTATGCAACGGCTATTTAAAAGAATTTTTTCTTACACAAAAATGTCCTTGACAGAAATACACTCTCTGTCAAGGACAAATAATATAAACACTATACGCAGCGCCGCCCCGATTCACGGTACGCCTATGCGCTTAACGGGATATCAACACAGCTCAGGCAAATGACGTATGACGGCAGCATCGCAGAATACTTTGTGAAAATCAATTATAAATCAAAAGAAGAGTAAGCATCGCCAAATCGTCTGAAGTAATTGTATCCGAGTCTGTTTTTCCAATTGCCTGCATATTTATTTCCGTATCTAACCCTGCGGCAGCTTTTTTGATTCTTACAACGTCCCTAATGTCAAGCCGGCCGTCAGAATTTACATCACCAAAAATCAAATCGGCGTAATAATGATCGGAAACAATATTATCGCCGTATTCCATTGCTCCTGCAAAAATCGATAAGGATGTTAAAAAAAACACCATAGTTACCGAAACAACCATAATTTTAATTGCTTTTTTCATTACTGTTCAAACCTTTCTGCGGAAAATTCTTTAAAATGTTTACGCAATAAATTTTATTTTAAATAATCGGATAATCATTCTGTCTGAAAATGCAATTAAAAGAAAAATGATACATTTTTTATCTGAAGTTCAAGCCTGCCGCAGCAAAATCCTTCATATTATCATCTGCATCAAATATCCCGAAGCCTACATTATACTCCCACACGCACCAGCCTACTCCGGATTCATTGCATAATGATGTGAAATAATCAAGATATTCTGTAACGTCACTTTCATCAAACCCATCGTCCGGCGAACTGTTCAGCCCGCCCATATATACTCCAAATTCCGAAATCCATACGGGAATATTGCCGTGCGCGGCAGAAAAATCACTCGCATCCCTTATTCCGGCTTCTATTTCGGCGGGAGATCCGGATATTTGAAAATCTGCTCCCACCGGATATCCCATTCCCTGATGCGTAAAGCTCATTGCACCGTAGTTATGAAGCGAAACAATAAGATTTGAGGTATCCTCAGGTAAAACAATGCTGTCAGCCGCGTAGGTTCCCCCATACGGACAGGCGGTAAGCGCGATAATGCGGTCGGAATCAATCGCGCGTATTTTAGCAACCGCGGTGTTCTGCAATTCGTTAAGCTTTTCCGAAGACATCAAATCAGGACCTTCGCCTGCCGGAGTAGGCTCATTGATAAGCTCAAAGATTACAGAATCGGGATAATTCTTATAACGCTCCGCCACCTGTTCCCAGATGCTGTAAAAAAGATCGGAATTTCCGTTTACATCCTCCATAAGCTCATTAAAGGAATGAAAATCGAGAACTACGGTTAAACCGTTATTTAAAGCCATAATAACCGCATCATCAACATAACTCATAAAGGTTTCATCAAGAATGCCGCTTTCGTCCGTAACATACGCCAGCTTAAGCGGAAGACGGACATGGTCAAAGCCGGCAGAGGCTGCCGAGCTGTAAGTGCTTTCGGAAAGCGATGTTGAGCCCGGTAACTCTTCAATGCTTTTTTTAAGATTGTCGAAATCTCCGGAGATGTTTATTCCGCACTTTAAACTCGGAGCTTTATTATATGATTCAAATTCGATGTCACTGTAAACGGCAAATTGAATATCATCGTAAAAATATTCGGTTCCGCCTCCGGAAAGCTCATACTCGACATACGCACAAACCGCAAATTCCGTATTCTGACGTTCCGGTGCTATCTCGTCAATAATTACATTATATTCAAACGACTGATTGCTGCGGTCATATACAAATCCCTTGCTTTCATTGATAACCACATTATCCACATAGAGCGACGCACCGGCAGATTCAATACCTTCAATCGTATAACTGTCCCACATATCGTATTTATCGATAACCTCGGCAGAGGTGACAAGCGCTCCGTAAGTCACCGCCTTATATTTTTCACCGTAAATATTGATATCACCGTTATATAAAGGAACAGTGTAATCAAATTTTACAGCATTACGCAGCGGTATGGCAGAAATTTGACTGTAAACTGTCATTAAATCATCTGAAAATTCAGCGTACACACTTACATCCGATGCGGGCATTGCAAAAGTATATGTGCTGCCGCTGTTGGTTTCACGGAAGCCGTCTCTTGCAACCGGGATTTCATTACCCGAATCATCGGTAACCTTCAGAGTACCCGGAACAAGTCTGTATCCGGCGTCCGGAGCAACGGTAAAGACCGCCGTTTCATCCGGGAAGACCATTCCGCTGTCCTGAATAATTATACCGCCGTTTGTCACGCTGCTGTCAGCGCTTACTATATTTCCTCCGTAAAGCAGCTTTACATTTAAAATTTCAAGCGTATCGCCCGCAGAGGCTCCCTCCGGCACCCACACGTATATTTCAAGCTGCCTTATTCTGCTGTTTTCCTCCGCGCTCGGATAGCTCGGTGCAGGTTTGTACCAGTTATGTACGCCGTAATCCGAATTATTATATAAGTTGCTTCTGTAATTCAGCGCCTTTGTCACCGTCTCACCCGGCTTAACCACCACGGAATTCGGATCTTCGTTCCAGCGCCATACATTATCCTCGCCGTTATTATCTGTATCTCCTCTGAGCATTACACCGAGGGTCGCCTGCACCGAAGAATTGTTTTCAGCAGTCAGCATAATTCCGTTAGCGTTAAGCATTTGCTCCGGAGATAGCGGAAATACCGTTTTATATCCCTGCCATCTTGCGTTTCCGGTCAACGGACCGTTGCGCGAACCGTCCAGCGAATAAGTTATTCCATCGTCTGTCACAACCGGCTGTTCATCGTCCTCATATCCGTTGTCGAGAACTGTTTCTGTGTTTTCCAGTGAAAGGGATGCCTCTCGGTCAAACTCATTATTATACTTTTCATAACGGAAATCATCGAAATAAAAGACCGAGCCTTCCGCGGCCTGCGGCAGGCGGAAATCGATTTCCGTAACGGTATTTTTTATATCGGAGATTGAATATCCGTTGCTTTCACTGTGGTACCATTGGTTATTCGGATTGTAGGTTCCGACATCATCGAACCAAATAGTATATTTTATATAATCTCCCACCGGACTGACCGTAAACAGCTTTTGAGCTATCGGAGTGCCGTCCGATTTTATCCAGCAGCGAAGAGTGGCGCTCACATTGCCCGGATTATATACATAAAAGCTTACACCGTCATACCTGCGTATTTCAGAATTGAGCTGAAGATTGAAATTGCCGTCATACATGCTGCTGGGACGGGTATGTGAAATCATATATCTGCCCTGCGCGGCAAAAACCCCTTCTGTAGCTTCGGAATCTATCAGCACGGCGCTGTGTTTCACATTTGTAAGTGTTCCGTTTTCAAAATCGGCTATAACCGCGCTTTTTTCAAGCAATTCGTCATAATCGGCATCCGCTTTTTCAAGCTCGCCGGCAGTTCCCTTTACTACTATGCCGATCGACTCAATCAGAAGATATGCGCTTGTTATATCGGCCGCATACGGCACGGTCACCGCCAGAACAATGTCGGAAATACCGGATTTGTCCTCCTCTGTCCACTTAACGCTGTTATAGTTTCCGTAATAATCCAAAAACTGCCACTCGGACACCTTTCCCATATCCGCAATGTTTTTGGTTATAGTGTCCTTTCCGAGATTCTTCACACGAATAGTTTTGTCGCTGTCCTTTGCATAGTTCGTTCCGTCGGTAAAGCTCAAAAGATAATTCAGATTATTATTGCCCCAGCTTCCGTCAGACGCCACAGAGCAATTATCCCATTCCATCACCACCGAATCAATATACCGACGGTACGGCGCGGGAACAGACAATGTAAAAGCATAGTTCTGAACCTTACTTATTGTTCTGTCATCGTTAGAGGCTGTCTGCTCGTTAAACCAAAGCTTTAGTCCCTTGCTGCCGTCTTCAAGCCCTACTACCTCGCGCTTTCCGCCGTAATCATCTGATGAATGCCATTTCATATTGACCGGCAAATCGTTGGGACTGTCCTTTGAAAGAATATAACCGTCTTCAAAATCGCTGAAATCAAGAAGAGGTATTGTTTTTGTGACCTCTTCGTCCGATGCGGCTGCCGGCGCCGGCATAAACGCCGACGCTGCCAACAGAAAAGTGCTTAGAAAAACTGCAAGTGATTTTATACATTTTTTCATAAAACTACACCCTCCGATATATTATTTAATACTGCGCTTATATTATAGGTTTGTTTATAAATAAGTGCATCCAAAACCGGCTTTATCCATTTATCTGTCTTTATATCATAACATCTAAAGCCGTAGCAAAATTCCCAGTACGCCCATCCAAATCCACGTTCCTCGCAAAGCTTCACCATAAAAGCCGTCCATTCGGCACGCATATTTAAATCCGCCACGCACATAACGCCGAATTCGCCTAAATGAACATACCTTCCGTAAAAATCCGACCACCGTTTTGCCATGTCAAAACGGTATTCAAGAAGCCTTCTCTCCTTATCACTGCCCCATACAACGCCGGTCGGCCAGTCTCCGGACATCCAGTCGGCTCCCTGATGAGTAAATTTCATCGGTGTGTATTCATGCAGCGTTACAAAAATATTTTTATCGTCCGCAGGAAGCTCAAGGTGCATAAGATTTTCAATTGTATTGCAATGTGCGCTTGCCGCGGCAATCCATCGCGTCGGATTGCTCTTTCTGATTTCTTTGATTGCTTCATTCTGAATTTCATTAAGCAAAACATAATCATACTTATTGTCCGGCTCGTTCATCACCTCAAAAATCACTCGCTCATCCATATCCTTCATATAATCCGCCAGCTCGCTCCAGAATTTTAAGAAAGCGTTTTTATTTCCGAGAGGATTTTCGTTCATGCCGGCAAAGGGATGAATATCAACCATAACATAAAATCCGCTGTCAAGCGCCATCTGGGTAATATCGCGCATTTCCTTGTAAAAGGAGGTCTCCGGCCGGCACGCCGGATTGTCAGGATTTACCGTAAACGGCAGCCGTACATGATCAAAACCCGCTTTTTTCAAAATATCCATATACCTGCGGGCTTCTGCTTTTCTTTCGTCTGTCCACGGCTTCAAATCAATATTCATTCCGCGCTTTAATTTTGTTATATCCATTTCCTTTACCCCTTAATGAAGATTATTTATAATAAAATCTTTCCACTGTCCGGTGTTCATATCATACGCTCCGTATCCCGCATTGAACTCCCAATAGGAATAAGAAAGATTCTTCTCTTTGCAAGCCGACGAAAAAAAGCTGTCATACTCCGCCACATCGTTTTGATCTGCTATCCCGAGATATACGCCCCATTCACTAATCCATACGTTTCTGCCGGTGCGTTCCTCATAAATACGGCACTGTTCAAGCGCGGATTCGACCGATTTTTTAATTTCATCGCTCATATGAACCTTTTCGCTGTAAGGGTTCCCTGCCAGCCAGTTGGCGCCCTGATGCGTAAAATTCATGGTATTGTAATTATGTATTGATATTATCAGATTTTCGTCATTAGGAGGAACCTGCGTATTCCAGAGATTCCATGTGCCGTTGTTCTCGTTTGTCGCAAGCGCGATTGTACGCGTAGGATTTGTACGTCGTATACGCCTTACAGCCTCAAGCTGAAGCTCATTTAGCTGCCCGTTGCTTATCGGTTTGTTCGGCTCATTGATAAGCTCGAACATAAGCTCTTCGGGATAGCTCTGATACCGCTCCGCAAGCTGTTCCCAGATTTTATAAAAGCACTCCTTATTACCTTCAAAATCAGAAGCCAGCCTTCCTGCCCAGCCGTGAAAATCGATTACCGCTATAAGCCCTGCGTCAAGCGCGTTATTTACCGAAAGATCGACTGCGCGCAGAAACTCGGTATCGATATAATATTCGGGCGCTTCTCCGATATGGTGAGCAAAATTCACCGGAATGCGGACATGGTCAAAGCCGGCGTCGGCGATTGTCTCATAGTAGCTAATGTCAAATATCCAAGAGCTGTAATTTACTTCTCCCGCAGCTTCAAGCGGACCTGAAATATTTATACCCCGCCGCATTCTGTCGGATATATGCTCTTTCGCTTCCGCGGTATTATCCTCGTCAGGCTCACTGCCTGTCTCAGCGTCGCTGACATTCTGAGGCCTCTGAGAACTTGGAGCGTTATTTGCGGACGATATATTATCTTCCTTTTCTGAAACAGTTTCGGATTGAATGCTGCTGCCGGTATTTTCGGAAACCCCGGCACTGTCGGATATGGTTACGCCGGGGTCCGGGGTCTCCTTTTTTGACTCAGTCTGCGTTTTGCCGCCGCAGGCGGAAAAAACCGTCAGTTGGATAAGAGCAAGCACAAGGGCAATCATTTTTTTCATTTTGTTCCCCTCCTCCTTTTACTGCGCCTTACAAGTATGACCGCAGTCACGGCTCCGCCAGCTGCCAGCACTGATCCGGTGGCTATCAGAACTATCTGCCAAGCCTGAAGTCCGGAAGTGGATTTTTTCTTTCTGCGCACAATTTCCTCTATTATCTGCCGCTTAATTACTCTCTGCGGCTCGCCCGAATCGCCGTTTTCCTGCTCTGCGCCGTTCGTCTGCTGAGTGTAAATATTATCAGTATTTACGACAAAGGAATTGCCGCCGCTATTTTCTATTGCTTCTTCGGGTTCCTCTGCGCCTCCCTTTACAACAGCAAAAGTTCCTGTCATAAATGTATTCAGTGAAATATAACCGTCCTCAACAACGTAACGCTCCTTTATAAAAGAACCGTCGAAATAAACGCGGTATAAAAATATTTCGCTGAAATCCAGCGCCGGGTCAACCTTGAAGCTCAGCCATATTTTTCCGTTAGGCTCTATGACGTCTCCCGCAGCTGAATAAAAGGTGATTGTTTTAAAAGCCAGCGGCTGTGCTTCCGCGCCGAAATCAATACCCCAGCTCTTTACGGCTGACAGCGGATCCTCTGACTCTATTACGGTAACTGTACTCATATCAAGAGCATCGTTATAGGCGTCCACAGCCACATCCTTATCCTCGTAATGATAGCCCGAATAGATTACGGCGCTGCCTACTTCTTTACTCCAAACCGACAGTCCGCTCAGCATTATTTCTCCGACCGACTGACCGTCGTGTGATACAGGCAGCACGGATATCGAACGTATATCCGAATAATCGAAAACAGCGTCAGGATTATTTTCCAAAAACCCGCTGTATATATCGGCAAAAGACAGCTGATATACACCATAAGAGCCATCCTCAGGCGGCTCGGTTTCTACAGATACCGGAAGACTGTTTCCTGTGCTGTCGGTAAGCGTCAGTTCGACCAAAAGCGGTTTATCCGACTTCAGATAAAAGCCTAAAGTCGCAGTATCAATAAACGGAGTTAAATCGCTGCAGTAATTCGTAAAGACATTTTCAAAAACCGCAGGAGATACTTCAGCCGAAGCGTCTGTCTCAAGCCTCCAGGCAGTTGTAAACAGCTTATAATTGGGATCGTTTCTGTTTATCTTGGTCTCCTGCGCCGTAATATAACCGCCGCCGGGCTTAAAGCGGTTGGCTTTTACTATCTGGCGTGTCTGCGTTTCATAATTTTGCTAATTTTGCGGAACATCGCTGTAATAGACGTCTATATAATTTATCTGAACATTCCATCCCTCATTGCCCTCACAGGTCGGAGCGGTTATGTATATCATAATCGTGTTAATCATACCGAGCTGCTCTTCGTCCCATCTTGCCGCCGTACCGCTCCATCCCAGAATTGCGGACTGAGATGTCAAAAGCCTCATCTCTTTAAACTGCTGCCTGACCTCAACAGTTTGACCGACGTCCGGAAATTTAGTCGTGTCTTCATCTTTCTTTCCGTAATAGCCTCCGCCGCCGATCGCAATGCTGTGATATATGTTTTCAGCATTACTCCAGCTATTGTCACAGGAAACTGCGTTATTGGTCAATCCGACCCGCAGCTCGACAGCGCCGGTCATCACGCTTTCCGGCAGGGAAAGCTTAAGCAAAAAATACTTGCGCCCGCTTATCCGATTTGAGGTAGAAAAATCGGTGGCGGCATCAAAGTTTATCTGATATGCCTTTGAATTATCCGCGTTTTGAACAACGCCCGAGCTGCCTTTGTAAGTTCCTTCGATTTCAACGTTTTCAGGCAGCTGACCGCCCGGCTCGCAATCTTCAAAGTCGAGCATTCTAACAAGCATTTTATCTCTGTCGTCCGTTACAATAAGCTCAAACGAGTCAAATAAAACGCCGCCGCTGCCTTTATATACATTTGGTATTCTGATACGCAGATAAGCAATGTCGCTGATTTCATCCTCCGTCATAACGCTGCCCATGGTTGTGCCGCCCCAGAATTCATCTCCGGTTTTAAGACCGATGTCATCAAAGAAAATGCGTACTCTCGTATAACCTTCCTTTCCGGGGTCTATTGTTGTAATATACTGATATTTTACGCTTCCGGAGGACTGCACCATAAAGCAGCGCAGCTGCGCGCCTGCAGCAGCGTCAAGATTTTTAGCATAAAACTGTATTCCTGCGCTTTCCGATACGCGTTCGTCCAAATTGATTCGAATAGACGCGCTATAATCGTTGCCGCTGTCTTTGCCTCCCTTAAACAGAAGCGCGTTAGGACTGCTCACTGAGTCAGAAGAAATTTCAAAGCTGCCGGCGCCGGCGTCTGTCTTAAAAGTATTAAGGGATAAAAGCCGATCAAGGTCATCATATTCATCAAAAGAAACAAGGTAGGGATCGACCGCATCTATTGCCTCAAGAACGCTGCGGTCGCCCTTTAAGGTGACGCTTATATCCCCTATGCTCACACTCCAGCCCTCGGTGCCGTCACAAGTCGGTATAGTAATGTATATAAGTAATTTCGTTGCCTCTGCCATATGACGGTAGGTCCATTTATCAGCCGAGGAGCTGCTTTTTCCCAAAAACGCGGATCTTGCAACTCTTAACATTCCGACGGTATTTTCCGAAATAACGCCCTCGGCGTCATACTCAAGCTCATTGGCGCCTGTAACTGTTTTTCCGTATTTTGTACCGTCGGTAATGCCGATTAGGTAATACATTCTTTCCCTTACGTTTGCAGGCGGGCTTTTATCGCTCTTTATCTCAACGTTTACGGCGTCAAGATATTTAGCATATTTTTTCGGAATATCTACAGAAAGCGCAATATATTTAGGTCTGCCGGATACGGTGGAGGCGGTTGAGCTGCCAACCGCTTTGTCAAACGCCACGTTATACATTTTTGAGCCGTCAGAGCTTTCTGTAATTGAGACTGTCCCGTCATATACTTTTGCGTCGTCCAACACCGTAAAGCCGTCAGGCGCCGTAAATTCGGTACCTGTTTGACATTCATCAAAGGTCACCAGCGTTTTTTCAAGCGTTGTAATATCTTCCGCCTCTTCCTCCGTTATGTAACGAAAATCATCAAAATAAACGCCGGCGTGTTCACTGCCGATAGACGGAATACGTATCATAAGCCTATCAAGCGTTAAAATTTCATCATAGGGAATAGCTGCTCCCTCAGATGAGCTTCCGTTAAAGTAATCTCCGGTACGCAGCCCTATATTACTGAAATCAATGGTTACGGTGTGCCAGCTGCCGTCAGCCGCGGCAGATACGATATACTGATAATTCCCGTTCGCCGAATCTAAAAAGCATCTGATGGAAGCGGACTTCTCCGCGTCACGGTTGAGTACCTTAAACGTAATGCCGTAAGCCTCTGAGATTCCGCTGTCAAATTTTACCGAGATATAGGTATCATAATCCATCTGAACCGTACTCTTTGGCAAATAGCAGAGTGAATTTTTTCCGTCTGAAACATACCGGGCATCGGTATTAACCGAAATATTTCCGGAATATCCTATAACGTCCTGAGCTGACAGTTCATTCGCCGTATCGGCCTCTTCAAATGATGTAATAACCTTGTAACCGGCGGCAGCCGTCCTTCCCGCAAGCGGAAAAAACGGTCCGGCGGCTATTGCCGCGCACAACACAAAAAGAAGATATTTTTTAAATTTTTTCATAGGCGTCTCCCTATTTTATCGAACCGGTATACTTAATATCCTTTGTCCTGTCGTTTACATTTGTTTGGAAAGTGTTTTGATATGTGTCCACAAAAGTTCCCGGCGTCATTATGCCTTCAAAAAGCTGTCCGATAGCCGCGGCATACGACGTTGTATTATTGCCTAACTCAACTTTTGTAGTGCCGTCCCACACCTGTTTGACAGTTCCGTCATGCAAGGTTTTAAACATATTGTAAGCTTCTTTATCTTTAAAAAATCTTATCCATTCATCTCTGAACTGATCGTCTCTGCTGTAACCGTCCGGCATTTTATAAAGCTCGTCAAGCAAAAGCAGAAGATCGGAAGTCATATTGGCATAAGCGGAAGGTACCACATAGCTGTATTCGTCAGTAAGCATTGAAACATATTCTTTGGCGTTCGGGCCCATCGGAATATACGCTATTCCCCACTCATCCTTCAAAGAGGTGTAGGCACGGCTGATGCCGTCGTGACCAGTAAAATACATTGCTATTTTCTTTGCCGCAAAATCCTGAGCAAGCTGTGTCCAGGTCATTTGCCCGTAATTAAAGGAAGCCACTTTATTTACATTTACCCAATCATAAATTTGCTGCAAAGCCGCGCGCGTACCCTCTGAGGAAAGCTGTACCTTATATTTTCCGTCGGAGCCGGGTATACAGATATTACTGTTGTTGCTCAGCGCAAGCGCTGCTGCCGAAGAGGTCTCAAGTCCAATACCGTATTGCGTCACCTCACCGGAAGAACTGCGGACAGTCAGCTTTTCAGCTATTTCGGTCATTTTGTCCCAGGTCCATTGCTTCTTTGAAATCAGGTCATATATATCGTAGCCCGCCCTGTCGGTCATTGTCTTATTAAAAATGATAACCGCTGGTACGCGGGCAAATCCATACCCCGCTGTATATTGCTTTCCGTTAATATTGTTAAGCTGAACATTAAATTTGTTGAATATATCAGAGGTCATATCAATTCCGGTTTTTTTCATAGCGGAATTAAAGTCCGCAATATAACCGTTGGAGGCGTAATTATAAACCGTAGCCGAACTTATCTGATAAAGCTGTCCCTCCGGTTTTACGCCCGCCAGAACTTCCTGTGCGAGGGTAGTGTTCCATTTCTTTTCAACAATTTTTACGTTAAATTCTTTTTCGACGCGGTCTACATTGTCATTCCAATTATCCCACGCGGTATACTGACCGCTGGGATATGCTCCCCATTCTCTCAGGATTGTTATCGTTTTACCGCCGAAATCAAGCTTTTGTTTCGCTTCAGAGGTGGTCTTATTGTCCGAATCCGAGCCGGCGGAAGTGTTTTGACTGCCGGCTTGCCCGTTCCCGTTTGAAGAGCTGCCGCTGCTTCCGTCGCCGCCCACTATTTCCTCTGTTTCAATCACACGCTGTATAACAGAATAATCTGAGCTGTCGTCGCCGCTGCTCTGGCAGCCCGAAAAGCATATGACAATAATACCGGAAATTATAAAGCTTATGATACGTTTGAAATTCAAGTTTATGCACTCCTTTATTTAAATATATTTTATATTACCGTCCAACCCGGACATCAGCCTACAAGACCGCTGCGCTCGACGCTTTGAACAAAAAAGCGCTGCGTAAAAAGGTAAAGCACCAGCAGAGGAACTATCAAAAAAAGTATGCCCGCGTATGCTATCAGGTTGCGGGTGACCTCATCAGCCGCTCCGCCCGAATGAAGACCGTTCAGAGAGGCCGCTAAATTTGACAGCATTTCCGTATCGCCCATAAAAATAGGAACAAAATCAGAGTCAAGCCAGGTCCATACAAAAGCAAACAAAAATACAGTAATCATCATTGTCAGCGAGCCGGGTACCATTATCCGAATAAACGCGCCGACAGGACCGGCGCCGTCAATATAGGCCGCTTCCTCAAGTGCCGGAGGCATTGTTCGGAAATACTGACGCATTATCAGGATATAGAGCCCGCACCTGAAGCCGCTGGCGGTAACTGCCAAAAAGATTGACGGAAGCTGCGTATTGATAAAAGAAATTCCCTGACCGTTATTTAAAAGCGGAATCAATCCGAAGAGTCTGAAATTCCGGAAAAAGGTATAAAGCGGAATTTGAAGTATAACAGGCGGAAGAACCAGTCCCACAACAGCAAGTATCAAAAGCGGTTTATTAAGAAAGAACTTGAATCTTGCCAGCCCGTAGCCTGCCATAGTACAGCTGACGGTCTGTAAAAAAGCTACGGTAAATACAAATTGAAAAGAATAAAGATAGGAATTTCCGATGTCAAGAAGCTCTGCCGCCTTTTTAATATTATCAAGCGTAAAATGCTTGGGTATATATGAAACCGATAGATCATAAACATCCTCAGAGGTCATAAACATCGATGTGATTTGGGTAAAAAAAGGATATATTACAACAAAGGCAAGCAAAATAAAGAGTATTGCCCGCGCGGCGTTTATAAGTATACCGACTGTATGTTTTCTTAAAAAAGCAGAAGCGTTCAACATTTTTTTCATGCTCTGTCACCTCTTTTCTAATCAGAATAAGAAACATACCGGTTTATAATTAAATAAACAAATGCGACTATTAAAATAACAATCAGCAAATATGCCCAGGCCATTGCGCTGCCGATTCCGAAATCAAGGTTTGTAAAGCATTCTTCCTTCACTCTTGAAATAAGAGAGTTTGAAACGCTGGTAAACGAATCTATGATGCAGTAAATCGCCGAAACCAGTATCATCGGGCTTACAATCGGCAGGCTTATTTTCCAAAACACTTCCCAACCTGTAGCCCCCTCTACATATGAGGCCTCATAGACCGATTTAGGCACCGACTGAAGCCCTGCCAGCATAATAATTATCGGTATAACAGACATTGCAAGAATATTATCAATGTTATCTACGGAGGAAGTAAGCAAATTGGTTAAGCCCTCGCTGATGTTAAGCTGTTCAAGAAAGCCGGCAAATACTCCGGAAAACACAGCTGTATTTGCAGAGCCTTTCTGCTCTATATTGTCTCTTACAGCGTCGCTGTTTAAAATCTGCATAACAATATTTGAATTCATTATCAAAGGAAGAAACAATATTGTTCTTGCAGCGCCTCTGCCCTTGAAATCACTGTTTAAAACGCTTGCCAGAAAAAAACTGAAAATGATTACAACCGGTACATTCAGCGCCGTATCCTTCAATGTGGAGACAAGAGTTCTGTTAAACGAAGCGTCAACCGTAAAAATCCATTTATAGTTTTCTATGCCGACAAATGATATATCGTAACCTGCCGACGTGGCCTTGACATCGCCGAAACTGTAAACCAATGACAGTATTATGGGATAAACTATCGCGACAAGAGCGCCGAGAATAAACGGCGCTGTAAACAGATAGCCGTATTTCCGGCGCCTCGCCTGAAGCGAGGCTCTTTCTTTTTTCACACTGTCACCCCTTTACAACAAGATAATCTCCTGCTGCTATCGTTATTTCTTCAATAATAGCCGGATTTTCTCCGAAATTAACAAAAACCTTAGCGCCGTTTTCAAAAACAGTTTCGCTTACTTCTCTTTCAATCCATCGAAAACCGCTTATCCGCTGGTCCGCAACACACGCAAAATCGTCACAGTATTGTTTTACGCTGTCGGCAATGGTATTCTCCCACACATTGAATCCGGTGGAATAGAAGCTGTCATAGTCGCTTTTTATAACCTTTTCCGAATTTTCGGCGGTCAGTATAAAATAAAGTCCAGCACCTGTCTGTGCAGAATTTAAAACTGCCCTTTGAATATCTCCCGACAGATTTACCGGTTTGCCTGAATAATTCACATAGCCTTTAAGCACCATCATCAGGAAAGGAACGGAATAATCAGTACAGTCATAGCCGTTTGAATCAAGAGGCAAATTCACGGCGCTCTTTATATACGGAAGAACATAAGCGTTTGCGCCGTTAGTCATAAGATCAGCTTTTCCCGAAAGCTTTTTTACTATATCGATAATTTCATTTTTCGCCTCGCACGCATCCACCGGTGAGTTCTCATTATAATCGGCATTCAGATCCGAACCGATATTCCGCAGTGAAAGTGAGCTCAGCTGATTCGACTCCGCATATTCTAAATAAGCATTTGCTTCTTTCCTCAAAGCGCCGGAATTATTGACAATGCGTGTCACCTGAAATTGTTTTTGTACAAAAGACGCAGGATCAAAAGTAAATACCGTACCTACCGCCTTATTTATCATTCTTATTGCTGAAGAATTGCCTGCAGACGCCGTGTACTGTATATCGGCATCGGGATAAAACGCAATATTGCTATCTTTAAAGCTTTCGGTTAATTCGTTGAAACCCTTGCTTCCTCCAAGCTTGCCTTCAGGTCTTAGTCCGGTAATCGAGCTGTGCGACAATCCTCCGCCAAACCATCCGCTCAGCCGTACATTTATATTGCTTATGCCTTTCTCCGTAATACATTTTGAAAGGTTATAAACCTGTTCAAAATCAGTCATTGCTATTGATTCGGTATACTGAACACCGAGCTTTTGTCCCTGCTTGCCTATCATGCCGATAAATTCTATATTAAGCGGAACGGCTTCAGTTTTTTCTTTATCCTCAAAAATACGCTGCCGATAGAGCTCTGCCATCGCGTTATAATCCGAGTTTCCTTCCTGAAGAAAAGAATACCTTACAGAAAGGTCTCCGGAATAACGCCGCTTCTGCACCACAGTAGAAGCTTCTTTCCTTCCCGACGCAAGAACAGAGGTATATGTTTCTCTGAAATTAAAGTTAACGCCCGCATAAGGAACATCGGAGAAATCGCCCGGATAAGCTATTACCTCTGCAATACTGTCGCCTCCGGTTATTTCCGCGAACATCGCCGCCCCGGAACGGTGCACCCCGTATACCGGAAGAGAGGCGTTCATAAAATTTGAGGTTTTCTCTCCGTTTGCAAGAGAATATCCGGTTCCGTATACCCGCACCTGATATTGATGACCGTTGCTCTTATTGTTATAAAAGTTCATTACCGAACCGCTTCCGTCCGGAAGAAGAAAATAACCGCTTTCTTCAGAAGCCGGCGACCCGAAATATTTCATAAGTGTCAGGTCAATGAGCGGAAAATCGGAATACATTTCAATTTTATCGTTCGGGATACTGACGATAAGGTCACTGCCGTCGAGAATGTATTCGACCGTAATATTAAATCCGGGTTCCGTAACCGTCGAATCATCGCCGTTAAAGCTTGATTTGTCTTGCTCATACATTTCCGGAGTATATCCGGCTAAGGTTAGTATTTCAGAAAATTCACTTCTGACATTATAGGATGTAAGCACCGAGTCATTTATTACATACATCGCCTTTTCTTTCAAAATCGGATACCGTTTGGTATAACCGCTTTCATCATCAGACGAATTTTCCTTTTTAGGATCATAAAAATAATAATAGTTCTGAAATTTCATCAAATCAAATTCATCGTCAAGATTCGAGCAAAGCTCTTCATAGCGTTCAGCCGAAATCACTTCAGGAATCAATATTTGCTCCGTAAAATTTCCTATGCTGTAATGAACACTTAAAATGCTGTCTTCGCTTTCAACTCTGTACTGACCGTTCGCAACAGAATTTTGGAATGAATCGTATTTGCCTATCGTACCTGTAGACTCAAGATAAGACAGTTCTATAACCGCTCTTGATGATTCATTTTTGCTCTCGCCGTTTGAAGAATTCCAAACGGAGCCGTCCTTTTTATTGACAACACGTATTTCTGTCGTGTCGGGATTCATATATAAATACAAATCATCATTTTCAAGATAAAGTTCGTAATCTTCCGATCCTATATCATTCCCGGCAGTGTTCTGACCGCATATGCTTGCCTGATTGATATTTTCTGATATTTCAGCGCCGCAGCCTGATAAAAAAACCGCCGCGCAAACAACAGAAGCCGTAATACAAACAGCCTTTTTCATTTTTGCCCTCCTTATACGCGCAAGGTCACTTCGTTTACAAGGTCTTTTATAAAGGCAACAAGCTGTTGACACAGCGCAAATGCCAGCATACCGATAAAAACTATCAAAAGAATGACGACCGCAATTACAATAATAACCAAAAAGGTTTTGCTAAGGGTATAATTATGCGTCTGCATAAGTCCTAAAATTATCAGCGCCGCGCTCCATATAAGCGCAAAAGCCGCCAGAATAAAATAAAAATCCCCTTCATCTATAAGCAGAACATTGCTTAAAAGCACGGCTATTATGTTTATGACAACATACGGCCGTAAAGCATAGCAGGTAGCCACAAATATATCCGCAAATTTACCCTCACCGTTCATCAGAGAAGTAACAGACCACTGTGCGATGCACCATATCATTACAGCCGCCGCCACAAAGACAATATTGCCGAGCATATTATAACTGTCAATATCGGTATAGTTGAATATAAATCCGGTGAAGAGACTTTTTGATACAAACACTGCCGCGGCTGCCGCAAACCAAAAAGCAGCCATTTTCACCGAACCGCGCTTTTCACGCTTTAAATCCCAGAATCCGTCCAAAGGATGAAAGCATACATAAGATGAAAAATTGATTTTGCGCAGCAGAGAATTTTTGTCTGCCGCAGCAAGTCTTTTACGGTAAAGTCTTAAAAGCACCGCTGTGCCGGCACACAAAATCACAGCGCCCGACAAAATAACAACCACATTGCTCTCAATCCATTCGCGCCTGACATATGAATACGCATTTGAATATTCCTCACGCGCCCCTGCCCGTTTATAATAATTCATAGCAAGGCTCATATCCCGGTTTTTGTAAGCCGCGTCGCCCAGTCCGCACATTGCAAGAGTACAGTTCACGTTGCGCTCAATAACTTCATTCCAAAGCTCTGACTCCCGCTCAAAATCTATATCGGCTTTAGCCTCGGCTATTTCACTGAAAAGTCTGCCGTAATCACTGAGCGTAAAAACGCACACGGCATTCTTACCGGTATCGCATATGTAAAACCTTCCGTCACTGTATGCCATCGCAGCGGCAACAGACATGCTTCCGCCGTATGTTCCGGGTCCCGAAAATGCGTAAAGCATCTCACTTTCATTATTGTAAACAAATACACGTGAGCGCTTCCGATCCAGTATGGCATAATTTCCGCCTTCCATTTCGCACAGATCCACTATTGCGGATGCACCGGTATATGTAATTCCGCCGCTTGTATTATCGCCGAAAAATTCGTTTTCATCATTAAGCACATCTGTTCCGTTGGCATTTAGCTTCCGCACCGCCTTTATATCCTTAGAGGTAGACTCGTTCGTGACATAAATAAAGCCTTCCCCGTCAATACAGAGATTTGAATATTCGGTAGGAACAACCGACTGAGTGCGCTCCTGCTGTTCCTTTGTTGAGAATTTGCGCCATATCTGCTCTGCAATAGAAAGATTTACCTTAGGCGCACCCACAGATTTTAAATATACGTTATTTTCGTCGAACTGCATCAGTCCCATATTATAGCCATCGGAAATCACAAAAATTCGTCCGTATGAATCTGCCGCAAGCTTTACAGGCTTGAAAGTAAAATCTTCGGGCAGCGACTCATCCTCCGGCGCAGTTATTTCCAGCAGAAATTCTCCTTCAAGAGATAGCTTTACAATCCTTGAGTTGCCTGTATCCGCAATGTACAGTGCGTCATTTGCGACACATATACCTGACGGTTCCAAAAAGGTTTCAAGCTTTCCCGCGCGCTCAAATGAATCTATTGCTTCGGCGGACCTGAACTCAGGATCTGTCACTACAATACGATTGTTTTTTGTATCGGCTATATAAATTCTGTCTCCGCTGATAAAAATATCGCTCGGCGAAGAAAAATTACCGATTGCAAATTCACTTCCGTAAAAAGTTCCGGAAGGAAGCGCACCCTCAGGAGACGGCGCCGTTTCACCCTCGGCATTGTAACTGTAGCTGTAAAAAACAGCCGCATCAGCCGAAATGCCGAATAAAGACAACAGCAGAAGCATCAAAGCTGCCGAACGTCTGATCTTTTTTAGAAAACCAAGCATTGCCCTTCCCCCGACATTATTCTTTGATGCCAGACGACATCATAGTTTCCATTACATTACTTTGTGTTATGATAAATATTATAATTGGCACAATCATCATAAGCATTGATATAGCCGCGCTTTCACCGGTTCTTGAAATACCTGCCGATACCGCCTGCGACATCGCGTAAGGAAGAGTTTTTAGCTGTTCGCTGTAAATCGTTCCGCTTGCCGTTGTACCCCAGAGGCTTTGAAAAGAAAAAATTATAAGCGTAAGCCATGCGGATTTTACCGAAGGCATTACAATAGTCCAGAAAATTCGCTGCTCCCCCGCACCGTCAACGCGCGCCGCTTCAAGTATTGTATCGGGCACGTTGACCATAAACTGCTTCATAAGAAAAACATTAAAAGACGAGCCGAATGTAGGCAAAAAAATTGACCAATATGTGTCAATAACTCCTATTCTTGACATAATCAGATAATTAGGAATGGCCGTAACCGCCGTTGTAAACATCATAGCTGTAACAACCATATTAAACATAAAGTTTTTTCCCTTGAACTTTTTCTTTTCAAGCACGTAACCCGCCGCCGAGGCGACAAATATCGAGCCGGCAGTGCCCACAACAGTTATAAGAATTGTATTTGACACATAACGGGTAAAAGGAACCATCGTCTCGCTGAACAAAGCTGAAATTCCCTTAAAATTATTTAAAGTAGGGTTACGTACAAAAAAGCGAGGCGGGAATACGAAAAGCTCGTCAAGCGGTTTAAACGCGTTGCTTATCACATAAACCATCGGCAATATCATAACCGAAGCAAGCAAACATAAAAACACAAAATTTGCTGTCCGGCCAGCAAAGGATCTCCCCGCGCGCGGTTTAATTACCCGCAGTTTTATATGCTTCATCTGCTCTGCACCCTAATCTTTCTATTTTCCTACTCCCGAAATTACGGACTGAACCAGCTTATTCGTACCGACCATAACTATAAAAAGAATTGTCGCAATCGCGCTGGCGTAGCCCATTTCAAATTTAGTGCTGCCGTAGTCGTTAAGATGGTTTATTATTGTGTGCGCGGCATAATCCGTGCTCGGAAAACCGCACAGCGCGGTTGTTACATCTCCGACGCCGAACGACGAGGTAATGCTCATTACCGCTCCGAACATCAGCTGCGGCTTCATCGACGGAAGCGTAACATACCAAAGCTCCTGCCATCGGTTGCGTATCCCCTCAATATATCCGACCTCATAATATGTGCGGTCAATATTTCTCAGCCCGGCAACAAATGAAAGAAATCCCGCTCCGAGACTCATCCAGATAACAACCGCAATAACAAGCGGCAGCATATACTTTGGATCGGTAAACCACTGTATCGGCTGATCTATAATATTGAGATACATCAGCAGTGAATTGGCATAACCGTGAGCATCACCGCTGAACATTATCTGCCATATCATATAAACTCCGCCCGAAATTGACGGAGCGTAAAAAAACAGCACCATTACCGGTCTTATTTTCGGGTTAAGATCATTAATGAACCAGGCTATAAAAAGCGAGGCAAAATATCCGACAGGTCCTGTGATGACCGCGATAATAAACGTATTTTTTACAGCCATCAAAAATTCATCGTCACCGAACAGCAAATCAAGATAATTCTGAAAAAAAACAATTTTGGGCATTTGGAAAACATTATAATCCGTAAAAGAAAGAATCATTGAAATAAGGACCGGAAGAATTGTAAATACGAAAAAAAGTATGATAAACGGCGCAAGATAGCACACAGAAAAAATACGGTCTTTAGTGCGCCATCCGGCATTAGAATATTTTTTGAATAATTTCATAAATAATCTCCATTCTGCCGCTGAAAAAAGCAGCATAAACAGGTACGGAAAAACATATAAAGCGCAATTTATAATAAAAATTTATATTATTGCTAATCCGGAGCTTTTTATTCTCTTGTTTCAAGCCCGAATTCCAGGCGCTTTTTGGTAAGCTCGCTGTTGATTTCATATGTATATTCATACATAGCGTCAGTCGGGGACATTCCGTGGTAGACTACGTTTCTGAAAGCGTTATCCAAATTTCTTGAAAGATAATATCCTCCCGGTACCGGCTCTACTGCCGAGAGCTGGCGCTTCTGCTCAATAATCACGTCTTTCTGGTCAGAGGTCCAGTTACTGTTTTCAAAAGCTTCCTTATTTGCGGAATTATAGCGCGAGGACTTGCCGAGAATACTTTCTATTTCATCCGCAAAAGAAATCTGGGCTTCAGCTCCCGTCCACCATTTCAAAAATTCCCATGCCTCAGCAGGATATTTCGTATCTGCAAGTATCATTGCGGCGCCTACTGCTGCAAGTGACGTTCTGTCAACCGTACCGTCTTCCCTTTCCATACCGGGTACGGGCGCCATACTCCAAAGCCCGTTAATTTCCGGAGCCGCAACCTGTATGTTATTAAACATACCATAGTTAGCTATTCCTATAGGCATTTCACCGCTCCGGAAACGGTTAAGAAAATCAAACGAAATCGGAAAACCGTAGTTTACAAATAGATTTGTAAATTTTGTAAATACGGAAATAGCCTTAACGGTGTCGAGAAGGCTGTATTTGCCTCCCTCGGCATATATTTCACCGCCCGACTGTTTTAACATCATCAGATATGTATTGGAATCCGAAGGAACGCCTATCTGCATATTATTGTTTGCGAGCACTGTGGAAATTTCTATAAGCTCATCCCACGTTTGCGGCACTTTTATTCCTAATTCTTCAAAAATATCGGTGCGGTAAAACATCATATTAAAGCTTACCGTTTCAGGTAATCCGTACAAATTCCCGAGATACCGCATAGTAATAAGCGAAGCTTCGTCAAATCTTGCAGCAACCTCCTCCGCATCGTCAAATTCGGAAAGAGGATATGCCGCTCCGCGCATTGCAAAATTAAATACATCCGGGCTTGATTGTACAACAAGATCCGGTCCTATTCCCGCAACAGTTGCCGGAAGCAAGGAGTTAGTGACATTTTTAACAGAAACTGATATACCGCTTTGCGGCGTGAAGGACTTCGCCGCAAGGTCTCTGACAATCTGAGCCTGCTCCCTGCCGGCGCTTACCCATACCGTAAGAGTTTTTTTCTCACCGGCTGTCTTCGACCCGATAAGCTCATAATCCGTAACATAAGACGCAAGGTACTCCTTTACGGAAAACAGAAGCTGCTTGAAAAAACCCGTTCCCGCCTTTGGAAGCTTCTCTTTGTCATTCCCGAAAGTAAAGCTGTCAATTTCAAGGGGCTGCTCTCCCGCGTCTGAAATCCAGGTGCTTAAGGAGCCTATATTCGTTTTAAAATAAGAAAACTCTTTCGGTATTTCGTCCGGATTAGAATACATATTGTTAAGCTGTCTTATAAAACTGCGTATAAGAGCCGCTCCGGAATTACCCCTTCCGCAGTATTCCTCAATATAATCTGCGCAGACCTCAAGCCGCTCGGCATAGGTTTTCAATGCTGCTATCTGCTCCGGATGCAACACATCAAGCCTGTAATCACGAAACAAGTCCGGCGATGAGCCGAGTACGGTCAAAAACTCCCGATAAATGAGATTAAAGCCGTCAATACAATCCAAAAGCACTCGCAGCACTCTGTCCATTTTTCCGTAAGTATTCTGAAGCTTGATCTGATTCCTGCCCTCTGTAAAATAGAAGAGGAAATCAGTCTCACCGCCTAAGGTTGCCGCCTGCCATGAGCTGTCATAGCCGAATGAAAGCTCTGCCGCTTCTTTAAAAGGTATGTTGTTGTTAATATACAGCACTCTTGCCGACGACTGTCCGGGAGCCGTGTTCTGACGAAAACGCAGGCTTATCCTGTAAAGCCCCGATTTCTTTATATCCACCTCCCAGACAAAATACTGACCTGCACTGCTCCAGCGGCTGCCTCCGACAGTATTAAGCCTTATTTTGCCCGCCTTGGAGGGACTTGTCGCTGCAGAGGTACGATCCGCAACGGGGAAAAGAGTTGTCGAGGATTTCAATTCATAATCTTCCGCTTCGAGAACCAAGGTTTCAGCACCTTCTGAAATCCCTTCGCTTTTATAAAGCTCAAGCTGTTCGGAATAACTCCGCACATTCCCCGCCGGCTGTAAAATTATACTTTCAACTTCAGCCGTTCCGCCCAGCGCTGTCAGCGTCAGTGTATTTACTCCTTTATTCAAATTCACCGAAAGCGGTTCGCTGTAGCTGTAAGTATAATCATATGCATAATTTGTTGCGGGCTTTGTGCTTACCGCATGCTCCGGACGTATTTCATTGCCGTATATATCAAGTTCCGGCTTACTCAGGTCATAATACTCACATTCAAGAACAAACGAAGACAGCTCAATATACTGTGTTTCACCGTTTACAAGCAGTCCGAACTCGGCCTGCTCACGATTGCCTGAGGTGTTCACATAAGTGAACTTAAGATAATATCTGCCGTCCTGAGGCGATAAAACCTCCCAGTCGGTGCGAGGCAAGCCGTCGCTTCCCTTGTATTGAGAAAGATTTACCGCGTTCAATTCCGGACCTTCGGCAGGCGGATATGCTTTATGGTCCAGAAAATAAGCGTAACTGTCCGGAGAGGCACTGACCCGCTCTATTTCATAAAGTTCTTCAGATATATTCTGAGCAGTATATGAATCGGCAGCGGCGGTCTGCATAATTACCGCCGACGCAATAATACAAAAACTCATAAAAAAAGATATGAACTTACACATATCCGTCCTCCCGCATTATTGCTTTTTATACATATATTCTTAACTTTTTGCGGTTATTATTATATCATTTCAGTCGCTGTATAAATCGTATATTTGTATAAGATTTTGGTAAAATACAACTTTTATTAATTTTTCTTTCATTTTTATACATTTTAAAAAATCCATGACTTCAACAAAACTCAGCAATGTTTTTTTCGTGTATTAGGACAATAATATAGAATTTTTTATGCAATTAAGGCAAAATACAGAAAAAATTTAAAGTATAAAACTCATATTGTCTTTTTTACTGCACCGTGATATAATCAATGCGGTAAAGCCTTATTTGAAAGCGAAAGGCAAAACGGAGGTTAAAACACCTTGAAAACTCTTTTTAATTTTGACAATGTTCCCGATATATATCTTAAAATATACAGTGCCCAAATAATCACTTTGACAGACAGAACTGTTTTTACGCCTCGCAAGCATCATCATTTTATAATTTTACTTTCCGGAAATTTATCATTCGAGATTTTATATAATGAAGCGTTTTCCTCTAAGCATACCTGCCACAACAGCTATTTGATTTCACTTGAAAATACTTACGATTATTGCTTATCCGCAATTTCTCAGCAATGCCGGCTTATTTATCTTGAGCTTGACTTTTTTGCGGCTTCGTACGGTAAAGACCCCGACAAATCAAATCTTCCGGAATTTGAATGCAGGTTTGTACCGTTTACGGCAATGCTCGGTCAAAACCCTCTTTCATATTACACAGACCGTTTTCCTACCATTGTATCGGATATTCTTCTTATTGAATCCCTGATTGAACAGAACGCCTGTACATCAGATATACTGCGCAAAGCACTTGAAAAGATTTTCCTGATGTTTTTAAGCGTTCATCATTCTATAATTAAAAATACGATGAGCTCCCTTTCCGCTGTCGCCCTGACCAATATATTTAAAATTACTTCCCACCCTTTCAGTCTTTCTTTGAGCGATATTTCCATTTGGTCTGACAATCCCAAGGTAAATCACGGCGCAGTTCTGCTGATGAAAAACTCTTCGCTGCATAAATATATTGAGCTGCCGCAAAAATCAGATTGCTACAAATACAGCTATATTGATAAAGACAGTAAAATGCCGGGCGGATACTGCAATTTTATTCTTTTAGACAAAGAAAATTTCAAGCTGTGGTGTTTCCCGCAGACAAACACCATTTCACTTGAAGAATATAAGGAAAAAGCAACCATTACAATGCGCATCAAATGCAGCCAACCCTGCCAGCTGTATCTGCTGATATACTCAATACCCAGTTATCTGAGCTTTTCATACACACTGGATATTTCTAAAACGGACACATGGTGCGATATTTCAATACCGGTCATCAGCAACAGCCATTCCAAAACGCTTCCTGCCTTCACAACTAACGCAATAAATTATATACAAAAGCATTTTGCAGAAAAAATAACCGTAAAAGATATAGCAGAGCATCTTCATATACATCCTTCATATCTCTCCTATATATTTAAAAAAAGTACAGGGCAGTCAGTTAACAAATATATCAATTTTTACCGCATAACCCTTGCAAAGCAACTGCTTGACAACACTAACGACAGCATTACTTCCATTGCACTGAAAACCGGTTTTTACGACAGCCAGCATTTTTTAAAAACATTTAAGAAGATTTCAGACATGACACCAAGCGAATACAGAAATCAACGGTCCGACTGACCGCAGGATTTATTTTGCATACGGCTAAGCTCCGAATATAAACGGAACAGAAAATGGAAATTAGTCGAGGTAAAAAGTGCAGACGGCGAACATATTGAAATAACGCTTTAAGCAAAATATCCGCCTTTACGTCTTAAAACGCCGAAAACAGGCATAATAATATAAACAAACCGAAAAGCAGAGGCAAATATGAAACTCATTTTAAGTGACAGACCCCTTAAGCTCAGCGCCGCAGAAGCAGACGGCGTAAAATATTTTGATTTGTCGGAGCTGAAAATAGCCGGCTGCACCGGCTGCTTCGGCTGCTGGACAAAAACGCCCGGACGCTGCGTTATCCGCGACGATGCCGTAAACGTATATCCCGCTATAGCCGAAAGCAGCTGCGTGCTTTACATCAGCCGGATAAAATACGGCGGATACGATACGGTTATGAAAACCCTGCTTGAGCGCGCAATTCCCATTCAGACGGCGTTTATACGCCTGCTTGACGGCGAAACGCACCACTATCAGCGCGCGGTCGCTCCCAAAAAAGCGCACGTCATCGCTTACGGTGATAATATATGCGCTGATGAAAAAGCGGTTTTCAGCCGTCTGGTCGCACGCAACGCTAAAAATATGAATTTTGAAAGCTATAGGATAATATTCACAGAGGAAAGCGGAATTGAATCCGCAGCGGAGGAAGTGCTGAAAAAATGGCGGAAATACTGATATTTAACGCAAGCCCCAGGGCACCGAGGTCAAATTCAAGGCTCTATGCCGAGATTTTCACTAAGGTCTGCCGGATTAAAACCGAATACTTTAACATCACAAAAACCAACCATATAGAACTCTGCGGCAAGGTAAACGGTTTTTCGGATCTTCTGTTCGTTTTTCCGCTTTATGCCGACGGCATACCGGCAACGCTGCTTAACTTTCTTAAATCGCTTGAGACAAATCCTCCCGGCGAAAAACCGGTAATTTCGGTTTTGGTGAACTGCGGCTTTCTTGAGCCCTCACAGAATGACACGGCGGTGGAAATGATCCGTCTTTTCTGCCGTCAAAACGGATACCGATTCGGCTCGGCACTTGAAATAGGCGGCGGCGAAGCTCTGCCGGCGACACCGTTCATGCGTCTGACCGCACGGAAAATTAAAAAGCTTGCCGAATGTATCACCGCCGGAAAGCACCGCATATTGCATACAACAATGCCGCTGCCGAAAAGGCTTTTTGTAAAAGCGTCGGTATCTTACTGGGTAAATTACGGCAAAAAATCCGGCATTTCCGAGGAGGAAATGCGCACCCTCCGCATAGAGGGAAAATAACCCCTCTGCAAGAGGATACCGTCTTGTAAACAGCGGAAGGATATGATATTATCAGACTGCCGGCAGGCTTGCTTTAGGGGGAATAAAATATGCGGATAGTAAGAAGAGCTTTAAACTGTATTCTGACTGTTTTGTGCGCCAATGCGGCGGCGCTGTGCGTTCTGATATGGAACGGCTCCGCTTTTTTTCCCGCTGCGGCGGGAATTTTGCTTATTATATTTTTTATTGCTATGCTGTGCCGTCCGCAGCGTAAACAGACGTCACCAAAAGGGCTTCAAATATTATCGGACGGGTATGAGCTGCTGCTTGTTTTTCTTATCAGCGTAACGGTAACTGCCGTGTTTCAGCTTTACTTTACATATACAGAGCTGGGTATGATGCTTCCGTGGAACGGAGCAGATTCGGCGGTAATCCTTGGGCTGCTCGCGTGCTCAATCGCTGCGGCGGTGATTTTTGAGGCTCTGGTTTTCTGGTGCGGCATAATCAGGCTATATATCACTTCGGTACAGCTCGGCATAAAGCATCGCGTGCTCGGTATCCTTTTCGGCTGGATACCGGTGCTTAATATTTATTATCTTATAAAAATAATGCGCACAGTCAAAAGGGAAATCGATACCGAAAGCGAAAAAATCTGCCTGAACGCGGTACGCAAAGAAAATTTTGACTGTGCTACGCGCTATCCTATTTTACTGGTGCACGGCGTTTTTTTCAGAGACTGCCGTTATTTTAACTACTGGGGCAGAATAAGCGCCGAGCTGAAGCGGAACGGCGCCGAAATATATTACGGCAATCAGCAATCGGCAGCGTCGGTGGAGGAATGCGGCAGGGAGCTCGCCGATCGTATTTCGGAAATAATAAAGGAAACGGGATGTAAAAAGGTAAATATAATCGCTCACTCAAAGGGCGGTCTTGACAGCCGTGCGGCGATATCTCATTTTGGAGCGGCGCCCTTTGCCGCAAGCCTTACAACCGTCAACACTCCCCATCGCGGCTGTATTTTTGCTGACTATCTGCTTGAAAAAATACCCGAAAAAATCAAGCTGAGCGTTTCCCGAACCTATAACGCCGCGCTCAGAAGGCTCGGAGATAAAAATCCGGATTTTCTTGCCGCAGTCTCGGATCTTACCGCCTCGGTCTGCGCGGAGCGGAACAAGGATACGCCCGACGCAGCCGGTGTGTTTTATCAAAGCGTTATGTCCTGCTGCAAAAAAGCGAGGAGCGGTAAATTTCCTCTTAATCTAAGCTATCCGCTCGTACAGCACTTCGACGGAGAAAACGACGGTCTTGTCTCGGTCGATTCCGCCGAATGGGGTGAGAAATTTACTCTTATAAGACCTTCCGGCAAAAGAGGAGTTTCTCACGGCGATATGATAGATCTTAACAGAGAAAATATACCCGGTTTTGACGTGCGGGAATTTTACGTATCGCTGGTCAGGGACCTTAAAGACCGCGGTTTTTAAACGCCTGCCCGCATAGCTATACAAAACCGCCGCTTATGATACTCCGCGGTTTTGAAACGGGAATATATTGACAATTTTTTTCTTTATATTATAATTGATAGTGCCGCAGTTCTGATCTTTTTCCCGTAATAAAGACGGTTTTGCGGTATTCTTTTATGTTATTAAATTTTTCCGGGGCAAAGGGAGGATAAAAATTGCACAACCTTAAACGTCTGCTGAAATATCTGGGACCGTATCGGAAAGACCTGATTATCGGCGCGCTGATGGTGATGATAGAAACCGGCTTTGAGCTGGTTATCCCGATACTTATGGCGGACCTTATAGACACAGGCGTAAAAAATCACGATATGACATATATACTTCATAAGGGCGTGCAGATGGGAATATGCGCACTGCTGGCGCTGGTTACCGGTCTTTTGTACGCAAGGTTTGCCGCGCGGGCGGCATACGGCTGGGGCGCGCGTATAAGAGAGGCGCAGTATGAAAGGGTTCAGGATTACGCCTTTTCAAATTTAGACCGCTTTGAAACCTCCTCGCTTATAACCCGCATGACCACCGACGTCACCGTTCTGCAAAACGCCGTCAGCGGCGGCTTCCGCCCGATGGTGCGCGGACCGTTCATGCTGATTCTGGGCATCGCTCTGTCCTTTGTGATGAATCCGGCGCTTGCGCTGATTTTTCTGTTCTGCGCTCCGGTTCTGGGGGCAGTGCTTTTCTTTATCGTGCGCAAAACCGCGCCGATGTACGGCAGGCTGCAAGGAGCGGTCGACCGTCTCAACGGCACCGTGCAGGAGGGACTTGCCGCGATAAGGGCGGTAAAAGCGTTCGTGCGCGGTGAATATGAGGAGGAAAAATTCGATAAGGTAAACCGCGAGCTTACCGACGCCGGCCGCAGAACCTTCCGCTACTCGGTGCTGAACCTGCCCGCGTTTCAGTTTATTCTTTACGCGGCGGTCATATTTATTATGTGGTTCGGCGGAGGCATGATTATCGATTCCGCGCTTGAGGTGGGGGATCTTACAGGCTTTTTAAGCTATGTTTTTCAGATTATGAACTCTATGATGATGATTTCAAACGTTTTTCTGCTGCTGACCCGCTCCCTTGCCAGCGCCGGGCGCATTTCGGAGGTGCTGGATGAGGAAATCGCCCTTTCCCCGCCCGAAAGCGGGATAAAGGAGATTTCAGACGGCAGCATATCCTTTAAAAATGTTTCCTTCAAATATAACTCATCGGCGGAGGAATACGCCCTGTCTGACGTTACGCTTGATATTAAGGCGGGTCAGACCGTGGGGATTCTCGGCGGCACCGGCTCCGCCAAAAGCTCGCTTGTGCAGCTTATTCCCCGGCTTTACGACGTTACCGAAGGCTCTGTTGAGGTCGGCGGCGTCGATGTGCGGAAATACGACCTTGCCGCTTTGCGCGACGCCGTCGGAATAGTGCTTCAGAAGAATGTGCTCTTTTCGGGCACGGTCAGGGAAAACCTGCTTTGGGGCAATCCAGCGGCTGACGACGATACGCTGTGGGAGGTCTGCCGCGCGGTCTGCGCCGACGAGTTTTTAAAGCGTATGCCGGGCGGGCTGGACACCGCTCTCGGTCAGGGAGGGGTAAATCTCTCGGGAGGTCAGAAGCAGCGGCTCTGCATTGCAAGAGCGCTTCTCAAGCGCCCGAAGATCCTGATTTTTGACGATTCCACCAGCGCGGTTGACACCGCGACCGAGCGGGAAATCCGCAAATCACTGGCGGCGCTGAGCGGAGTCACCAAAATCATCATCGCCCAAAGAATTGCCTCGGTAATTGAGACCGACCGGATCGTAATAATGGAGGACGGCAGGGTTCACGCCGCCGGAACCCACGCGCAGTTGCTTGAAAGCGATCCCATCTATCAGGAAATTTACGACTCTCAGATGAAAAGGGGGGATTCCGATGGCGGGTCAGCCGAGCTCTAACAAGCCTAAAAATCTCCTTCACACCCTGCGGCGCCTTATGTCGTATCTGGGACGTCACCGGACTCTTCTTCTGACCGCGGCGGTTCTGGTCGCCGTAAGCTCGGCGGCAAGCCTTGCAGGCAACTATATGATACGCCCGGTTGTAAACGACCTTACCTCCGGCAGAGAAGAAAGGCTCATATACGGCGTTGCTTTAACTGCTCTTATATACCTTTTGGGAGTAATCACCGCCTTCGGCTACACTCAGATAACG
Source organism: uncultured Clostridia bacterium (assembly GCA_944384845.1). Classification (GTDB taxonomy): domain Bacteria; phylum Bacillota; class Clostridia; order Oscillospirales; family Acutalibacteraceae; genus UBA737. Next base: position 63,229 of record CALWUZ010000212.1, read on the forward strand.
GTCAACGCGGCGCAGAAGGTGCTGTTTGACATACGGCGGGATCTTTTTTCACATATTCAGACCCTTCCCCTGCGCTTTTTTGACAGCCGCCGCCACGGCGACATTATGAGCTATTTTACAAACGACACAGATACCATCTCGGACGCTCTCAACAACAGCTTCGCTATGGTAATACAAAGCTTTATTCAAATGGCGGGGACGCTTGTTATTCTGTTCATACTCAACTGGCGGCTTTCGCTTATAGTTACGGTCTGCTATGCCGCTATGTTTCTTTACATCCGCTTCAGCGGAAAGAAAAGCAAGGCATACTACACCCAGCAGCAGGCAAGCCTCGGCGAGCTTGACGGCTATATTGAGGAAATGGTAAACGGTCAGAAGGTAGTCAAGGTTTTCAATCACGAGGGCGCCAGCCTTGACGCCTTCCGTGCGAAAAACGAAGATTTGCGGCGCGCCGGAACGGGAGCGCAGGCGTTTGCGGCAACTATGATTCCTGCGGTGGTCAGCATCTCATATGTAAATTATGCGATAGTCGCTGTGCTCGGCGGAATTATGGCGATGAACGGGAGCACCGATATCGGCAGCCTTGCCAGCTATCTTGTGTTTGTCCGTCAGGCGGCGGCGCCCATAAATCAGTTTACACAGCAGAGCAATTTCCTGCTTTCGGCGCTTGCCGGCGCCGAGAGGGTCTTCGAGGTCATGGATCTGCCGCCCGAAACTGACGAGGGAAAAGTGAGCCTTGCCGAAAAGCCTGCGGCGGACGGGGCTAGGCAGTGGGTGTGGCAGAAGCCTGACGGTAGCTGTGTTCCTCTGCGCGGCGACGTAAGATTCAAGAGCGTGGACTTCGGCTATGACCAAGACCGCCCTATTCTTAAAAACATCAGCCTTTACGCTAAGCCGGGGCAGAAAATCGCGTTTGTCGGCTCAACCGGAGCAGGCAAAACCACCGTTACAAATCTTATCAACCGTTTTTACGAGGTGCAGGGCGGAAGCGTTGTTTACGACGGCTTTGACGTAAGGGACATAAAAAAGGAGTCCCTTCGCCGTTCGCTCGGAATCGTGCTTCAGGACACTCATCTGTTCACCGGCACAATAGCCGAAAACATCCGCTTCGGAAAGCTTGACGCCACCTTTGAAGAAATCAGAGCCGCCGCGCGTATAGCCAACGCGGATTCCTTTATACGGCGGCTTCCCAAGTGCTATGACACGGTTATAACCTCCGACGGAGCCAGTCTTTCTCAGGGACAGCGGCAGCTGCTTGCCATAGCGCGCGCCGCCGTCGCGGATCCGCCGGTGCTGATTCTCGACGAAGCGACCTCCTCCATCGATACCCGCACCGAATCGCTTATTGAAAAGGGAATGGACAGACTTATGGAGGGCAGGACGGTCTTTGTGATAGCTCATAGGCTCAGCACTGTCCGCAACGCCGACGCAATTATGGTGCTTGAGCACGGGCAGATTGCCGAGCGCGGAAGCCACGGGGACCTGCTGGCTCAGAAGGGTATCTACTACCGGCTTTACAACGGCATGCTGGAAT
>CALWUZ010000213.1 GCA_944384845.1 uncultured Clostridia bacterium
GTGCCGGGCAGGTCTCTTGTAAAAAGCAGGGCGAGCGCAAAGGCGATAACATTTATGCCGATTACCGAAATCACCGCGAATTTCAGCGTAAATATAAGAGAATCAATAAAAAGGCGGTCGTCGGTAAAAGCCCTGATATAATTTGAAAAACCGACAACGGTGGCGTCGGTGACGGTCCGGAATTCGGTAAAGGACAGCAGCACGCCCATTATAAACGGAACCACGAAGGCTATAATGAAGGCTGCAAGCGTCGGCAGTACGAACAGCGGAAACCAGCGTTTTACCGTTTTTTCCATTTATGCCCGCTCACTCTTCCATTTATTGATTATAACATCTTCCACGTCGTCCCATTTTTTATCGCCCTGAACGTAATCGAGCAGAGCGCTGCCAACGTCCTTTTTAAACGCTTCACTCGGAAATCCGGTAAATATCCAGGAAACGTTGGTGACAGAGTCGTCCTTCATATAGCGTGAAATCTCCCTCGCGAGCGGGTCGTCGGGCAGCTCATCTTCCGAAAAGGTGTTAAAGGGAGTTATAAAGCCGAGCTCGTCTGTGACGTATTCCTTGCCGGTCTCGCTTGAAAACAGCCACTCAAGAAAATCAAGCGAATTTTTCTGCTGCTCCTCGCTTGCGTTTTTGTTAATGGCAAGATAGTTTTCGGTGCCTATACATATCCCCTGCCCTTTTTCTCCGTCCGCGCCGGTGTAGAGGGGCAGCATTTTAATGTCCTCTTCCTTTACGGTGTTGCCCTGAACGCCCGAAATCTGGGACCACGCCCAGTTTCCGTTCTGCACCATCGCCGCCTGACCGAGAGCAAACTCCGCCATCGAGTCAGCTACCGACTTTGAGCCTAAAAGCGTCGGCTGGGTCACCGAGTTGTTTATATACAGATCGAAAAGCTTTTCAAAATTTTCGGCGTACTTGTATTCTATCTCTCCGGCGTTAAGCACTGCTAAAGGCAGGTCCGCGCCCTCGTCGTTCTTTTCCTTGAACTCATAGTACAGGGGAATGTTTAAAAGGTGAGTCTGCCAGCGCCAGTCCTCTCCGCTTGCGAGCGAGGTGGAGGCGAAAACGCCGTCGATACCTAAGGCGGAAAGATTTTTGGTCATATCCTCGGCCACTGCCTTGAGCTTGTCAAAGCTGTCGATTTCGTCCGCAGAATTTATATTGGTGCTTTTGTTCGGCAGGGCAAAGTATTTCCGCATTATCGCGTCGTTGTAAATTATGCCGTAGCCTTCGACAACATACGGAACGGCATAAACGCCGTCACCTTCCTTTATCGCGAGCGACTGGTCTGAAAGCATGCCGTAAAGCTTGCTGTCCTTGATGTCAAGACAGTAATCCTTCCAGGTGTTGTAGCCCACCGGACCGTTTACCTGAAAAATGGTGGGTGCGCCTGATTTTGCTATTTCGGATTTAATGGTCTGCTCATAGTTGTTGGCGGCAGCCGTTACAACCTTGACCTTTATACCCTTTTCCTCCTCGTATTTTTTTGCGAGCTCCTCATACACCGCGGCGGATTCGGGCTTGAAATTGAGAAAATACACCTCAGAGCTGCCGTCGCCGCCGCAGCCGGCGAGCGAAATGCAGGAAAGCAGGCATATTATCGATAAAAACAAAGAAATCGGTTTTTTCATGATTTACCTCCTTAAGATTTCTTTTAATAACATTCCTCAAAAAACAAAAATAATTCTCGTCTGCTTCAATAATCGTATAATTTATATTTTTAAAAATTTTAAACGGGTTAAAAAATTCATTTGTTCTAAGCAGGACAACCCCGACATAGTATTTAATGAGAGGTGACAAGCTATGCAGAAAACAGAAAGATTCGACAGCGCGCTTTACGGCGTCGCACCGCGTATAAGGCAGGCGCTTGAAAGGCTTTCGGCGACGGTCAGGGAAAACGCTGAGGAAATAAGGCTGAGGACCGGACTGCCTGTGGCGCTTACGGTGAGCGGCGAGACGGTTTTTGTGCAGGAAAACGGACAGATTTCATTTATTATCACCCGCGATCTTTTAAAAGCGGACAAGTCGGAGGTTGACGAGACCTTTAAGCGGCTCTGTAAAAATTCAGTATACGCCCATACTGAGGAGCTTAAAAACGGCTTTATAATTATGGAAAACGGTCACAGGGCGGGAATATGCGGCAGAATAACCGAAAACGGCGCGGTGCACGACATTTCCTCCGTAAATATAAGAATTGCAAGAGAGATTCCGGGCGCCGCCAACGATATTTCAAGACGCTACACCGGCGGAGGTCTGCTGATAGCCGGACCTCCGGGAAGCGGTAAAACCACGGTGCTGCGCGATCTTGTAAGACAACTGTCAGACGGGCTCTGCGGAAAAATATACAGGGTATCCGTAATCGACAGCCGCGGGGAAATATCCGGCAGCACCGGCGGCAGGGCGCAGAACAACCTCGGCGCTAATACCGATGTTCTGCTTACCTCGGACAAGGCGGCGGGAATAGAAATAGCGGTGAGAACCATGTTCCCTGATATAGTTGCGTTTGATGAAATAGGCACTGAAGACGAGTTAAGGCGGGTAAGCGAAAGCTTCTGCGCGGGAGTGAGCATAATCACCACTGCGCACATAGGGAGCGCTGAGGATATAATGAAGCGCAACGTCACGGCGGCGCTTATAAAAAGCGGAGCGATAGGCTCGGTGGCGCTGCTGCCGGACATTCACGGGGGAACGATAAGGATGATTGACGCAAAGGAGTTTAACCGTGGCATGGCTGTTTAAGCTTTCGGGTCTGCTTATTGTATTCACCGCCGCGGCGCTTACCGGATTTTTAAAATCTCTTCAGCTTAAAAAGCGCTACAGAAAGCTTTGCGGAATTTACCGCTCGCTTTCCGATTTAAGGGAACGCGTAAGGCTGGGTACGGGAGAAATCGAAAGAATCGTGGCGCAGAGCTTTGAGGACGGAACGGCTTTTTATACCAACAGGGGGATTCAGATAAACCCTGCCTTTCTTGAAAAGGAAGACGCGGCGCTTTTGGAGGAGTATTTTTCCGATATAGGCATGTCGGACGCGGAAAGCGAATGTGAACGCACCGGGCTTTACATGAACCTTCTGAAAAAGAAATGCGACGAAGCGGAAAAAAAGTGCGGGGAGCTCTGCCGGCTTTATAACGCGCTCGGAATATTATGCGGGATTTTTATATGTATTTTCTTTTTGTAGGTGAAATAAATGGACGTTGATTTTATATTCAGGATTGCCGCTATCGGGATAATAGTAACGGTGCTTAATCTTGTGCTCGTCCGTTCGGGCAGGGAGGATCAGGCCCTGCTTACCACGCTGGCGGGTCTTGTCGTCGTGCTTTTAATGGTTGTAAATGCTATAGCCGACCTCTTTACGACGGTTAAAAGCCTTTTCGGGTTATAAAAAATGGAGATATTCAAAATATTGGCGATCTGCCTTATAACCGCCGTTTTGGCGCTGGTTTTAAAGCAGCATAAAAGCGAGTACGCCTTAGCGGTGGCTCTTGCCGGCGGCGCCGTGGTGACGGCTTATATTCTCAAAAGCGTTATGTCGCCGATAGAATACATAAGGACGCAGCTTGCCGGCTACGGTATAAACGCGGATTATTTCAAGGTAGCGCTGAAGGCGCTGGGCATCGGCTATGTTACAGGACTGATAGCCGACGTCTGCCGCGACAGCGGTCAGACCTCGCTTGCCTCAAAGGCGGAGCTGGCGGGGAAATGCGCGATATTTGTGCTGGCGGTTCCGCTGATAGCGTCGGTTCTTCAGACGGCGGTGAGCTTCTTAAAATGAAAAAAGCGGGATTATTTATTTTTATTTGCCTGTTGGCGGCGGCTTTCGCGTTCCCCGTGAGCGCGCAGGAGAAGAGCGCCGACGAATTTTACGCGGAGCAGTACGAAAACAGCGGGGCAGACGAAATAAATGACAGCCTGCCCGACGAAACGCGCGAGTATCTTGAGGAAAACGGGATAGACCCGTCCGACTATAACTGGGTGAACTCTCTTACCGCCGAAAGCGTTTTCGGTCACATAGTCGGTTTTATAGCCTCAGGAGCCAAGGCACCCCTGCGCGCCGGAGCAGGAGTAATAGCGATAATACTGATAGCCGCGGCGTTCGGCTCGATGGAGATAAAAAGCAGCGCTGTAACCGCCGCCGTATATGCCTCCGCAGCGGCGGCTGCCGCGGTGGTTGCGGTTCCGGTCTGGTCGGTGATAAACGCTTCGGTTGATGCGCTCAAGGGCACGGGAGTGTTCATGCTGTCGTTTATACCGGTCTTCGCGGTGATAGTTGCGTCGTCCGGAGCGGCGGTAACCTCTGCTTCAATGAGCGCGCTGCTGCTTGCCGCTTCGCAGGCGGTGTCATATATATCGAGCTTTGTCGTGCTTCCGCTTATGGGCGGTTATTTTGCAATAAGCATAAGCGGCGCGGTATCGCCCGCAATCAAAAGATCCGGAATAGCCGAAATGATTAAAAAGATAGTTTTCTGGATAATGGCTTTGGTTTCAACGGTTTTTATAGGCATTTTAGGCATTCAGACGGCGGTCAACGCCTCCGCCGATACGCTTGTTTCCAAAACCGCTAAGTTTATTATCGGCTCCTCCGTTCCGGTGGCGGGCGGGGTGCTTTCCGAAGCGCTCGGTACCGTCACCGCTTCAATGGGACTTTTAAAGTCCTCTGTGGGAATTTACGGTGCGCTTGCCTGCGGCGTAACGCTTCTGCCTCTTGTAATAGAGCTGCTTATCTGGCGTGTAACGCTGCTTATCGCGTGCGCCGTGTCGGAGCTTTTCGCACTTCCGGAAATATCCGGTCTTTTAAAGGCGGCGGACGCGATGATGTCGGTGCTTATAGGTATTCTTCTGCTCGTGGGGGCGCTTTTTATAATATCCCTCGCGGTGGTGGTCACGGGGGTGAAGACACAGTGAGTGCGGTGATTTCATTTATCGTTTCCCTGTGCGCCGCCTGCGTTTTTATAGGCGCGCTGCATATTATTTGTCCGGACGGCGTTATGCAGAAGCCGGTGAAATATATTTTAAGTCTTGTTTTTTTGGTTGTTGTAATCACGTCGGCGGGCATATCGCTTGCCGGCGCGGATCTGAATATCGACTTCGGCGCTTCGCCGGAGGTTTCCGCCCAAAGCCTTGACGCCGCTGCGGCAAGGTATGTTTACGCGGCGGCGCTCACAAATTACGGAATAAATTTCAGCGAAATTACAGTTTGTACGGATAAATCCGATGACGGCAGCATAATAATTACTAAGGTTATAGTTTATTCGGACTGTGAAGAGTGGGCGGTAAGGGAAGCGCTCGGCGTCGTAGCGGAGAATTACGAGGTTGAGGTAGCACATGAATGATGTTTTAAAGAAACTGGCGGAAAAAATAAAATCGCCGAAAATACTTATGATAGCGGGGCTTTCGGGTATGCTGCTCATATGCCTTTCCTCTTTTATCGGAGGCGGATCCTCCCAGAAGACAAAAACGCCTTCGGGAGAGAACCTTACGGCGGAGGAATACCGCGTACAGCTTGAGGAAAGCATAAAGGGCATTGTTGAAAGCATTACCGGAAGCGATAATGCAAAGGTGGTAATAACCCTTGAAAGCGGTATAAGATATTCCTACGCCGATGTAAATGAGGGAGTATCCTCCGACAAGACCGAAAGCGATTCAAAAAGCACTACCAGCGAATCTAAACAGACCTACATAACCGTAAAGTCCGCCGACGGCGGAGAACAGGCGCTGCTTGTAACCACCGAAATGCCCGAGGTGCGCGGAGTGGCTATCGTATGCGAGGGGGGCGACAATGAGCAGATTAATGAAAAAATTCAAAACGCCGTTACCGCGGCTTTGAATATCACATCAAAAAGAGTATATATTGCGGGGGGAAGCTCTGATGAAAAAAGGTAAAGTTTTCGGTAAAAGCCAGATCGCCGTAACGGTTATGGTTCTGGCGCTGGCGGCTGCCATATGGCTGAATATGAAATATACGCCGTCCTCGGGCAAGTATTTGGGCGAGGCGTCGTATGTAAGCAATACAAGCTCAGACGACGGAGCTGTACAGACCTCTGCCGGCGCGGAGGAAAAGGACGAGGATTATTTCACAACCGTCAAAAAGGAGCGGGAGGACGCGCGCAGGGAAGCGCAGGAAACAATAGAGGAAAC
>CALWUZ010000214.1 GCA_944384845.1 uncultured Clostridia bacterium
GATAATTTCTTTCTGAACGCCGCTCACTACGCCGTATCGCTTGCGGCTCTTGTTCTTCTCCCGGTTTCGGCGTATCCGCTCAGCCTTATAAAGCCCAAGGAAACACGCCGCGGGTTTCAGCGCTCGGCAGCCATTGTTTTCTCGGTGGCTGGATATATAGCGGGATTTGCTTTCGCGGTTTTCTCCGGCGCGCCTGAAAGCGAGAAAATACTGTATCTCACATATCTGCTTTCGGGCTTTATTATCGCCTTCAGCAGCTTTGTTCTGAAATACAAAAGCAGCGGTCACGCCTGCGGAATCGCAGGACCCGTCGCGCTGCTGACCTATTACTTAAGCCCGGCTTACGCCTTAGGCTTTTTATTGTTGCTTCCTGTTTCGCAGGCGTCGGTAAAAATGCGCAGGCACACGCCGTCGCAGCTTATAGCCGGAAGTATAATACCGATCGTCTGTATGTTTATATCCATAATCGCTTTCAGAGGCTGAAACCGGTCTGTATTCCGCTGTATTCACCAAATCCTCCGTTGAGATTGATGATGCAGCGGCCTTTTTTTTCGGCATATCTGAGCGTGTTTTCCGTACCTCCGTTTTTTCCGTCAAACCAGGTAACGATGTAATCGCTGTTATCCACCATATATCTGTTGCGGCGGGCATAGCAGCCGGGATAATAGCTTTCCGAAAGGATAATAACCTCATCCGCATTGGCGGCGATATAATCGTATCTGCCGCGCCACGGCTCGTAAAAGCCGTTTTTCTGGTCGGAAAAGGGCAGTACGCAGATAAGCCTTACCGATTTTTTTCTTTTTTTAAGCAGCAGAACCGTTTCAGCCGCGATTATATCAAAGCCCATCGCCATTCCGCTGTAAAAGGTGCTGCATTCTCCGTCGGCAAGCGAAAAAATTATGTCCGTAAGACTGTTTTCAAAATCGGTATATCCCTTCCCGCCTCTTTTCAGCTCAAACGGAAATTTATTAGGCCTGTAACCCGTAAAGCAGCAGCTCTTTTCAAAAGTGTCTTTAAACTCCTGTGTATACAGCATCGGAAATATCCCCGCAGTCTTTTATTATTAAATCAAGCCGTAATGCTCCGCCTCCATTATACCGAACATTTGTTTGACAGTCAAGAAAAAATTATTTGGTGCTTGAACGAAGGGATATATTATGCTATACTGAGCTTATAAAAAATTAAGGGGTTTTAAGTATGGATAAAAATTATCTTAATCTTGTCATGCCTTTTGCCGCGCAGACCGGTCTTAAAACGGATATGGTCAGCGGCACTGTTTACGGAAGCTACAGCGGCTTTGAGGTAACCGTCGCACCAATTTCCGGCGGAAGAACCTTTCAGATTTCGCTTGCCGTAAAGCGCGCCGGAGCCGCTCCTTCGCTGGTTGAGATGCAGCAGATCGCCGCCGCCGGCAAAAAGTATATTGCCGCCTGCTCGGTAAGCGGCTACCGTGCTGATTTCAATGTCAGACCCTCGGCGCTGAGCGTAAAGTCCACGGTAAAAAAGAATCTTTTTCCCGCGCTCGAGACAGTTGTCTCCAACCTCAAGGCTCAGGGATATGAAAACTGCTGTCAGGTCTGCGGAACCGAGGAGGGCGTCGGAACATACTACGCTTACAACTGCGCCGCAAGGCTCTGCGATAATTGCAGGCAGTCCTTTGTCGAGAGAAACGACATCGTGCGCCATCACAATGAACAGAAGAGTGAAAACATCATCGGCGGTATAATCGGCGCGCTTTTAGGCTCGCTTATCGGCGCCGCGGCGATTATCCTGATAAGCCGGCTTGGCTATATTGCCGCGGTTTCAGGCGTGATAATGGGAGTATGCGCCCTTAAGGGCTATGAAATGCTGGGCGGCAAACTCTCAAAGGCAGGCGTCATAATTTCAACCGTTATAATGGTAGTAATGGTGTTTTTAAGCAACCAGTTCGACTGGGCAATAGTATTAAAATCGGAAATTCCGGAGCTTGGTATTTTTGAATCCTTCAGATGGATCAACTATTTACTTTTTAACGGCGGTATAGAGCTTTCCGCATATCTGCCGCAGCTTATTCTTCTTTACATATTCACCTTTGCCGGCGCTGCGCCGACCATTTCAAGCGCTATGAGACGACATACCCTTCCCGATACCTTTTACAGAATCGACGAGCAAAATGCCGAAGCCGGCAGCGAACCTCAAAGCGAGCCCGCCGCTTCAGAGCAGAGCGGTCAGCCGGAATAAATTACATCAAAAAATCCCGCGCTTTTTAAGCGCGGGATTTTTGCTGTTTACTGCTTTACAGTGAACCTGAATTCACCGTCTTCATAGGTGCAAAGCACGGTGTCGCCGTTTTTAACGCTTGCATCAAGAATCTTTTCGCTGAGCGGGTCTTCTATTTTGTTCTGAATCTCCCTGCGCAGCGGTCTTGCGCCGTATACCGGGTCAAAGCCCTTTTCAGCCAGCGCGTATTTGACGCTGTCGTCAAACTCGGCGGTTATATTGAGATTTTTAAGCCTTTCGGAAAGGTTGGCGAGCATTTTTTCGCTGATTTCCGCAATCTGCTCCTTATCAAGCTTTGAGAAAACAATTATATCGTCCACCCTGTTCAAAAACTCCGGGCGGAAGGTTGATTTAAGCTCGTTAAGCACCAGCTCTTTAACGTCCTTATTGTCGTCGCCGCCCTCGCCGAAGCCGAAGGAAATCTTCTTTTCGGTTATAAGCCGTGCGCCGACGTTAGAGGTCATTATAATTACCGTATTTTTAAAATCAACCCGTCTTCCCTGTGAATCGGTAAGAATGCCGTCCTCCAGAATCTGGAGCAGAATATTGAAAACGTCCGGATGCGCCTTTTCAATCTCATCAAAGAGGATTACCGAATAGGGGTGACGTCTTACCTGCTCGGTAAGCTGACCGCCCTCCTCAAAGCCGACATATCCCGGAGGAGAGCCTACAAGCCTTGAGACGGTGTGCTTTTCCATATATTCGGACATATCAAGCCGTATCATCATGTTCTCGCTTCCGAACATCGCCTGCGCCAGCGCCTTGCAGAGCTCGGT
>CALWUZ010000215.1 GCA_944384845.1 uncultured Clostridia bacterium
CCGTAATGATCGGCGACGGCTGCTGTGCCTTTGTGAGCATCTCTCTCGGAGCGGGTAAGAAAGAAGACGCGCACAGGAGCGTGGGAAGCGCGGTTCTTCTCTGCGTAATAAGCAGCGTTGTGCTTACCGCCGTGTATCTTCTGTTTATGGACCCTATTCTGACCGCTTTCGGAGGCAGAGTCAACGAGGAAACCTTCGCCTATTCGAAGGAATATTTTTTCTGGATTGCGCTCGGCATCCCGTTTTATATGTTCGGTCAGGCTATGAATCCGATTATCCGCTCGGACGGCAGTCCTAAATTTGCAATGGCGGCTACGGTCGCGGGCGCCGTAACAAACGTCATTTTGGACCCGATTTTTATCTTCCCGCTTAAAATGGGAATGATGGGCGCCGCTGTGGCAACGGTCATCGGTCAGATACTGACTGCCGCGCTTTCGCTTTGGTATCTGTGCCGTATGAAATCAATAAAGCTCTGCAAAGGAAGTTTCGGCTTTTGGGGGACTTTGATGAAAAAATTTCTTTCCCTCGGAATTACCAGCTTTCTTGCCCAGATATCGCTTGTTATTTCTATGGCGGCTGTGCAGAATATGTGCACCAAATACGGAGCTATGGACAAAATCTTCGGTCAGCCGGAATACGCTCAGATACCGCTTGCTGTGCTTGGCATTGTTATGAAATTTTTCCAGATTGCAATATCGGTATCAATCGGACTTGCCGCGGGCTGCATTCCCGTTGTAGGCTATAATATCGGGGCTGAGCGGAAGGACAGGGCAAAACAGCTTTTTAGCTATCTTCTTATAACCGAAGCCGTTATAGGTGTAACGGCGCTTGTCGCAGTTGAATTTATGCCTCATCAGCTTATCGGTATCTTCGGAGCCAAAAATGAAAGTGCGTATTATACCGATTTTGCGGTTAAGAGCTTCCGTATATATCTTTGCATGATTCCGTTGGCTATGGTCAACAAGGGTACCTTCATTCATTTGCAGGCGCTTGGCAGGGCAGTTCTGTCAACTATTGTTTCTCTTTGCCGTGAGGTGATATTCGGAGTAACGCTTCCGATTATTATGCCGATTTTTATGGGTCTGGACGGTCTGCTGTATTCCTTCCCGGCGGCCGATATTCTGACATTCGCTATAGCGCTTGTCATCATACGGAAAACCTATAAGGAGCTGAAAACCGATAGCCTGGCTGCTAAAGAAGCAAGAGTATGCTGATTACAGATAAAAAATTAGTGTTTTCTGTTAAAACTTAAACTTTCTCCGCCGTTACTGAAAATTTGGTATTACGGAATAAAATAATAATTGGTATCCCACGCGGGAACACAGGGGAAATGCCGCAGATAGAGCTTATAGCCGCTTCTTATTTCGTCAACTGCAATGGGAAGCTCAAAGAGATCACCTACGCGGTGATAGCAGGCGATAAGCAATTTAGGCGTTTGACGGCGTATCGTGCGGCGCGCGCCTTTAAGAGCGCGCAGCTCTCCGCCCTCAATATCCATTTTTATAAACGTGGCTTTGCCGCCGCCGGTAATACTGTCGACCGTTACCGAAGGAATTTCTTTTCCGGCTCCGGCGGCGGAGCCGCGTCCGCCGCGGGCGTAAAAAAGCTCGGTGCCGCATCTGTCCGTTACACAGGCGTTTAATAATTTTATGCGCTTCAGACCGGAGACTCTGACCGAGAGCTTTTTAAAGCTTTTTATGTCCGGCTCGGCGGCTGTTATGCTTTCATAGCCGCTTACGCGGCAAAGAAAATCCGATACAGTGTCTCCGTTATATGCTCCGATGTCTAAAAAGCTCTCGCTGTTATCAAGATTTAAAAAGCTTTGGTACGGCTCTCCGGGCGCTGCTTCACATCGGTAAAGATATTCAGGCTTTCCGCTTATTTTATAATTTATAATACAGCTTAGGGTTTCCCTTGATTTTTCGTCGGCAAGCCTTGAATAAACATACCGCAGCTCTTTTTCGTGCTCTTTCAGGTATTCTGCTGTGAAAAGCCCGCCGCCGCATACCGGAACGTCGGGAGCATAAAGCTCCTGCTCGGCGGATATGCGTCTTATGTTTTTAAGCACTTCCGGTCTCCCGCTTCCGAAGCACAGCAGAACAATCATTTTACCGAATTTTTCTTTTAAAGCGTCGTAAGATGAGAGCTTAAAGCCGTGAAAGCTTTTTTCTTTTATAAAGCCGTCTGTCGCAAATACGCCTGAATATTTTATCCCGAAATAATCAAGCGCGCTTATTATCTTATCGGCTCCGTTTCCTATTCCGTACAGCACAATCGGTTTTTCCGATTTCTTAAGATACTGCCATAAATCCTGTTCCATATAACAACCCGTTTCAGTAATTTTCTATATTATATATTTTTTTCGCATATTTTACAATATTAAGGACGTATTTTAAGTAAATTAAGAATATAGTTTTTGATTCCGGATTTTGTTATAATCAAAGAAGTAAATGATTCGGAGGCGTTAATATAATATGAAAAGGGTATTGGCTTTTGATTTCGGGGCGTCAAGCGGAAGAGCTATGCTTGCGGAACTCAGGGACGGAAAAATCGATATGCGCGAAATACACCGCTTCAGCAACGATACCGTTACGGTGAACGGCACTATGTACTGGGATATACTGCGTCTGTTCTTTGAAATAAAGTCGGGTATAACTAAGGCGCTGAACGACGGCGGCTTTGACGCCATAGGAATTGATACCTGGGGGGTTGATTTCGGGCTTATCGATAAGCGCGGCAGGCTTATAAGCAATCCTGTACATTACCGTGACAGGCGTACTGAGGGTATAGACAAAGAGGTTTCGGAGATAATTTCAACTGATGAGCTGTACGGTCTGACCGGCACGCAGTTTATGCGGTTTAATACAATATATCAGCTTATGTATCTTAAAAATCACGAGCCCGAGCAGCTTGAAAACGCCGAGAAGCTGCTTCTGACTCCGGATTTGTTTGCTTATATGCTGACCGGCGAGATCAGAGCCGAGGCAAGCATAGCCTCTACAACAAATCTTTTTGATCCGGTAAAAAAGGACTGGAATTTCCCGCTTATAAGAAGGCTCGGTCTGCCAGAAATAATTTTCCCGCCGGTTATTAAGGCGGGTGAAATCTACGGTATGCTGACCGATGAGATTTGTGAGGAGCTCGGCTGTAAAAAGGTGCCTGTTATAGCGGTAAACGAGCACGATACTGCGTCTGCGGTTGTTGCCACGCCAAGCATAAGCGATGACTTTGTATACATAAGCTGCGGCACCTGGAGCCTTTTCGGAATAGAGCTGAATGAACCGATACTTACAAAGGAAGCGGCAAAGCTGAATTTTACGAACGAGGGGGGCTACAAGGATACCGTTCGTTTTCTTAAAAACATAATGGGACTTTGGCTTATTCAGGAATCCCGCCGTCAGTGGCGGCGCGAGGGGAATGAGGTAAGCTTTGACCAGCTCGAAACAGAGGCACTTTCTGCCGCTCCGTTTAAATGCTTTATAGACGTTGACGACGCAGCGTTTGAAACTGCGGGAAATATGCCCGAAAGAGTAAGAGAGTTCTGCAGGCGTACGGGTCAGTACGTTCCTGAGACGCGCGGGGAAGTTATGCGCTGTATTTACCAGAGCCTTGCTTTGAAGTATAAATATACTTTCAATATGCTTTCAAAAATAAGCGGCAGGGAATACAGGCGTATAAATATTCTCGGCGGCGGAATAAAGGATAAGCTGCTTTGCCGTATGGCGGCGGACGCCTGCGGCGCCGAGGTTTTGGCAGGTCCCGCAGAAGCGACGGTTATGGGCAATATCGCAGTCTGTCTTTCCGCACTCGGAGAAATAGACGATTTTGCCGGTATAAGGAAAACTGTTTCGGAATCGGCGGAGCTTAAGCGCTATCTTCCGGAGGACAGCGCGGTTTGGGAAACGGCGTATTCCGATTACCTTAAAATATTAAAGCTGAATATGTAATATAAGAAACCCGGCATCCGCATTTTGGCGGTGCCGGGTTTTTATGCTGTAAACAGTGCGGCAAGGTTGTTAAAAGAAATTATTATTCTGCGGTTTAAGCACCGTTTTTGCCTGTTCGGCTTTAAAATATTCTATCAGTTTTTCTCTTCTTTTTATTTCCACAGCTGCGCGGCGCAGCCGGACAAGCTTTTTTTCCTGCTTGGCAAGCTTTTTTAAATATATATCTTCCGAGGCTTTTCTGGTCGCCTCAGCGCCGTCGGCTAACTGCCGCAGCCATTTAAGACGGCGCGCTTTGATTATTCTGAGCGTTTTCAGCTTCCTGTCATACTGTGACGGGGAGCCGGTTACGGGAATTTTGTATCTTATATGCCGTATTTCGATTTGCAGCTTTCTTATCTGAAGCTCATATGCGTAGCCGCGGCAGGCGGTGCTCCCGGAAGCCGGCGCCGCGGCTGAGCTGCTGTCTCCGAAAACGCCGCATGCCGTAAACCAAAAGCAGAAAAATAAACATATCAATGTTTTCAAGTGCATTTTAAACGTCCCTTTTGTATTTTTTACTATGGTTGGAGTATAATAATTATAGCCATAATTATGGCTATTGTCAAGCCGGATTTGCACAAATATCATTGCATTAGGTGATAGCAATGATTATATACGCCCCTTTTTGGAAAACGCTTGAAAAATCAAAGGAAACTACCTACACTTTGGTTCATAAGCATCATATCAGCAGCGGTACTCTTGATCAGATGCGCAAAAACAAGGGAATAAGCACCCTGAAGATAAATGATTTGTGCCGTATTCTGCATTGCAGAGTAGAGGATATACTTTTGTATGTCGAGGACGAAAGCGATCAGGAGCTGTAAAATTAAGCTTTATTTTTAGGAGAGCTGTATCGGAGGGATTGTAAGGAAATTTTATTGTTAAATAATTAACGATTTTTTTAGAAGAAATGACAAAATTAAAAAAACATTGATAATATTTTAACAAATCCATTGACAAAACTATTGCTCCGGAATATAATATATTACATCAAGCTGAAAAAAATCGGAGGCGGCAGGCTTCCGGAAAATTATGGGGGTAAAAAACAAATGGCAAGAGTTTACAATTTCAGCGCCGGTCCTTCAATGCTTCCTGAAGAGGTATTAAAAACCGCCGCGGCGGAAATGCTCGAATACGGCGAAACAGGTCAGTCGGTTATGGAAATGTCTCACCGCTCGAAGGAGTACGAGGCGATTATAAAGCAGGCGGAGGCTGATCTCCGTGAGATTATGAAGATACCGGACAATTATGATGTTTTGTTTCTTCAGGGCGGCGCTTCCACGCAGTTTGCAATGGTTCCCTTAAATCTTATGACCGGAAGCGGCAGGGCCGATTATATCATCACCGGTCAGTGGGCTAATAAGGCGTATAAAGAGGGTGCGAGATACGGAAAGGCGAGAATAGCCGCCTCCTCCGCTGATAAGACATATTCCTATATTCCGAAAACATCAAGGGCGGATTTTGATCCAGAGGCGGATTATGTCCATATATGCATGAACAACACCATTTACGGCACAAAGTTCCATAATCTTCCCGACACGGGCGATGTTCCGCTTGTCGCGGATATTTCAAGCTGCATTCTTTCAGAGCCTATTGACGTTGCTAAATTCGGTCTGCTTTATGCGGGGGCGCAGAAGAACGTCGCTCCCGCCGGAGTTACCATAGTTATTATCCGCAGGGATTTAATCGGAAAGGCTATGGAAATCACCCCGACTATGCTTAATTATGCGACGCACTCCGAAAACGGCTCAATGTTCAATACTCCTCCTTGCTATACAATTTATATCGCCGGTCTTACCTTTAAATGGATTAAGAAGCTGGGCGGTCTTGAGGAAATGAAGAAAATAAATGAGAAAAAAGCAAAAATTCTCTATGATTTTCTTGATTCCAGCAAGCTCTTCAAGGGCACCGTTGTTCCCGAGGACCGTTCGCTTATGAACGTTCCTTTTGTAACCGGAAGCGATGAGCTTGACGCTAAGTTTGTGGCTGAGGCGAAAAGTGCCGGCTTTGTGAATCTTAAGGGTCATCGTTCGGTCGGCGGTATGAGGGCGTCCATTTACAACGCGATGCCGACAGAGGGCGTTGTAAGGCTGGTTGAGTTTATGAAGAAATTTGAAGAGGAGAACGCGTAATGTATAAAATCAAAACCTATAATAAAATCTCAAAAACCGGTTTGGAGGTTTTTGACGATAAATACACGGTCGGAGACGAGGTTGAAAACGCCGACGGCGCGATAGTCCGCTCGGCAGCGCTGCATGACGTTGAGTTTCCCGAAAGCCTTAAAGCAATAGCAAGAGCGGGAGCAGGAACAAACAATATTCCCATTGACCGCTGCTCTGAACAGGGAATCGTGGTTTTCAACACGCCCGGCGCCAATGCAAACGCGGTTAAGGAGCTTGTTATCGCGGCTATGCTTATCTCCTCGCGCAGAGTGGTTTCCGGCATAGAGTGGGTAAAAACGCTTAAAAGCGGCACTGAAGACGTCGGAAAAGCGGTGGAAAAAGGCAAGAGCGCATTTGCCGGTCCTGAAATCAAGGGCAAGTCGCTCGGTGTAATCGGGCTCGGCGCTATCGGCGTTATGGTTGCAAACGCCGCCAATTCCCTCGGTATGACGGTTTACGGCTACGACCCCTATCTTTCGGTAAAATCGGCGTGGAATCTTACCCATAACGCGGTCCATATTTTCGATATCAATGAGATTTTTGAGAAATGCGACTATATAACCGTTCATGTCCCGCTTACCGACAGCACAAAAAATCTTATAAACGGCGACTCTATAGCTAAAATGAAGGACGGCGTGCGTATTCTTAACTTTGCGCGCAACGGTCTTGTCGATAACGCCGCGCTTAAAGCGGCGCTTGAATCGGGAAAGGTGGCGGCTTATGTCACCGACTTCCCGTCTGAGGATATTCTGGAAGCGGACGGCGTTATCGCGATACCGCATCTCGGCGCTTCTACTCCGGAATCTGAGGATAACTGCGCTTCTATGGCTGCAAGGGAGCTTATCGATTATATTGAAAACGGAAATATTGTTAATTCCGTGAATCTTCCGGAGATTACGATGCCTAGAAGCGGCAAAAACCGCGTATGCGTAATTCATAAGAATATTCCCAATATGCTTACCGCTATTACCGGAATATTCGCTGAGGATAATGTAAACATTGAGAATCTGCTCAATAAATCCCGCGGCGATTATGCCTATACGATGCTTGATATAGGCGATTCCGATGTTTCCGCGGTTGCGCAGGAGATTAAAGCAATAGACGGCGTAATCCGCGTGCGTGTAATTTAACAGAAAAGGTATAAGTCCCGCGGCTGATTTTTCGGTTCGCGGGCTTTTTATATCCGGTCGGAGCTTATAAGCGGTTTACATTTTCGCCTTTTTAGTGTAAAATAACAGTATATAAATTTTACTGTGCGGTGAGGCAATGAAAAGAATCGTAATAGCCGGCGGCGGCGCCGCAGGTCTCATGGCCGCTTACAGCGCCGCGTTAAAATACCGTGACGGCGGCGCCGTGATAGCTTTGCTTGAAAAAAATGAACGTCCGGCGCGAAAGCTTATGATAACAGGAAAGGGACGCTGCAACGTTACTAATAACTGTAATTTGGATACTCTCATTGCAAACGTTCCGAAAAACGGAAAGTTTCTTTTTTCTGCCTTTTCGGGTTTCGGTACACAGGATACGATGAATTTTTTCGAGAACCTTGGGGTACCGCTTAAAACCGAAAGAGGCGGAAGAGTTTTTCCCGTGTCTGATAAAGCGTCAGATATTGTAGACGCTCTTGTTAAAGCCGTAAGAGGAAAAGGGGTAAGGATAATTCACTCAAGCGCGGCGGAAATTCTTGAGGACGGCGAAAGGGTAAGCGGAGTCAGGACGAGGGACGGAGAGGTATTTGAGGCGGACAGCGTGATTTTAGCTACCGGGGGACTTTCTTATCCGGTGACCGGCTCGACCGGAGACGGATATAAAATTGCAAGGGCGCTCGGTCATACCGTGACTGAATTAAAACCGTCGCTCGTACCCATAACCGTCCGCGAGGGCTTTTGCTCGCGGCTTGCGGGTCTGTCGCTAAAGAATGTTACGCTGTCGGTTTTTGAGGAGGGTAAAAAAAAGCCGGTTTTTTCGGAGCTCGGTGAGCTGCTCTTTACTCATTTCGGCATATCCGGACCGCTCGCGCTCAGCGCCTCGGCGCATATGCGGCGGATGGGCAAGGCTGAATATACCGGCGTTGTTGACTTAAAGCCAGCGCTTGATATGAAGCGGCTTGACAGCCGTGTGCTGAGGGATTTTGAGGATAAAAAAAACCGCGATTTCAGAAATTCGCTGGACAGGCTGCTGCCTAAAAGCATAATTCCGGTTATAATATCAATATCGGGAATAGCGCCCGAAACAAAGGTGAATCAGATAAGCCGCGAACAGCGGGAGGCGCTTTGCGCGGCTGTAAAAGGGCTTACGCTGCATTTAACCGGCTTCAGACCGATAGAGGAAGCGATTATAACGGGCGGAGGAATATCCGTAAAGGAAATAGACCCTTCATCTATGGAGTCAAAGCTTGTAAAGGGCTTGTTTTTTGCGGGTGAAATAATAGATGTTGACGCTTATACCGGCGGATTTAATCTTCAGATAGCCTTTTCAACCGGGTATGCGGCGGGAAAGAGCGTTTAATAAAAAGGAGCTTTAAAATGATTTCGATTGCCATTGACGGACCCGCGGGGGCGGGGAAAAGCACGATTTCCCGCCTTGCGGCAAAAAAACTGGGCTATATATATGTTGACACCGGCGCCTTGTACCGAGCTGTGGGACTCAAGTTTTCTCTTTTAGGATACGATGCCTCCCTTGACTGTGATATTTCCGCAATTTTATCCGAAACCTCGGTTGATATACGCTTTGTAAACGGCGAGCAGAGAGTTTTTTTAGACGGTGAGGATGTATCGGACAATATACGCACTCCGGCGGCGTCGATGATGGCTTCAGCGGTTTCCGCAAGGCGCGAGGTGAGGGAATTTCTGCTTGAAATGCAGAGAAGGCTGGCGCGCGAAAACAATGTAGTGATGGACGGAAGGGACATAGGCACAGTGGTTCTGCCCGGCGCATCGGTTAAGATTTACCTTACTGCCTCGGCTGAGGAAAGGGCGGGCAGGAGATGGCGCGAGCTTGCCGAAAAAGGTGAAAAAATAACACTTAAAGAAGTGTATGACGATATTGTGAAGCGGGATTACAACGATATGCACAGGGACATAGCTCCGCTGAAAAAGGCGGAGGACGCCGTGCTTGCCGACACTACTGAGTGTACGCTTGAGGAATCGGTGGAGCTTGTTTTGAAAATAGTCGGAGAGAGGACTGGGGAAAATTGAAAATCACGCTTGCAAAAACCGCTGGCTTCTGTTTTGGAGTCGACCGCGCGGTGCAGACGGTTTACACGCTGCTGGACAGGGGCGAAAGCGTGTGTACGCTGGGACCGATTATACACAATCCCCAGCTTGTAGGCGAGCTTGAGGAGCGCGGCGTAAGAACAGTATCTTCGCCGGACGAGGTAAAAATCGGCGAAACGCTGGTAATACGCTCACACGGAGTTGAACCGCGCGTTATTCAGAGAGCGGAGGAGCTTAACCTTAAGGTTGCTGACGCTACCTGTCCTTTTGTTGCCAAAATACATAGCATTGTCCGGCAGAAAAGCAGAGAGGGCTGTACGGTGCTTGTGGCGGGAGACGCCGTTCACCAGGAGGTAATAGGCATTGTCGGATACTGTGAGGGCGAGGCTTATGTATTTTCGGACGCCGGCGAGCTGAGCAAACTGCTTGAAAATCATAATAATTTTAACGGAAAAAAGGTAGTTTTGGTCTCTCAGACCACTTTTAATCAAGAAATTTTTGTCAGTTGCGAAAATATTTTAAAAAAAGTATGTACAAACGCGCAAATTTTTGATACAATATGTAATGCAACTTCTGTGCGCCAGCAGGAAGCCCGCGAGCTGTCGGCTGTCAATGACGTTATGATTGTTATCGGAGGACGGCACAGCTCAAACACGTCGAAGCT
Source organism: uncultured Clostridia bacterium (assembly GCA_944384845.1). GTDB lineage: Bacteria > Bacillota > Clostridia > Oscillospirales > Acutalibacteraceae > UBA737. Next base: position 10,025 of record CALWUZ010000215.1, read on the forward strand.
GTTCGACGTGTGCAGGGAAAACTGCGGCAGAACCCTTTTGATTGAAACGGCTGGCGAGCTTTCCGGCGTTGATTTTAAAAACTGCGGTTCGGCTGGAGTTGTTGCGGGCGCTTCTACACCCGCAGGTATAATAAAGGAGGTTATTAAAACCATGTCGGAAAATTTACAACCGGTGGAGGAACAGGCGGAGGTAAAAGAACCTGTTCAAAAGAGCTTTGAGGAAATGACGGACGAGGAAGCATTTGAGGCTTCGCTGAGCGGATTAACGGGAGACCAGAAGGTGTGCGGTACGGTTATAGCCGTAAATCCTACCGAAATAAGCGTGGATATCGGCAGGGGCGTTACCGGATATGTCACCGCGGAAGAGTTTTCTTCCGACCCCGATGTGAAGCTTATGGACGAGGTCAAAGCGGGAGACGAGCTTAACCTTATCATTATGAAAATCAATGACCAGGAAGGAACCGCAATGCTTTCAAAGCGCCGTTATGACGCGATTGCCGGTTGGGATAAAATAGTCGCTGCCAAGGATTCGGGCGAGATTGTTACCGGTTATGTCAAGGATGTCATTAAGGGCGGCGTTGTCGCTTATTCAAATAATGTAAGGATCTTTATACCGGCGTCGCAGGCAACCGCTTCAAGGGGCGAGCCGCTTGATGAGCTTAAAGGCAAGGAGGTCTCTTTCCGCATTATTGAAATAGGAAGAGGTCACAGAGCCGTGGGCTCCATCCGCAGCGTACTGCGCGAGCAGAAGAAGGCCGCGGAGGATAAGATCTGGGAGACGATTGCCGTCGGAGACCGCTTTACAGGCATAGTGAAGTCTCTTACCAGCTACGGCGCGTTTGTCGATATTGGCGGAGTTGACGGTATGATACATATTTCCGAGCTTTCCTGGCAGAGGATCAAAAATCCGTCGGAGGTAGTTCTCGTCGGCGATACCGTTGAGGTGTATGTCAAAGCCCTCGATAAGGAAAAAAGAAAGATTTCTCTCGGCTACAAAAAGCCGGAGGATAACCCGTGGGTTATTTTTGAAAACAACTATAAGGTCGGCGATACCGTTAAGGTCACTATCGTAAGCATGACCTCATACGGAGCCTTTGCCCGCATTATTCCGGGGATAGACGGACTTATTCATATTTCGCAGATAGCAAACAAGCATGTTGCCAAGCCGCAGGATGAGCTTACAGCCGGTGAAGAGGTTGACGCGAAGATAATAGCTGTTGACCCTGAAAAGAAGCGTGTAAGCCTTTCTATCCGCGCCTTGCTTGAGCCGGAAGTGCCGGCGGCGGAGTCGGATGTAAACGTTCCCGACGAGGTGGTTTACAAATCTTCCGATGAAACCGCTGCAAAAGCTCAGGAAACCGAGGAAACATCGGAAACTGGAGAGTCAATTCAGAATATAGAGTCAGTTGAGACTATAGAGCAGGCCGAGACTGCAGAGCCGGCAGAGACAGCGGAAGCTGTTGAAACGGCGGAAAGCGCAGAGACTGCTGAAGCCGCGGAAAATTCTGTGCAGGTTTCGGAGGAACAGCCTGAGGAGTCCGGCGAAGCAAAGGAATAATAAGCTCTCAGCTTAAAATTAAAGGGACTGTCGTGTTAAGACAGTCCCTTTTTTGTTCAGGCAATCAGAAATTTTTATTATCGTCCTTTTTATTCTGATCATTTTCGTAATTATTCTTATTCTGTTCGTTATTCTTATTCTTGTTCTGATTCTGGTTCTGATTGTTTTTGTTCTGGTTATTGTTCTTATCCATGAAAATCACCCCGCTTTCAGATGTTATTATCTGTAAATCGGGGATGATTATACTAAATTCCAAATAAATTTTCCGAATTTTTCTTGCTGCTGAGAAAAATTCTTTCTATCGGAACGTTTCTTATTTCCGCAATTCTCTTTGCGGTAAAGTAAATCATTGCGGAGTGATTAAGCTTTGAACGGTAAGGCGCAGGGGTAAGATACGGAGCGTCGGTCTCCAGCAGAAAACGGTCTTCCGGCAGCATAGCGGCAACCTCCGGCAGCTTTCTGGCGTTCTTAAAGGTTATCGCTCCGCCTATTCCGATATACATTCCGAGCGCGAGAATTTCTTCCGCCATTTCCGCGCTGCCAGAAAAGCTGTGAAGCACACCTTTGGGACAGTGCTTTTTTAACAGCTCCAGCGTATCCGCGTGCGCGTCGCGGTCATGGATTATGACCGGCAGGGAAAGGCGGTTTGCAAGTATAAGCTGTTCTTCAAAAAGGTGCTTCTGCTCCTCCTTGTT
>CALWUZ010000216.1 GCA_944384845.1 uncultured Clostridia bacterium
CTATGTTATAACCGACCTTTTAACTGATAAGGTAATAGCAAAAGGCGCTCCGTCAAAAACCGCCGAGTTCAAGGTTGAAATCCCCTATGAGTATCAGGGCGTTTATCTTATCGAGGGTGTGGGAGAAAAAAGCACGGTTACGGATAAATCGGGTAACGCTTCTAAAGAAGTTGTCAAGTATGTTTACAATACTTCCGCAAACAGCGATAATCAAATCAGTACAAACAGTGAAGATGAAAAAAGCAGTACGGATTCACAAAACAGCGAGGCTTCAAAGGTTGAACAGAGCGACAGTAACAGACAAGAAGAAACCGGCAGAGCAGTTTGGATAATTATTGCGGTTGCCGCGGCGGTTGTTGTAGCCGCTGTAACCGGAGTTATAATAAAGGTTAAAAAGAAACGGTAATTATCTGGGTAATATGTCTCAAACAGGAGGGTATTTCATTGAAATCTAATAGGTTAAAAAGGCTGTTGTGCAAGGCTGTGGCGTCGGTTATTTTTATAACCGGCGCGATGAGCGGCATCGCATTTGCAGAAAACAGTACGGAGGAATTGTATACCTCTGACGATACCCTCCTTGGCGGAGCGGTTGATTATAATGAGTATCTTTCAAGTTTTAAGACCTTGGAAATAACCGATGAGGAAATAGTAATAAATGCCGAAAATTTCCAAACAAATGGAGCGGTAATTTATGAAGACTACGAAGGCTTTAAAGGAAAATCGGTTTATATAGCGGAAGGTGAATCGGGCGTTTGGAATTTCACCGTTAAAAAGACGGGATTATACAATTTGTCCGTACACTATTATCCTGTCGAGGGATACGGAAGCCCTATTCAGACAGACATATTAATCGACGGCAAAATTCCTTTTAAGGAATGCAGCAACGTTACCTTTTCAAGAATATGGAATGATTCGGGCAATGAAAAGTCCTATGATACGCAGGGCAACGAAATATTGCCTGAACAGGCAGAATTTCCTCGCTGGACGGAGGCTGAGATTGAGGACAGCACCGGATATGTAAACGGGGCTTTGGCTTTCTATTTGACTAAAGGGGCTCATACGGTTACCGTAAAGTGCAAACGCGACAATATACTTATCGGTTCTCTCAAATTTTCCGCCGGTAGCAAGGTTCCTTCCTATGGGGAGCTGGCGACCGAATATGCAAGACAAAACTATAAATCCGTATCCGGTAAAGCTGTGTCGGTAATTCAGGGCGAGGACGCGTCTGCAAAGTCCGACCAAATGCTTTATCCTCAGGCAGACAGAACCTCTCCGAGCGTTGAGCCGTATGATGCGGCGCACTTATGCTACAACACTATCGGAGGCTCACAGTGGAAAACTGCGGGTCAGTGGATTGAATGGGAGGTTGAATTAAAGGAAAGCGGACTTTATACAATAGCCGCCCACTTTAAGCAGGCGCTGAAATCGGGCAACGCAAGCGTAAGAGAGCTTTATATTGACGGTAAACTGCCGTTTGCGGAAGCGGCGGATATTACATTTCCGTACAAAGGAAGCTGGCAGCTCTCCGCATTTTCGGATAAAGAAGGGAATCCTTATGAAATTTACTTGGAAAAGGGCATACATACGGTAAGATTAAAGGTAGGTTTGGGCAGCAGCGCCGAGATATTGCTTCTGGCAGGTCAATACCTTAACGAGCTTAATCGGATATACAGAGAAATTGTAGTTGTTACCGGCGTTTCTCCCGATATGTACCGAAATTACAATCTTGATAAAGTAATACCTGATACCGTTGAAGATATGACAAAAATGTGCGGTTTGCTCAAAGAGCTTGAAAAGAAAGTGAGCGCAATAAGCGGCAATTCCGGAAAAAATCTTGCAGATATTAAAAGGATTTATGTCCAGTTGGAGCAGATGACAGCCGATACCGATACCATTCCAAACCGTCTTACTAATTTCAAAGATAATATTTCCTCCTTCGGCACATGGATAAATTCGGCGGCGGAACAGCCTCTTGAGTTGGATTACATAGCCTTTAATCCCGTAAATTGCAAACTCAGCAAAGGCGATGCAGGATTTTTTGCCATGGCAAAGCACTATTTTACGCAATTTATATGGTCATTCGCTACGGATTATGCTTCTGTCGGGCAAACTTCAAATGATTTATCAAGGAAAATAACCGTCTGGCAAACCTCAGGCAGAGATCAGGCGCAGGTTTTGAAGTCGCTTATTAACAGCTCATTTACTCCGCAGAAATCTATTTCGGTTGATTTACAGCTTGTATCGGCAAATTCTCTGATGTCGGCCATTCTTGCGGGAATCGGACCCGATGTATCGCTTGGCGTGGGTCAGGATACGCCTATGAATTTGGCTTTGCGCAACGCGGTTACCGATTTAACACAATTTTCCGATATAGAAGAAGTTCTTTCAAGATTTTCCGAAAACACCTGTAAACCGTTCCGGTTTCAGAAGGGAATATATGCTTTGCCGGAGACCATGAATTATCCCATGCTGTTTTACAGAAAGGATATACTTTCCGAATTGGGCATTAAAACCTCGGATCTTGAAACATGGGATAAAATACTTCAAAACGTTTTGCCTACGCTTAAAAAAAGCTCGCTTTCCTTCGGAATAGTACCGTCTTTGAATAATTATTTAATGTTTCTTTATCAGCGGGGAGGAAAGCTTTATCTTGATGAGGGTAAAACTTCGGGACTTGATACTGCCGAAGCCATAAGCGCCATGAAAGATTATTCCATGCTGTACACGCAGTACGGTTTGGAGCTGGCGTTTGATTTTGCCAACCGTTTCCGCAGCGGTGAATTGCCGGTAGCTGTCACCGAATTTACGGCATACAATCAGCTTACGGTTTTTGCACCGGAAATAAAGGGAGTTTGGGGAATGCTGCCTGTGCCGGGCTCTGAAACGGAAAACGGCGTAGACCATTCCTGCATCGCCACCGTTTCGGGTGATATGATTCTTGCAAAATCAGACGATAAGGAGGCGGCATGGGAATTTCTCAAATGGTGGCTTTCGGCTGAAACACAGGCGGCTTACGGCAAGTCTATTGAAAGCATAGTAGGTTCCGCCGCGCGTTATAATTCGGCAAACAGTGAGGCTTTCGGTACTGTTCAGTGGGATTCCGATGTCCGACGCAGCTTAATGTACCAGCTTGATTTTGCATGCCCGATTGAGGAAGTTCCGGGCGGATATTTTACTTCGCGTCTTTATGATTTCGCTTTCAGAGATATTGTTTATAAAAATAAAGACGTGCGTCAGACCATGACCGACACGGCGCTTGACATCAATACCGAAATGCGTACAAAGCGTGAGGAATACGGATTGGAATAATTTGTTTAGGGTGAAAGGCTATGAAAAATATGGAAAGAAAGGCTTCCAAAAAAACTCCGGTCATAATAAAATACCGCGAAGACTATCTGTTTATGCTTCCGTATCTCTTGGTTTTTGTGGTATTTACCGTATTTCCGGTAGTTGTGGCAATGCTGTTCAGCTTTACCCGTTTTGATATTGTACAGCTGCCCTCTTTTATCGGGCTTAAAAATTACTTCAGACTTTTTATTGAGGACAGTCTTTTCCCGCTGGCGCTTAAAAATACCTTGCTGCTGGCAGTGATAACAGGTCCGGGAGGTTTCTTTTTAAGTCTGCTTTTGGCATGGGTGCTCAATGAATTCAGTGATAAACTCCGCGCGGTGCTTACAATGCTTTGCTATGCTCCTACATTAAGCGGGGGAGCTTATATGATATGGAATATAATATACAGCGGCGATTCATACGGCTTTTTAAACGGTATACTGATAAATCTCGGAATAATTTATTCTCCGATACAATGGCTTACGGATTCAAAATATATGATGGTTTCGGCTATTATAGTTATATTGTGGATGAGTTTCGGTTCAGGCTTCCTTTCAATGATAGCAGGCTTTAAAAACGTTGACCGTACACAGTATGAGGCGGCGGCTGTTGACGGCATAAAGAACAGATATCAGGAGCTTTGGTATATAACTCTTCCGTCCATGAAACCTCAGCTTATGTTCAGCGCGGTAATGAGTATTACCAATTCTTTCGGAATGGGAGATATAATAACTGCGATTTACGGATTTCCAAGCTCAAACTATGCGCTTTATACGCTTGTTCACATGCTTCAGGATTACGGAAATACGCGTTTTGAAATGGGATACGCCTCCGCAATCGCAACCGTGCTGTTTTTAATAATGGTACTGTCAAATCATTTTATTCAAAAGCTGATAAGAAAGGTGGGCAATTAAATGAAAAGTCTTCGCGCGCTTAACAGAAGCAGCAAAGTCAACCGTTCGAGACTCGGAACTGTCGTGCTTTTTATTATATTGCTCATCTTTGCCTGCGTTATGGCGTTCCCTATGGCTCTTATTATTGCAAACGCTTTTAAACCTCAGGATGAGCTGTGGGTTTTCCCGCCGAGGCTTATTCCGAATAATCCCACATTGGAAAATTTCCGTAATATGTTCACGGTAATGTCAAGTTCACAAGTGCCTTTTGTGAGATATATTTTTAATACGGTTTTAATAACCGCCGTCGGCACGGTCGGACATATAATACTGTCTTCAATGTGTGCTTTTCCGCTCGCAAAAAAGGAATTTCCCGGCCGCAATGTTATATTTCAAACGATTGTATTAGCGCTTATGTTTAACGCTACCGTAACGGCTATTCCGAATTTTCTTACAATGTCGTGGCTTCATTGGATAAATACATATTTGGCCTTAATCGTTCCGGCGTTCGGAGCGCCTATTGGTCTTTATCTTATGAAACAGTTTATAGAGCAGCTTCCGGATTCTCTTTTAGAGGCGGCGCGTATTGACGGTGCGGGTCAGTGGCAGTCTTTTTGGAAAATCGTCATGCCCAATGTCAAGGCGGCGTGGCTTACGCTGTTTTTGCTTTCTTTTCAAAGTCTTTGGGGAATAGGGGCGACCAGTTATATTTATAAAGAAGAACTGAAAACTCTTCCGTATGCCCTGAGCCAGATTTTGTCAAGCGGCATATCCCGTGCCGGAGTGGGAGCGGCCGTCTCGGTTTTCATGCTTATTGTTCCGGTGTTCATTTTTATTTTCAGCCAGAGCAATATTATTGAAACTATGGCTTCGTCGGGTATGAAAGAATGATGCAGGGCTTGATGCACTAAGGAGTTTCAAATGAAAAAACGTTTTATTACAAGTTTAATTATTGCCGCCTTTATTGCAATACTGTGTGCACCCGCCGTATCAGCCTCGGATATAACCCCCGATTTGCCGTATGAATCTTACTCGTATAACAATTCCGATAAGCCGGTGGTGATTCCGGCACCGTATGCGGTGTCCGAATCTTTGCTCGGCGAGGATATGGGTACGTCGTCGTTCACGGATTTAAGCGATATATTCTATGACGGTGAGGATAATATTTACATCAGCGACAGCGGCAATAACAGAATAGTTGTTACCGATACGGATTTTAATATCAAAAAAATTCTATCGGATTTTGACAACAACGGGGTGAGAGATACATTCAATACACCCGCCGGTGTTTTTGTAAATGAAAAGCTGATTTATGTGGCGGACACTAATAATTCAAGAATAGCGGTTTTTGATAAACAATCCTTTGCGCTTAAAAGGATAATCGGAAAACCGCAGATAGTACTTTTAGGTGCGGATTATACGTTTAATCCCACCGGTCTTGTGGTTGACAAGGCAGGCAGAATTTACGTTATTGCATTGGGAATAAATCAGGGACTTATATGCCTTGATGAAAACGGCAATTTCAGCACGTTTTTAGGCGCTCCGCAGGTTACTCCGAATATGGCGGAACGGCTTTGGCGTAAAATTGCCACCAAAAAACAGCTTGAGCAAATGCAGCAGTATGTTCCGACCGAATATTCGTCGGTTCTTATTGATAAACACGGATTTATATATGCCGCGTCGCAAAGCTCGCTTGATATGCCGGTTGCAAAGCTTAACAGCGAAGGGGATAACGTTATAATAAAACCAAGCTCCGATTTTAAATACGGAGACTTGGCTTACGATGATGAAGAAGTGCCCAGCTTCGCGGATATCGCTTTAGATGAGAATGAGTCGTATTTTTTGCTTGATTCCAAGCACGGAAAGATATATGCCTACAATCAGGACGGATATCTGATGTATGCTTTCGGAGGAAGCGGCTCACAAAAGGGAATTTTTTTATCTGCAAGCGCTGTTGAAGTTATAAAGGGAAAATTAGTCGTGACCGATCGGATAAAAGGCTCGGTCACAGTCTTTGAACGCACCGAGTTCGGAGAAAACGTTAATCTTGCTTTAAAACAGTATGACAGCGGAGATTACGAAAATGCAGAAAAAACCTGGAAAGCAGTCAGTAAAATGGCGTCAGGCTATTTACTGGCACAGGTAGGACTTTCGAAAATAGATATTCAGCATAAGGATTATCGTGCGGCTATGAAAAAGCTTAAGCCGATTCATGAGAAAGAATTGTATGCCGATGTTTTTGAACGCCTGCGCGATGACTTCATAAAAGATAACTTTTATAAACTTATCGCCGCCGTAGCGTTAATCATTGCGGTTTTAATATTATTAAACCGATTTTCAAAGAGTTCTTCTGCGTATCGGCACTTTAAGCAAAGCGATACTGTTCAAAAGCTCAGATATTGCCGCTATTTAATTTTCCATCCTTTTGACGGTTTTTGGGATATAAAGCATGAAAAAAGAGGAAACATGCGAACCGCTTTAATAATTCTTATTTCATTTGTTTTATGCTACGGAATAAGAGCCCAGTTCAGCGGATATGTAGTCACGGGAACCATAAGCAGCGAGGTCAACGCTTTATACAGCATAGCCATGATAATTTTGCCTTTGGGATTCTGGGTAATTTCAAACTGGTGTTTTACCGCGCTTATGGACGGTGAGGGAAGTATGAAGGATATCTTTATCGCCTCCTGTTATTCTTTAACTCCGTATGTGCTTTTCAGCGTGCCGATGTTTATATTTTCACACATTCTTACCGCTTCGGAAGCCGCTTTTTACAATGTGGCGGATACGGTATGTCTGATATGGGTGCTTGCTCTGCTTTTCTTCGGTATGATGACTACCCATAATTATTCGCTTTCAAAATCGGTTCTCACAGCGGTTCTTACATTGGTGGGAATATGCCTGATGATTTTTATCCTCCTGCTGATGACCAATATAATGCAGCAGGTAATAGTTTATTTTTACAATATTTATAAGGAACTGCTGTTCCGTACTTATTAGAAGTTATGGGAGGATTTCGTATATGGTAGCAATTAAAAGGGCGGTCGCGGCATTTTTAAGTCTTGCTTTGCTCCTTACATGTTTAAGCGGATGCTCCGGTAACAAAACGGTAAATATCAGAATGCCGGCTGACGTATCGGAAAGCGATGCCGATTGGAGTCAGAGCGAAAGCGGATTAGTAACCTTAAGAAACGAATGCGTCGAGTTTATTTTGGACTGCTCCACAACTCATTTTACCGTTAAGGATTTAAGAAACGGAAAAAGCTATTCGTCGGTTCCGGAGGATGAAGTATTTTCATTTTCTGATGAAAGCGCCGAGCGGTTGCGCTCTGAAATTACCGTAACATATTATCAGCAGCAGAGTGCGGCGCAGCTGATGTTTTCTGCAAAAGACTGTGTTGACAGCGGAAATTTCAAAATATTAACAGACGGCAACGCGGTCAGGGTCTACTATAATCTCGGAGAAAATGCCGACAGATTTTTTGCTCCGCTTGTTTTCGCAAAGGAGGATTTTGAGAAGCTTGTTTTGGATAAGCTTGATAATCCGAACGAAAAACGCAGAATTTCTGGATACTACACCCTTTACGGTGATGACAAAACAGCGGACAATTATTCGGAAATGCTTGAAAAGTATCCCGCGTTAAAGAAAAATAAGCTTTACATACTTGAGGCGGCGGATGATGAAAACGCTCTTGAGGAAATAACGGTATTTATGGATAAGGCCGGATATACTCGTGAGCAGTATGACAGGGTACTTGAAAAGCTCGATATAGTGACTTCGTCGGGCGCAAAAGCGGGATTTTGCATTCCGGTTGAGTACAGATTGTGCGACGACGGTTTTACGGCGTCCGTTCTCTCCGATCTTATTACCGAAAACAGCGCGGACTATAAGCTTCAGAGGGTGGATTTTCTTGAGTATTTCGCGGCGCGCGGAGACAAATCGGACGGAAACTATATGATACCGGACGGCTCAGGAACGTTAATAAAGATTAACGGTTCATATAAAACGGATTTTTCCCGCACCTTTTACGGAACGGACTTTGCTTCTTTAGAGGAGGAAAAAAGCCAAATCGCACAGAATTTGCTGCTTCCCGTTTACGGCATTTGCGAAACAGACGGGGGGATTTTGGCAATTTTAGAATCGGCGGCCGAGGTTGCCGACCTTAATGTTAAAACAATCAGCAACTCCGCGCCGCTCAATCACATATACGCCGGATTTACGTTGAGGGCTGTCGATGTGACCGATATAGGCGAAAAAACCAATGTGCCGGTTTATAATCTTTTTTCAAATCATTTGCTTAAAGTATCTCCCAAAATCAGATTTGTACTGTTTGACAGCGGAGAATCTGATTATGCCGATATGGCGAAATATTACCGAAATTATCTTTTGCAAAACGGTTTGATAAATAAAACCGAAACAGACGGGATTCCGGTTTATCTTGATTATCTGTGCATGATTTTGAAACCGTCCTCGGTAATGGGAGTATCTTATAATAAAAAAATCGTTCTATCAACGGTTTCGGAAATTATTGAAACGGTAAAGAATCTTAACGAAAAAGGAGTAGAAAAAATTGTAATCAGGCTCAAGGGCTACGGCTCGGGCGGACTTACAAATAAGGCTAACAACCGTTTTGAAATAGATTCCAAGATAGGCTCGGTAAAGGAGCTTACAGCCCTTTCGGAGTTGCTCCTGAAAAACGGCGGTGCGCTTTATCTCGACGCGGATTTTCAGTTTGTTTATTCTTCGGGCAACGGATTTTCAAAAAAGGAATCGGCAGCGCATTATCTGAACAGAGCGGTTGTTTATAGAGGGTCGTATGATATTGTCACAAGAAAATACAATTCCGAACACCTACCGCGCTATTTTACTTCACCTACGGTTTATTCTTCCTATTCCGCAGGATTTTTAAAGGATTTAGCAAAAAAATTCCCGGAGGACGCTGTTCCGTGCGTTTCCTTTGGCACCTCCGGACAGTATCTCGGAAGCGATTACGCGACTAAAAAGGATATGGACAGAGCAGAAAGTCTTTATCTTTTAAAAAATGCGTTGAAAGAAAACGGAAAAACCGCGATGTTTGACAACGGAAACGCATATGTTCTTCCATTTGCGGATTCTCTTTTCAATGTTCCGCTTACTTCCTCTGCAGTAGATATGGAATATATGCGTATACCTTTCTATCAAATGATAGTTCACGGTTTATTGCCTTACTGTGGAATATCGGTTAATCTTTCTAAGGATCCGGTTTTGCACTATCTGCAGAGTGTGGAATACGGAGCGTCTGTCTCGGCGACCTGTATAACAAGAGAAAACTCACTGCTTACAAATACTGACTATGAATCGGTTTACTACTCTCTGAATGACGCTGAACAGACAGAGCAACTGGTAAGCATGTACAAAAGCTCCATAGCTTGTTTGGAAAAGGTTAAAAATGCCGGAATTACAGGCTATGAAAAACTCTCGGAGAATTTTTACTGCACATCGTACGATAACGGAGTAAAAATATTGGTCAACTACGGCAAAACCGAGAAAACAGCTTACGGACAGAGAGTAGGCACCATGGGTTTCGCGATTTTTGAAGAATAGGAGATGAATGAAAATGAAATTTAAAAGTCGGCTTTCTTTAAAGAAAAGACAGGCGGCGGCAGGATATGTATTTATATTTACTCTGATTCTGGGCGTGCTTTTTGTTTTCATTCCGAGCCTTGCGAAAACCGTTCAGTTTTCCCTTAATGAAATTACTATAACCGGCGAAGGTTATATGCTTTCCTATAAAGGGATAGAATATTATGCCGCCGCGCTTTCCGAGGATGCCAATTTCATACCGCTTTTGCGCTCAAGTTTAACATCTCTTATCGTTGATATGGCGGTAATTCTGGTTT
>CALWUZ010000217.1 GCA_944384845.1 uncultured Clostridia bacterium
CCTTTGAGGAAAGCGAGACCGAATCACCGGATTTTACAAAATATGAAATGCCTGTAACTCTGCCGCGTTCGACGTACTGGAATTTGTGCGAGGCAGGCGTTCTGCCGGATCCGTACAGAGATAATAACGCCGAGAAATATTTGTGGGTAAGGCAGAAGGTCTGGTATTACAAGAAGCATTTTTCAGTATTGGAAGCATTTCGCGGCAGTTATGCCGTGCTCTGCTTTGACGGCGCGGCTTATTACTCAAGAATTTGGCTTAACGGCAGACTGCTCGGCAGTCATGAGGGTATGTTCGGCGGTCCTTTTATTAATGTGAGTGATGCGCTTTACTATGGCGGCGACAATGAAATTATTGTGGAAATAAAGGCGCCGTCATACAAAGACCCCAATTTTACACCCCGAAACAGCAAGCGCACAAATACTCAAATAGTGCCGTGGTGTGCGGCGGGCGATGAGGAATCGGGCAGCCAGAACTATATTGTGATGGGTATCTGGCGCAGTGTGAGAATTGAATTTTTAAACAAAAAGCATCTTTCAAGACCGGTGCTTACAACCGAAAGGTTAGAAAACGGTAACGCGGTTTTAAGGCTGGAAGCCGAAATTTCGGACGGTGAAATCGACGAGCTTCTGGTCGACACCGGGCTTGATTCCGGATGTTACGGTTATACAAGAGCATATGACGGCGGGAATACCGGCGAAAAACTGCCGGATCCGCTTAAAATCCGCTTTGAAATGAAGGAAAAGCAAGGCGGAGAAACGGCGCTGTTATTTGAAGAAGACATATATTTGAACGACCGCGCGAAAAGCGGTATTAATCCGGCATATTACGCTTCTCAGTATTTTGAAAAAAAATTTACGCTTGAAAATGCAAAATTATGGTATCCCCACACTCTTGGAGAACCGTTTTTATATGAGGTAACGCTGACCCTTTTTGAGGGTACGCAGCAGCTTGACGCTTTATGCTTTGACTTCGGTGTGCGCACTGTAAGAATAATGCCGGCGGCGGTATATAAGCAGAGGCACAGATGGGGGAAATTTCAGCTTGAGGTAAACGGCAGGAAATTTTTCCTTAAGGGCATGAACAGCATGCCGAACGATTTCCTTTACCGTGAGGAAAAGGAAAAAACAGACTGGACGCTTGAAACGGCAAAAAATGCGGGAATAGAGCTTATGCGTGTATGGAACGGCGGCGGGGGTCCTGAATCGGACGAGTTTTACGCATGCTGTGACCGATTGGGACTGCTTGTATGGCAGGATTGGTTTATCGCCAACACTGAAGTGCCGCAATATCCGCAGAATATACTTGAAGAGCAGATGATGCTCAATCTTTACCGCTTAAGAAATCACCCGTCCCTTGCGGTGCATTGCGGAGGCAATGAATTTAACCCTTATGCTCCGGGAAACGCGGCGGCAATGTATGTAATGCAGAGAAGCATTGAGGATTTGGATCCGCTCCGTCCGTTTATACGCACTACGGCAGACGGCGGCAGCGCGCATATATACCGTGATATAGAGCCTGTCTGGTTCTCAAAGCGATATAAGGAATTGCCGTTTGTCGGGGAATCGGGCATACATTCCTTCCCTAATATATGGAGTCTGAAAGCACTTTTGCCGCACGGGGAATATGAGAGGCTTGAAGCTTCGCTGCCCAACCTGTTTGACCGCGTGCAGATGGAGAAATTCCCGGCATTTTTGGCGCATTTTGTCGAATATGTGCCGGAACGCATACCGCGTATGATAGCCCGCGCGTCAACCGTTACAGATGTGTTTAACGGAATATCGCTTTCGGATTTTGTAGAGGCTTCGCAGATAGCGTCATATGAATTTTATCAGCTTATGCTGTTTGCGATGCGCGACAATTATCCTAAAACGGCGGGTGTAATGCCGTGGGTGTTTAAACGTCCGTGGACTGCGGTTGGTATTCAGCTTGTGGACGGCTCTGGTTTTACAATAGCCCCTTATTATTCGGTTAAAAATGCCTATGCGCCGCTCAGCGTTATGCTGCGGCTTCCGGAAATGTGTTTTGCCGCAGGTGAGGAAATTCCGTTTACCGGCGTCATATTTAAAGACGGCGGGAAAGGACTTTCCGGAAAGCTTCGGGTCACGGTATATTCGCCGCGGCTGTTAAAAAGCTTTGAAAGTATAACTGATTTTGATTTTACCGCTGAAAAAACAGAGCTTTTTTGCGGAAGCTTTACGCTTCCGGAGGAATTTGAGGATAAAGCGTTTATTGTGTCTGCGGCGCTTGAAACAGAGGATAAGACGGTAAAAACCTTTTATTTCCCAAAATGTCTTAAAGAGCTTTCGGATGATAAGGCAAGAGCCGCGCGGCGGGAAGCACCGAGTCCGAATCCGATTTATAAAAACGGTCCGTGGCTTAAAGAAACGGTGCAGTCGGCTGGTACAACCGAGATTGCGGCTGAGGTTGTAGAAACGCATTCCGAAAACGGAAAAAGCATTGTAAAAATAGCGCTTGAAAACAAGGGTGTACTGCCGGCGTTTCCGGTTAAGCTTGCTCCCGCGCCGGGCGCATCTGAGGAAATTCCGTTATTCTATTTGAGCGATAATTATTTTTTATTGGAGCCGAACGAAATAAAAGAGCTTGTGCTGACCTCTGCGGGAGGAAAGCTTTATGACGGCTTTGAGATTTCCGGCTGGAATTTTAAAGCTGTAACACTTTCACTTTAGAAGGAAGGGCAGTGGGACAAATGAAAAAAGCAGCCGCATTTGCCGCCGTTCTGGTGATGGCAATAACCATGACGACCCCTGCTTTTGCCGGCGCCGGTAAGACGGAAGATGCATCAGCAGAGTCAAGCACAGCCTCGTCAAACGGCGCACTTCCCGATTACGATGAATATGCTGCGAAATTTGACTCCGTATATACAGGTGAGATAATTGAACCTGTGCCGTCCGGTATGGAGCTGAAGGACGGAGGCTTTCTTTTAAAGGGCGGACAGCGCGCCGATTTTAAGGTGAATGTCCGAGAAGAAGGGCTTTACCGTATTTCCTTTGAATATAAGGCGGCGACGGAAGAAAAAAATAACTGGAATATGTCGCTGGAAATTGACGGGGAATTGCCTTTTTCCGGCGCGGATTCGCTTGTACTTAACCGGCTTTGGAAAAATAAAGAGCCTATAGTACATAAGGAAGGCGGAAACGACGTACGTCCCGAGATTGTGCAGGAGTTTATTTGGCAGCCGTACGAGGTGCGCGACAGCAAGGGTATGCAGGCAGAGCCGTTCGCTTTCTTTCTCGGCGGAGAACGTGTGATAAGCCTTGTAAATGAAGGGCAGGATATTTTAATAAAAAATTTCAGGCTTGACGGTACTGAAAACAGTCTGCCGTCATACGAGGAATATATAAAGCTTTATTCCGATAAAAAAGGAACGCAGCCTATAACCCTTGAGGCTGAGGAAACCTTATATACCACGTCGCGGAGTCTTATCGCCGCATCCGATCTTACAAGTCCGCAAACCTCTCCTCAGAGCGCCTATTTCGTAAAGCTTAACACGCTGGGCGGAGCTAACTGGAAATATGTGGGAGATACCGTTTATTATGAGTTTGAAGTACCGCAGGAGGGCTTTTACCGACTTTCCCTGCGCTTCCGTCAGAATTTTTACAACGGAATAAATACGCACCGAAGGCTTTACGTGAACGGAAAGGTTCCTTACCGCGAGGCCGACAGCATTTCATTTCCTTACGGTGTGGGCTGGCAGGTAAAGACGCTCGATACCGAGATTTATCTGCAAAAGGGTAAGAACCGTATAGCGCTCGAAGCGGTTTCGGGTGAAAACGGTCCGATTTTAAGCGAGCTTTCTGATATTATCTATTCGCTTAATAATCTTTACAGAATGATAATTACCGTAACGGGGCAGACACCCGACGTTTACCGGGATTACGACCTGAAGAATGAAATTCCCGGGCTTGAAAAGGCGCTTGAGGACTGCTTTTCAGAATCCGAAACGCTTGAAGAAAAGCTCCAGAAGCTTTACGGCGGGGGCAGCGAGCTTTCAAGCCTCACGCAGATAAAGGTACAGCTCGAGGATATGACAGATGACCCTGAGACCATTACAAAGGGATCGCGTCTGACGCAGTTTAAGTCAAATATAAGCGCCTTAGGCGCATGGCTTAATAAAATACGTGAACAGCCTTTAGAGCTGGATGTCATAAGCTTTTTGCCCGAGAGTACTCCGGAACCTCAGGCTGAGGCGGGTTTTTTGGCCCGTATGTCGCATAACTTCAAGCGCTTTGTTTCCTCCTTCGTAACCGATTACAGCGTTATGGGAGAACGGACAGAAGAGGTTAGCGATACCGTAAGGGTATGGGTTTCAACCGGAAGGGAACAGGCACAGCTTTTAAAGGCGATGATAGATGATACTTTTACCCCTGCTTATAATATAGGCGTTCAGGTAGAGCTGGTTCCTACCGGCGGACTTGTCGAGGCAATACTTGCGGACCAGGGACCTGATGTAGCGCTTGACAGGGCGGAGGCAGACCCGGTTAATATGGCGATGCGCAATGCGCTGGTAGAATTGAGCGGCTTTGACGGCTTTGACGAAGTGACAGAAGCGTTTTCGCCGGTAAGCATGCAGCCATTCAAATATAAGGAAGGGTACTATGGGCTGCCGCAGACACAGACCTTCGATATGCTTTTTTACCGCACCGATATATTTAATGAACTCGGAATAGAGGTTCCGGAAACCTGGGAGGAGCTTATACTCGATGTGCTGCCGGTGCTTGAAACCGCGAATATGACGGCGGGGGTAGGCGTGCTTACCGAAGCTGCTGTTTTTAAAACACTGCTTTACCAGAGCGGAGGCTCTATTTACAGCGAGGATTTGCAGACGGCGGCGCTTGACAGCCAGGTTTCCTATGAGGCCTTTAAATATGCGGTTGATTTTTACACCGATTACGGTCTTCCGAAATCCTATGATTTTATGAACCGGTTCAGAACGGGCGAAATGCCGATTTCGGTAGCACCTTATACTATGTACAATAATCTCGCTATAGGCGCTCCCGAGCTGAACGGACTTTGGAAAATGGCTCCGATACCCGGAGTGCGGCGTGAGGACGGCAGTATAAATCATACGCAGATTATGACCGAGACGGCTGCGGTAATGACCAGAAGCGCCGATAACAGGGAGGCGGCATGGGAATTTATGAAATGGTGGGTAAGCGCTCCGGCTCAATCGCGCTTCGGCAATGATATCGAGGCTATTTTGGGTGTCGCCGGAAGATATACTCCTGCAAACAAAGCGGCGATGCGCGAGCTGCCTTGGGAGGCGGAGCAGCTGAATCTGCTTGAAAATCAGCGTGATATTTCTATAACTCTTCCAAATATCCCCGGCAGCTATTTTACACAAAGAGCAATTTACAACGCTTTTGTTTCGACCGTTATAGATGCAAAGAATCCGCGCGAGCAGCTAATTTACTGGAATGAGGAAGTCAATCTTGAGCTCGCGAGAAAGCGGCAGGAATTTAACTGATAAATAAAACAGGTGTGATTATACCGAAATACTAAAACCGGGAGGCGGCAGCTTTGAAAGCGGCTAAAAATATATCCTCACATAATTTAAAAAGCATATTGGTAAGCTGGTCTATGCTGCTGCCTTTTATAATTCTGTTTTTGGTATTTACTTTACTGCCCATAATTTCAGCATTTTTCTTAAGCCTTACCGATTTTAATATGATGGAAATACCCGAATTTGTAGGCTGGCGCAATTTTCAGCGGCTGTTTTTTGAAGACGGAGTATTTTTAACAGCGGTGCGCAACACCTTGATATTCGCTCTTGTGACAGGTCCTATCAGCTATATTTTAGCTTTTTTGTTTGCCTGGCTTATAAATGAGCTCGGTAAACGTCAGAGGGTATTTTTTACGGTGGTGTTTTATGCGCCTTCGGTTTCGGGTAATATTTATTTTTTGTGGCAGTACCTTTTTTCAAGCGACAGCTACGGTTTAGTAAACGGCTTCCTTATCAAATGGGGGATTATTACAGAGCCTATACTCTGGTTGACCGACCCGAAATACAACCTTACCATAATAATTATTATTCAGCTGTGGCTGTCGTTAGGCGTAGGCTTTTTAGCATTTGTTGCGGGTCTTCAGTCGGTAGACCGTTCGCAGTACGAGGCGGGCGCAATTGACGGCATTAAAAACCGTTTTCAGGAGCTGTGGTATTTGACTATCCCTAATATGAAGGATATGCTGCTGTTCGGCGCGGTAATGCAGATCTCAAGCGCGTTTTCGGTGGGAAGTATAACCCAGGCGCTTTCCGGCGGATATATGAGCGTAAACTATTCTACTCTTACAATAATAAATCACATAACCGATTACGGAACGGTCCGTTACGAAATGGGCTATGCCTCGGCGATAGCGGTGATACTGTTCCTTATGGTATATTTTTCAAAGAAGCTGATATTCAGGCTTTTAAGATGGTAAGCAGAGGGGAGAAGGAGCAGCCATGCTTTTAAAATTTCATGGAAGAAAATTAAACCGTTCACCCGTTACAACGGTCTTTCTCACGCTTTTTTTGCTGCTTATAGGGGTGTTTATGGCATTGCCTGTGGTTTATGCTTTTGTTTCGGCTTTTAAACCGATGGAGGAATTTTATCTTTTCCCGCCGCGCTTTTTTGTGCAGAATCCTACGCTTGATAACTTTGTGCTGATGTCGCAGCTGATGAGCAATATGTGGGTGCCTTTTGAACGTTATCTTTTCAATACTGTCATAATGAGTCTTTCTTCTACCCTTATATATATACTTATAGCTTCGCTTGCGGCGTATCCTCTTGCAAAGCACCGTTTCCCGGGCAGGGCGGCGGTTAAAAATCTAATAGTTACGGCACTTATGTTTACAACTGCGGTTACAGGTGTTTCGCAGTATGTAATAATGGCATATCTTAAAATAATAAACACGCCGTGGGCACTTCTGCTGCCCTCGCTTGCGGGAACTATGGGTGTGTTTCTGTGTATGCAGAATCTTTCGGTAATACCTGACGAAATGCTGGAATCAGGCAGAATGGACGGGGCGGGCGAATACAGAATCTGGTGGAGATTAGTGCTTCCGAATATTAAGCCGGTGCTGGCTACAATGTGTATTTTTCAGTTTCAGTCGGTCTGGAACCAGAACGGCGGTCTGCTTATTTACGATGAAACCCTGAAGCCGCTGTCAATGGCGCTTTCGCAGATAACTTCATCTGGGCTTTCCCGCGCCGGAGCAGGCGCGGCGGCGGCTCTTCTTTTGCTGATACCGCCGGTGCTGGTGTTTATAGTAGCTCAGAGCAAGGTAATGGAAACAATGGTCAATTCGGGGATAAAGGGATAGGGGGATAAGCCTTGAAAAAGTTAATTGCAGTTCTGGTGCTTATTCTTGTTTTTGCGGCGTTTCCAATGCAATGTCTTGCCGCGCCCGGAGCCGGCAAGGCCTATACCTACGATCATAATAATGAGGCAATGGCCGTACCGGACCCTTACGAGACGGAAAAGGTGCTTAACTGCGGAGATTACGGCATAGAAGGTCCCGCTGACGTTATATACAAAAACGGCTTTGTTTATGTCTTGGGAAGCGGTGACGCTTCCTTGGCGGCAGTGCTTGACAGTAATTTTAATCTCAGCCGTAAGATAGTATTCACAAAAAACGGAGAACCGTATAAAACGTCCGAGCCGAGAGGCATGTGGGTGAACGACGACGGCACGCTGCTCATAGCTGACCGCGGCAAAAAGCTTGTGTTCAAGACTACTTCTGAGGGAGAGGTAATAAAGGAATACGGCAAACCGGATACAGGAATCAGCGGTGGAGATTTTCTCCCGCTTAAAGTGCTTTCCGACCGGCTGGGGCGTATTTATATTCTTTCGGAGGGCGAGTACCGCGGTATGATACGCCTTGATTCAGAAGGGGAGTTCCAGAATTTTTACGGCTCCAAAAAGGTAGAAATTACCGCTTCGGTGCTGCTTGATACTCTTTGGTCCAACTTTACAACCGACGAACAGAAGGAGCGGAGCAAACGTCATCTGCCTGTGGAATATTCCTGGATTACGGCGGATGACAAGGGCTTTATATATACCGTCAGCGGATCTGCTTCGGCAAGGGAGGATACGCTTACCAAGCTTAATTCCAGCGGCAATAATGTGCTTGCCGGCAGCAAGCGGTTCGGCGATTATAATTTGGGAAATTTTATGGGCACCTGGTATTCAACCGGATTCACCTCGGTATGCGTGGATGAAAATGGCTTTATAACTACACTTGATAAAACCTGGAAACGCCTGTTTCAATATTCCGAGGAGGGCGAGCTGCTTTATATCTTCGGCGGCGAGGGATCAGGCAAGGGAACCTTCGGTGAAGCAGGAACTGTGGCGGCGGCAGGCGATCGCATTGTGGTTTCAGATACTTTATATAATACGCTTACTGTTTTAAAGCCTACTTCTTTCGGCAGTGCGGTAAGAGAGGGAACGTCTCTTTTTGAGAGCGGTTTGTTTAAGGAATCGATAGAGCCATGGCAAAAGGCGCTTTCCCAGTGCGGGAATTATGAGCCGGCTTATATAGGAATAGGCAAGGCACTCCATGCCGACAAGCAGTATAAAGAAGCTATGGAATATTTTAAAATGGGGTATTCCAAAGAGGACTATTCCCTTTCCTTTGCGCGGTACAAGGCGGCGGTTATGCGGAGTGCGTTCGCTCCTGTTATGACGGTAGCTCTTGCCGTGGCGGTGATTGTTTTTGCAGCGGTAAAGCTAATACGAAAAAGATACGGCTCCAAAAGGCTTGTGTTAGACAGCTCAGGAAAAATTTCATATCTGTTTTACTGTGTTCTGCATCCGGCAGACGGCTTTCAGGAGATGCGATACAACAAAAAATCTTCTCTTCTGATTGCCAATATACTGATGGCGCTTTGCTTCTTTGCGACGGTCTGCGATTTTCATTACCGCGGATTTATATTTAATTCTAACAGTCCGCAGAATTTTAATATATTCTCTACCCTTGCGGTGACAGTAGGGCTTGCTTTTGTTTTTTGTCTCGCCAACTGGCTTTTATCCACATTTTTTGAAGGCAAGGGAAAGCTTAAAGAGGTTTGGATATATTTCTGCTATTCTTTGGTACCGCTTATCGCTTCTATAATAATAGGAATCACACTTTCTCAGATTCTAACCCTGGAAGAGGGTATGTTTATAAATTATATCAGTGTGATAGGCGCCGGCTGGACGGTTATTTCGGCGGCAGTAGCATTAGGTCAGCTTCATCAGTATTCCTTTAAGAGGAATATAGCTTCGCTTTTCTGCTCGGTTTTGGGCGTGGCCATAGTCATATTCCTTATATTCCTTTTTGCTAACCTGTTTATGCAGTTCGGTGATTTTATCGGAAGTGTTGTAAGCGAATTGCTTTACAGGTCGGAAGTGGGATTTTAAGTGAAAATATGTCCTGAAATTTATTTGAAACGCGGCGGTTTAATCCGCCGCCGGCAGAGGTGTGGTCAGTGAGAGAGATAAAAAGAATATTGCCGTCTGTCCTTCTTGTATGCTGTCTGCTGCTTTGCGGATGTTCGGGAGGGACGGTGCTTCCTGCGGAGGAGCCGTCTGAATTTCCGAAGGGCAGAGAGGTGAGTGCGGGAGAGGTGCTGCTGCAAAACGAAAGCTTTGAATTTTTATTCAATACCGCAGACTGCACCTTTACTCTCACAGAACGTGCTACGGGAAATGTCTGGCGGTCTAACCCGCCTGCGGATTATGAAGATCCGCTGGCAGCTTCGATTACCAAAACAGACCTAAAATCACAGCTTATTATCTCATATAAGCAGGATAATACCAGCATGCGCGATACTAACAGCGCATCCTCTTCTGTGCTTAAAAAGAATTTTAAGGTATCTGAATCCGAAAACGGAATAAGAGTAGACTATTCCTTTAATGAGGGCTTTACCGTTCCGGTGCTTTATAGCCTTAACAAGGACGGCTTTACCGCCGCAGTGCTTTATTCGGAGATTACCGAAAACGATGATAAAACTATTTATTCCATAAAGCTGCTGCCGTTTTTCGGGGCGGCGGGCACGGAGGATAACGGATACATATTTGTCCCCGACGGTTCAGGTGCGGTTATTGATTTTAATAACGGCAAGAAGCAGGTCCCGGAGTATTCAAAGCTTGTTTACGGTGCGGACGATTCGCTTCCGAATTACTATGAAACTACCAGAAGCGAGGAGATACGCCTGCCCGTGTTCGGAATGAAAAAGGAAGACGGAGGCTTTTTGGCGGTAATAGAGGAGGGCGACGGTTTTGCCTATATTAACGCTTCGGTATCCGGTGTCAAGACAGCGCTTAATACTGTCTGCGCTTCCGGTGTTTACCGCGCGACTGAAAGGCTTACCATTTTAAACGGCAGTCTCGGCACGGCGGGAAATTCGCTGTATACCTCGCTTAATCCTACAAGCAAAAATGCATTTCAGGTAAGATATATCTTCCTTGAACCGGAAAATTCCGGATACAGCGGAATGGCGGGTGCTTACAGAAAATATCTTACAGAAAAAGACGCTTTGAATAAATCAAATGTGAAAATGGACTTTACTGCCGAAATTTACGGCGGAGTCAATAAAAAAATGTCGCTGGCCGGATTTCAGTATGAAGGACTTTTGTCGCTGACGGATTTTGAAGAGGCTAAATCAATACTTGAAGAGTTGCGGCAAAACGGTGTCGATAACTTTGCAGCGGCTTATATAGGAATTGGCTCCGGAGGTTACAGCGGGAAGCTTGACATAGATTTAAAGCCTGTATCGAAGCTGGGGGGTAAAAAGAGCTTTGCTAAGCTTTCCGGTTATGCGGAGGAAAACGGTATACAGCTGTTTGCCGAAGGCGATTTTTATTCCTTCTCAAAAAGCGGCAGCGGCTTTTCAAGGGTATTTGATGTTTCAAAGACTCTTGATATGAGCGCGTCGGTGCTTTGGTACAAGGGGCTTAATACCAATATACGGGACAATTCCCGCGGAAAGCGGTATCTTTTAAAGCCGGCGCTTTATGAAGAAGCATTTGAAAAGATGCTTGCTGATGCTGAAAAATACGGTATAAACGGTCTGTCCATCGATAATATATCCAACCGCCTTTCGGGTGATTATTCGTCTTCCGGAGCGGGCAGGCAGCGTACGGCGGATATTTTAAGCGAGCTTTTCAAAGACAGCGAAATACCGCTTTGTTTTAAAATTCCAAACGCATATCTTTTGGGCAGCGCCGATGCGGTAAGGGATATTCCGGTTGCCTCATCAGGACATCTGCTCTTCGACCGTGACGTCCCGTTCTATCAGATGGTGATAAGGGGAAGTCTTCCTTACACCGGATATGCCGTGAATCTTAACAATACCGGTGCGGATATATTTTTAAAGCATATAGAGAGTCTAACAGGGTTTACATACGGTTTTATGGCGGCGTCTCCCGAAGAGTTACAGACTACCGATTATATAAATCTTTACGGGCTTGGCAATGTGGATTATGAAACCGTTTCCAGGGCTTATGAGGTAACCGAACGTCTTAACAGCTATGTAAAGGATGCGGTGGCGGTTAAGCATGAGGCTCAGAGAGATACGGCGGCAATGACCTACTCCAACGGCGTTACCGTTATTGTGAATTATTCCTCCGCCGAGCAGCAGGTAAACGGAATTACCGTGCCGGCAAGGGGCTTTGCCGCGGCGGGAAACGGAACGGTTATTGAAACGGGAAGCGAGGTGCTGCTGTATGATTAAGATCCCGGGCAAAAATAAAAGTACGGCGGACCGGATAAAAAAGCCCATCGCCTTTGAGCGCAGAATCAAAATAGCGGGCTATCTGTTTTTGCTGCCTTGGCTTATAGGGCTTATATATTTCTTCGTTTATCCGTTTATTTTTACTGTAATAGATTCGTTTAATAAGGTTAGATTAGGTCAGGGCGGACTTGAGCGTGAATTTTTGGGCTTTGACAACTACAAAAATATTCTGTTTGTAGACGCCGATTTTACCCGAAATGTGGTGGGAGAGCTTGGAAACCTTGTTTCAAGCGTTCCGGTAATACTCATATTCTCGGTTTTTGTGGCGATGCTGCTGAACCAGAAATTCAAAGGCAGAATTTTTGCCCGCTCGCTTTTCTTTATTCCGGTTATTATAGCTTCTGGCGTTGTTATAGAAATCATTCAGAACGATCTTTTTACAAAAGCGGGATTAAGCGACGGCGGCTCAATATTTCAGGCAAGCGCCCTTACCGAACAGCTCGCAAATCTTAACTTTGCGCAGGGTATAATTACCGAAATTTCAAATATAGTGTCGCAGATTTTCGACCTTACATGGAAGTCCGGCGTGCAGATACTGCTCTTTTTGAGCTTTTTGCAGCGTATACCGCCTACCTATTACGAGGTGGCGTCGGTAGAGGGGGCTAACGCTTGGGACGCCTTTTGGAAGATAACCTTTCCGGCGCTGTCGCCGGCGCTGCTGCTCGTCGGGGTGTATACAATAGTGGATATCTTTATTGATCAGCAGAATCCGGTTATGAAGAGTATTATAGGCAGATTCAATGATCTTGATTACGGCAATGCCGCCGCCTCGGCAATTATTTACTTCCTTGTAATTGCCGTTATTCTGTCGGCAGTAGTACTTCTTACACGAAAAAAGATAAGCTATACATAAGGCGGGAGGGGAAAAAGTGAAAAAGCATAAAGCCAATAGTCTTGTTCTGAAGGACAGGGCAAGAAAAATCTCTTTTGCGGTTTTCAGAACGGCGTTTATAGTGGCAATGTCATATGTGCTGCTGTTTCCGCTGATAGTTATGATAACGAGAGCCCTGCGCCCCTACGAGGATATGTATAATCCGAGCATAGTCTGGATACCGAGCTCCCTAACGCTTGAAAATTTCAAGTTTGCGTTTGACGCGCTGGGCGGTGTAGGGTCGGTGTTTTCCACCCTGCGTGTGGTCATTATCAGTACGCTGCTTTGCATGGCGTCCTGTGCGATGGCAGGCTACGGTCTTGCCAGGTTCAGGCTTAAAAGCAGTCCGTTTTTGGTGGCTATGGCGGTGCTGACCTTTGTGGTTCCGGTACAGACCTATGTGCTTTCCCTGTTTTTTAATTTCCGGTATTTTGATTTTTTTGGGTTTGGCTCGTTAGTCGGACTTTTTACCGGAGAAAAGCTGTTTATAAACTTAACTACTTCGGAGGCTACATATTATTTGCTTAATATTTTCGGCAGCGGCTTCCGTTCGGGACTGTTTATACTGCTGTTTATGCAGATATTCAAGGGCGTGCCGGATGAGCTGGAAAACGCGGCGCGCATAGACGGTGCGGGCGAAGTGGTCACATTTCTTAAGATTATGCTTCCCAATGCCGTACCCGGCTTTGTTGTAACATTTGTTATGAGCTTTGTCTGGCAGTGGAACGATTCGTTTTTTCCGTCTATAGTTTATCAGCAGGATTTCTTTCTTTCAAAAACAATGCAGAATATAAGGGATTTGGCGACTAAGGCAATGGGAGTCAGCACCTATGCCACAAATCTTTCGGAAACGGTGGTAATGTTCGCGGCCTGTCTGATTTTTATTCTGCCTCCGCTTATTCTCTATTTGTTTGTACAGCGGTTTTTCATTCAAAGTGTGGAGCGTTCCGGTTTAACCGGTTAATAAATAAAGGAAAGAGGAGTGATTTATGAAAAAAACAGCTATATTAACATTGCTTATGGTGCTGCTGCTTACTGCCTGCGGCAAGGCGCAAACGTCCTCCGATTCTTCTGTTTCCCCGGAAGGCGGGGAGGTGAGCGCCAAAATTGAGGCGGTGGATATGGGTGAGCCTTTAGAGGGCGATCTTTTAAGTCCTGTCACAACTGAAAACGAAACGGCGGGTGAGGAGAGTATTATTGCGGCGAAGGACGCTTTAAAACGTGAAAATGTCCGTCTGCCGGAGTTTGAAAAGATGACCGACAAAATGATAAGCGACGCCGTTTATAATGATGACGCCATCCGGGTTTCAATGGTGAAGGACAAAAAATATCTGGCGCCTGACGCCGAGGCCGCCCTTAAAATGAAATTTTACGGCGGTAAATACGGTCAGTTTATCGGAATGAGGGCGCTGGATGAGCGCTCGCCGGACGGCGCCACCGAAGAAGTGGTACACGATCCGGTTCCCGATTCACTTGAGGCTTATGAGGGAATACGTTTTTGGCTTCAGCTTGAAGCGACCACTGAAAACAATCCGGCTTATGAAGTGGTTTTCTTTATGGGGGCGCTTGCCAACGGCGACAATAATACGAAATACCGCACAATGTATGAATGCAAGGTAAATGTTCCGGCAGGATATAAGGGATACGTTGAATGCCCGTTTGAGCAGTTTACGAATTATTATAACGGGAAAAAGGCGGTATCGCTTAAAACGGTGGATTATTTTGCGGTCAAGCTGACGGCTGATAACGGAGACACTGCCGGAACAGAGGCATATGTTTCCGGATTTCAGGCATACAGGGATATTTTCTGGTGAAAAAGAAAGGAGTATTATTTGATGAAAAAAGCTTTGTCACTTGTGTTAACCTCGGCACTTTTACTCTCGCTCTTTTCCGGTCTCGGCATGACCGGCAGCGCTGCCGTGAGCAGCTCTCCAGTTCTTTCGGAAAGCTTTGATTATCTTTCCTCTGACCTGTTTAATTTCGCCACGCAGGATATGTGGGACAAAGGTCAGCGTGACGGCAACGTGCCGGTAAGCGCCGTTTTAAACTCACAGCATGTACCCTCCGGGTCGGGGCTTGTCAATTCGGTTTTCTTTGAGTACGACGGCAAGACAGCCAACCCGCAAAGCGGCTACCCTGCAATACATTTTATAGATAATACCGACCCCGGACACCGCTATTCCTACGGTCCGCTGTTCGGAAGTGCCGATATATCCGATTATAACGGCATTGTTATCTGGCTGAAGCGCGGAGAGACCTTTGAAGCCAACAATAAGCGAGTAATAGTAATGATAGGCTCTATGGGCTCAGGGGGAACTTATGACCCGGGTCTTGCCAAGAATTATTATCAGGCCAACTGCCCGGATGTTTCGCCTGACGGCGGGTATTACTATATCCCGTTCTCGGATTTCAAAAACGGCAATGATTCAAGTCTTGCCTTTGATCCTGAGGAAATAAGCAATTTGAATTTTATTTCCTTTAAAGCGGGTGAGGGCGGGCGTGATCAAACCCTGCAGTACTATGCCGCAGACCTTCGCCTTTACAGAAGCAAGCAGGCGGCGTCGGCAAACGAATATGTAAGCTCCGACCGTTTCAATACCGCAACTAACGAGGACTGGGCTGACAACGTACGCGAAGGCAGACGGACAGACAGTACCAGCGGAGAGGTTATAAGCGATATTTATGCCGAAATAACCACCGATCCGGCGCATATTCCGCTTAATTCCAATGTCAGGCAGTCTTTGCATATATATAACGACTGGACCGGCGGCACCGCATACCCTGCGATTCATTTTATTAAGGATACAAGCGGAACCGGATATTCCGGACGTGCCGACCGGCCGCTGTGGACAGAAGAAGAATTTCAAAATGTTAAGGGTATCAGAATATGGCTGCAGCGCCCCTCCACCTCTATACAGCCTATCAATATTATTTTAACGGTTGCCGGAACTGCAACTGCGTCTACCGGCGGAAGCACCAGGCATTTCAGATGTAAGGTTTCCAATGTTACCTCAGTGGGCGAATACTATGACATCCCGTTTTCAGATTTCATTGATTATGCCAACAACACACCATATGACCCGGAGGTGAACGGCATACCGAATTCAATAGGCTTTAAATCGGACGCTACACAGATAGGCACCGATTATTATATATCTGATTTACAGCTTATCCGTGCTCCGGGATCCCGACGCGTAGGCGTCGCCTCTCAGCTTTTCAAGAATCTGAATGATGAAATCTTAGCGGATACTGTTAAAAACGACGGTCAGGCAAACAGCATTGCGGTTATAGACGAAGCAGTTTACCCCTCAGACTCTGAAAAGACTACCCCCGGTACATATAGTTCGGTTCATATGACCTCGCTTGCCGGCAGCTATCCCGGAGTGAGTTTACTTAGCTATAAAAGCACAAATGTCGGCGCGTCGTTAGGTCTGTTGTGGGAGGAAAATGAATTTGCCGGCGCAGAGGGTATACGTATTTGGATCAAGCGCGGCTCAGAAAGCGTTAAACCGCTGTATATCTATATAAATAAATATACAACCGATATAACTCAGCACACAAATGTCAAGTATACTACCAAGCACCCGCGCTATAAGCTTTCAAACGTTTCAACCGAGGGGGAATATTATGATATTCCGTTTTCTGCGTTTGAATCGTCTGACAGTTCTGTTAAATATGATCCTGAGGAATTGGGCGCTCCTTCCTGGATAGGCTTCAGCAGCGCCGAAAGTACAAATTCAAATGCTACTCCTATGGACTATTGGGTGGCGGATCTTCAGTTCTACCGCAGCGAGCAGTCGAGCATTCCCACAGCCGAAATCTCGGTAAGTGAGGAAAGCAGACCTTATCTTACGGTTACCGATTATGCTACCGGAATAACCGTTGACCGTGCGGAGATTGGAAATCAGGTACGTGTTACTGTAGACGGAATTGCCGAAAATGAAATTATGGCAAACGGTCTTGTAAAGTATCGCTTTGCGGGGCAAACTTACGCCGCTTCACAGCGTACCGCCGACAGTCTTAATGGAAACAGCTTTGTTTTCACCGTACCGAACGGAGACGTTGAAGTATTTATAAATACTGCCGCTAAGGATACCGACAGCCTTTATGCTGCGGGAAGAAGCTCACTTGCGGTTTACGGCGCAAAGGCGGTACAGCCTGACGGCGAGCATTCGTCGGCGCTTGATTTTTCGTCGCGTGCGCTTAAATCTGTAAGCTATAACGGAAAGATATATACGCTCGCTTCAAAAGGAAATATCCTTATAAACGATAAAGCCTTTACCGATTCTGACGTATATACCGATTGGCTGGCTGACGGAAATCTGCCCTATAATGCCGCTGTCGTGAAAGCGGACGGTCTGCTTGACAGCTGCGATATTTATGAGGACTATGCATTGAGCGTTAAAGAGGTTGTTGAAAAGAACCGCGAGGCAGACGAATATACTGTAATCGCCTACGGAGAGTATGTGAACGGAGAAGAAACCGTCAGGCTCTATTCGGCAGCCTTTGCCGAAAGCTATAATGAGGCTTTTTCAAAATCGGGTGAGATCATTAAAACTATGCTTGAAAATAAGCGCGTGCTGTGGATAGGCACCTCTATTCCCGCCGGCACCGCAAACAATAATTATCCCGCTATGGTTGCCGATATGGCAGGCGTTTCGGCAATGTATAATATGGCGGTGGGCTCATCGCCAGCCGCGGCGGGAAAATTTGACCGTGCCGATCCCGAAAACGGCGACCCGTTAGGAATTAAAAACGCGCATTGGCAAATGGCGGGCTACGGTCTTGCGCAGACTGCGGAGGAAAAGCTTGATATACTTACAAATTTCAGCACTTATAATTTCTACCAAGCTCCAAGCACACTTACCGATGCAGAACGGGTTAAAATACTGAATACCTCGTATGAACGCCGGGTCGATCCGTATATCTCGGGCAACGGCAAGGTTGACATTGTGTTTTACAATCACGGCTATAATGACTATGGTTATTTCGGTGAGGAGAATATGCAGTACGGCGGACTTTATTCCGAGGACCGCTCTACATTCTACGGTGCTACTAACTTTATTTTGAACCGTATTAAGTCAGCTAACCCCGACGTGCAGATCATAATTGTCGGGCATTATTCAGATTCGGGACGCGAGGGCGTGCCGTCAGACCGTCCGGGAGTAAATACGGCGCTAAAGGCATATGCAGAAGAATTCGGTTATCCTTCCCGAAATTCGCGTTGTAGAAGACGGCGTCCTCAAAGGTTTCGTCACTATTAATCCCCGATGGGCAGGATTCAAAGAGGGAGACTACTACCTGGCTTCCAAAAGCGTGTATTCATCTCCCGAGGAAGAACCGCATCCGGAGGAAGAAATTCAGTTTGAGGTGGAAGCAGGTGACTTTGACCTGCGCGGTTTTGAAATAGCCCGCGGCGAGTTCTTCGATGCTCCGCGTCAGCCTCACGCCATTATTTATCATAAGTTTATCAAGTTCAGTACCGCGTGTGTCCGGAAATTCGGCACACAGAATTATATTG
>CALWUZ010000218.1 GCA_944384845.1 uncultured Clostridia bacterium
TTTCCTTCCTGCCGCTTATCGTGGTGCTGTTTTTCTTTCTTTCGGTGCTTGAGGATACCGGCTATATGGCGCGCGTCGCCTTTGTTATGGATAAGCTGCTGCGGAAAATCGGGCTTTCAGGGCGCAGCTTCGTTCCTATGATAATCGGCTTCGGCTGTTCGGTTCCGGCAATTATGGCTTCAAGAACACTTTCATCGGAACGGGACCGGAAAATGACCATAATGCTTATACCCTTCGTGTCATGCTCAGCCAAGATTCCGATATACGCGGTATTCAGCGCGGCGTTTTTTCCGGACAGCTCGGCGCTCGTAATGTCCGCGCTCTACATATCCGGCATTGTAATGGGGATAATAACGGCGCTGATATTTAACAAAACCGCCTTTAAGGGCAATCCCGTGCCGTTTGTGATGGAACTGCCGAATTACCGCCTGCCCTCCGCAAAAAGTGTTCTGCTGCTTATGTGGGACAAGGCAAAGGATTTTATTCAGAAAGCGTTTACCGTTATATTCATCGCCACCGTGATAATATGGTTTTTGGGAGCGTTTGATTCAAGGCTTAACTTTGTCACCGACTCATCTGAAAGCCTGCTTGCCGCGATTGGCAGATTTATCTCTCCGGTATTTAAGCCGCTTGGACTTAACGACTGGCGGATAAGCACCTCGCTTTTAGCCGGGCTTTCCGCGAAGGAATCCGTTGTTAGCACGCTCAGCGTCCTAACCGGCACCGGAACCGAAAACCTCGGAGCGGCGCTTTCCGCGATGTTTACACCGCTTTCCGCTGTAAGCTTTCTGATTTTCACCTTACTTTATACACCCTGCGTCGCGGCTATCGCCACCTTCAAAGCGGAGCTCGGCTCAAGGCTTCAGACCGCCGGAATTATTGTTTTCCAGTGCCTTGTGGCATGGATTTGCGCCTTTATTGTTTACAATGCCGGTCTTATTTTAGGATTTTGATATGAGCATATACGATTATATTATTTTAGGAGCAATAGCCTTATGGCTTGCCGTCTCGCTGGTATTTATCATCAGACGGCGCAGGAGCGGCGGACGCTCCTGCGGCGGCTGCTGCGGGAACTGCAGGGGCTGCGCAGAAAAGAAAGAGGGAGAGAACAAATGAGAAAAAATTATTTAAAAGCGGTCATACGCTGGCTGATATGTATTCTTATCATTTTTATCGGCTACTGGTTTGCTCTTCCGCCGCTCAACCCGCGAAGCGCCGAAATGTGGGGATTTCTGGTGTTCTGTATCGCGGTATGTCTTGCGGTGCACTCGTTCTCACAGCTCTGGGATTTTTTAAAAAGCTCAGACAGCGTAAAAAAAATACGCGGAAAAGCCGGTTACCGCACTTCACTGAAAAAATTCAGTTTTCCGGTAAAGCTCGGCTTAATCGCCGTATTGGGAATTGTCCTGCTTAATGTTATCGCCGCCGCTGCGGGCGCTAAAATATTCAACGCCTCCCGCTATGTTAGCCTGATTACTCCGGAGGACGGCAATTTTACAAACGATGTTGCCGAAATAAACTGGAGCCAGATTCCGGTTGTTGACCGCGACACCGCCTCAAGACTTGGTCAGAGGAAATTGGGCGAAATGTCGGATCTTGTATCTCAGTTTATAATTGAAGAGGATTACACCCAGATAAATTATAACGGCCGCCCCGTGCGCGTCACCCCGCTGACCTACGGCGACGCGATCAAATGGTTCAACAACCGGTCAAAGGGTATTCCGGCGTATATTTCGGTTGATATGACTACGCAGGAAACCGAGCTTGTGCGGCTTTCCGAGGGTATAAAATATTCAAAGGGCGAATATTTTATGCGCGACCTTAACCGGTATCTGCGCTTTAAGTATCCTACGAAAATTTTCGATAATATTACCTTTGAAGTTGACGACAGCGGCACACCCTACTGGATTGCTTCCTGCGCCTGCTTTAAAATCGGAATATGGAGCGGACG
Source organism: uncultured Clostridia bacterium (assembly GCA_944384845.1). Classification (GTDB taxonomy): domain Bacteria; phylum Bacillota; class Clostridia; order Oscillospirales; family Acutalibacteraceae; genus UBA737. The sequence goes on from CALWUZ010000218.1 coordinate 1,952, forward strand.
CGACATAGAGGGAGCCGTTCTGCTCAACGCCGTTACCGGTGAAAGCGAATACTACCCGCTTGAGAAAATTCCCACCTGGGTAGATCAGGTTTACAGCTCGGCAATGGTAATGGAGCAGCTCACCTACAACGGCAAATACCGCTCAGGCTTTTTCAATTCCATATTCGGGCAGAAAGGCGTATTGCAGCCGACAGACGGATACAATTATCTTGCGATAAATGACGATGTTTATTTATACACCGGAATGACCTCGGTGACAAGCGATGAATCAAACGTAGGCTTTGTCCTCACCAACCTGCGCACAAAGGAAACAAAGTTTTACTCTATTCCCGGGGCTGAGGAATATTCCGCTATGAGCTCAGCGGAGGGTCAGGTTCAGCATCTTAAATACACCGCTACCTTTCCGCTGCTCCTTAACGTGTCCGACAGACCGACATATTTTATGTCTCTGAAGGACGGCGCGGGTCTTGTAAAAATGTACGCCTTTGTCGATGTCAGCCAGTACCAGATTGTGGGCACAGGCGAAACGGTTGAAGAAGCCCGCTCGGATTATATGAGCAAATTAAAAAGTGAAAATCCGGAGCTCGAGGACTCCGAAGAGGTTACCGTTTCGGGAGTAATAGCGGAAATCGCGTCCGCGGTGGTTTCCGGAAATACCAATTATTATATAAAGCTTGAAAATGACGGCAGGATATATATTCTTTCCGTAACCCTTTCGGATAAGCTGCCTCTCGCAAAGCCGGGAGACAATATTAAAATGAGCTTCTCAGAAACGCCGGAGCAGGACGGCATTACCGTCACAAAAGCTGAATTAAACTGAAAACGGAGCGCGGTTTTTTATCCGCGCTCCGTCTTATTTTATATTGAAAAACGGTATTTTTTACGACTTAGGTTCCCGTATATTCCGTCCCCCAAAGCAGCCTCACTTTTCAAGACCGAACACTTCGTCCACCGGCAGGGAAAGAATCACTCCGTGAGCCTCGGTAGAAAGACCGCAGGCTTTTCCGATAGCGGACATAATCTCCCCCTTTTTCTCCCGGGGAACCACCATCATCACAAAGTCCCGCTCCTCCTGAGTGGAAATTCCGAAATGCTCGCTCATACGTTCCGAATGGCGCTGACGGCCGTGGAGCACGGTGCCGCCCTTTGCTCCCGCGGCGCGGGCCGCGTCAATCACCTCGTCGCTGTAGCCGCTGGCGGCTGAAACCCAAATGACCACGAAATCCTGATTTTTTACCTCTGCCATATCCTGTTCAGTCCTTTCATAGATTTTCCTTTTTACCGCTTCCCCGGCTTCGTCGCTCAGCGCCTGAAAAATCGGATGCTGCATACCGACCAGAGGGACGGTAAGAATAATTCCCCCGCCCTTTTTGCGAAAGCTAAGCCGGCGCTCCGCCGCTTCCTCCAATTCTCCTATCATAAACTTCGGCAGAATACCGACAGTAATCAGCCTGCCGCTGCCGCTTAAGCCGAATATATCCAGCATTTCCGAGGGCGCGGTTCCCTTTCCGCGCGCCTGGTAACAGATAGGCATATGAAGCCGGTCAAACAGCTCTTCCAGTTTTTTCTTATCCTCTTCTCTTGTAATCAGAATGACCATGCGCGGAGAGAGATAACGCGCTTCCTGTGTAACAGCCATTACGATTCCTCCTCAAAATCAACAAACTCCTCGTCCAGCACAGCCGGAGCGGCAGGAGCTGATTTTTTCGATTTATAAGTATATACAAGCCCCATAACCTGAATGGCAATCAGTGGCGCCAAAGCCACCAGCGCTACTACGCCGAAGGCGTCTGTGACAACGTTGCCTCCCAAAGCGGTGCAGGCACCCATAGCAAGTGGCAGCAGGAAGGTTGAGGTCATAGGACCGCTGGCAACGCCGCCGGAGTCGAACGCTATTCCTACAAAAACCTGCGGCACTCTGCGGCTGAACAGCAGAGCGAGAACATAACCCGGTATTATAACCCAGTAGATATTAATCCCCGTAAGCACCCGCACCATGGAAAGCGCCACCGCGCAAGCTACACCCACAGAAAGAGCCAGATTCATCATACCGCGGGAAACCGTACCGCCGGTAGCGTCCTCAACCTGCTGGTTGAGCACCTGCACCGCCGGCTCCGCCTTTACCAGATAATAGCCGATCACCACTCCGACAGGCACCAGCAGCCAGCGAAGCGAACTTGCTCCCATCCCCTCGCCCAGCAGGGTGCCCACAGGGGCAAAGCCTACGTTGACTCCGGTGAGGAACAAAATCAGCCCCACAATGGTATAGACAAGACCGATTCCCATACGCAGAAGCTGGCGCTTCCGGTAGGAACGTGTCGCAAGCTGAAACACTAACAGCACGCCTACCAGCGGAAGAATACTGGTTATAACCTCTTTTGCGTAATGAGGAAAAGCAATGACAAACTGACGCACCACATCGACAGTAGTATTTATTTCAGGAACTACGGCAGCGGTATATGCGGCGTCGCTGGGGTTGTAGAATATTCCCAGCAGAAGAACCATCATAATAGGTCCTACGCTGCACAGCGCAACCAAGCCGAAGCTGTCCTCAGCGCCGTCCGGATCGCTGCGGGCCGCGGACAGACCCACGCCCAGCGCCATTATGAAGGGTACGGTCATAGGACCGGTGGTAACACCTCCGGAATCAAACGCCACCGAGGTGAAGCTGTCCGGCGAAAAAAAGGACAGGATAAACAGCAGAATATAGCACACCGCCAGCAGATTGCTCAGGCTTATATGAAACTGGATGCGCAGCACCGCAACAACCAGAAACAGGCCTACGCCGACCGCCACAGTCCAAATCAGCACCTGATTCGGTATGGATGCCACCTGATTTGCAAGCACCTGCAGATCCGGCTCCGCAATAGTGATAATGGCGCCTATTATAAAGCAGATAAGTACAACAGGCAGAATTTTCCTGCCCTTGCTGAGCTTTCCGCCGACGCCCTGACCGAGAGGAGTCATAGACATCTCTGCTCCCAGCTGGAACAGTCCCATACCCACAATCAGCAGAAAAGCCCCCATAAGAAACAGGGTCAGAGTGCCTACCTCCAGCGGTACGAGGGTAATGCTGAGCAGCAAAACAATCACCGTTATGGGCAGTACGCTGGAAAGGGATTCTTTAATTTTTTCTTTTAGCTTTTCATTCATTCTGAAGATGAGTCCGCCTCCTTTCTGTCGTCAGTACCGGAGGAGACGCCGTTTTGAGCCTGCAGCAGAAATCTATTCACCAGCTTTTGCTCGATGCGGAGAAGCGTTTCAGCATCCTCCGGTCCCAGTTCCTCCAAAATCTGCGCCACCATGTCTAAAAGCCGTTCCCGCTTTTTGCCGATAATCTCTGCTCCCTCTTCCGTGAGGGATACGATTACCTGACGGTTATCCCCGGGGTCTGCTCTTCGGCTGATAAGCCCCTCTTTTTCCAAATGATTGAGCAGAGCTGCCACGCGGGCGGAGCTGACTCCCATGCCGCGGCTGAGCTCCTTCGGATAAGCGGAATAATTATGAAGCATAAGGTAATTCAAGGCGAGGAACATGCCCCTGTCCAAAACGGCAAGCTCCTGGCTTATAGGGACCGGATGAAAACTGGTCTGAAGATCTACCAGCCGTTCCGCCAGAATATGGTAATCCACCGCAGTATGCGCCTCCTAACTACTAACACTATTAGTAATTTTACAATTATCACGCCTAAAAATGATGAACAAAATGTAAAAAGTCAAATTGTTCAGATAAAGCATCCTTGCCGACAGGCTTTATTATTCCCCTATTCGTAATATTGTTTGCAAATCAAATAATATAGTTGGTGAAGCGGGATGCGCACGGAATTAAAATATAGGCAGATTATAAGATTCGCTCTTTAAATCTCAATCGTATTTTTTGGAGGTAATAAATGATTAACACTTATTCCAATCCTTCGGAGCTTAAAATAACGGATATGCGCTTTGTCGATATAGACGGTGCTCCCAAGCGCTGCACCCTTCTACGCATAGATACGAATCAGGGTATTTCCGGCTACGGCGAGGTGCGCGACGCCTCAAGCAAAACCTACGCGCTTATGCTTAAAAGCCGCATTATAGGCGAAAATCCCTGCAATGTGGATAAAATATTCCGCAAAATCAAGCAGTTCGGGGGGCCTTCCCGTCAGGGCGGCGGAGTTTCCGGCATTGAAATAGCCCTGTGGGACTTAGCCGGAAAGGCATACGGGGTGCCGCTTTACCAGCTCCTGGGCGGCAAATTCCGTTACGAAGTTCGCGTATACTGCGATACCGACGTCGACGGCAGGCACACCGGTCACGATATGGGGCTTGCCCTGAAAAAACGTATGGATATGGGCTTTACATTTCTTAAAATGGATTTAGGCATAGGGCTTCTTCTGGATATTCCGGGCACGCTTAACGCCCCGCTCGGATTCATAGATGATATGAAAAAATACGCCTCGCATATACTTAACGTTCAGGGCGGCAGCGTTACGGCGGATATGGTCAAGCATCAGAAAAGCTATTCCATAGTCACGACCGCTCATCCTTTTACCGGAATACATATAACCGAAAAGGGGCTTGACTATCTTGAAAACTATGTCAGCGAGGTACGCAGGGTCATAGGGTACGAGGTGCCGCTGGCAATAGATCACTTCGGTCACGTCTGCGTTGAAGACTGCATACGCTTCGCGAAAAGAATGGAGCCTTACAATCTCGCATGGCTTGAGGATATGGTGCCCTGGATGTATACAGACCAGTATGTCCGGCTTAAAAACAGCACGGCGGTACCAATCTGCACAGGCGAGGATATTTACCTCAAGGAGGGCTTTGAAACTCTTATCAAGGCGGGAGGCGTATCGGTAATTCATCCCGACATTCTCACCTGCGGCGGAGCTCTGGAGCTTAAAAAGATAGCCGATATTGCAGACGAAAACGGAGTCGCGGTAGCGGTGCATATGGCGGAAAGTCCTGTAGCCTGCCTTGCGGCGGTGCATACGGCGGCGGCTATGCATAACTGTCTTGCGCTTGAGTTTCATTCTGTTGATATTCCGTGGTGGGCAGATATGGTGACGGGAATACCCAATCCGCTGTTTGAAAACGGATTTATAAAGGTTCCCGAAAAGCCGGGACTCGGCTTTGACGGACTTGACGAGGAAGTAATAAAAGCGCATATAAATCCGGATATTCCGGGATATTTTGAGCCGACTGGAGAATGGGACAGAGAATTTTCAAACGACAGAATCTGGAGCTGAAATAAATATGTCATATATAAAAAAAGCTTTAAAAGAGAGTCAAAATTATTTTTTGGACAGAGCGGACGAAAATATCAAGCGAAACAGAAAAGCCGACTTCACTGTTAAAATTTCAAAAAACGGCAAGCCGGTCAATAATGCGGAAATTACATATAAGCTCAAAAAAATTGATTTTGATTTCGGATGCAATATCTTTATGCTCAATCAATATGAAAACTCCGATCAGCAAAAAAACTATAATAAGCAATGGCTCAACCTATTTAATACCGCAGTTCTGCCATTTTACTGGGAGGGTACGGAACCTGAAAAGGGATACCTTCGTTATTCCCGAAATACAACGAATGATGTGTATCGCAGACCGCCTGTTGATCAAACGGTTGATTTTTGTTTAAAAAATAATATAAATATGAAAGGGCATCCGCTTTTCTGGCAGGAATTTATTCCGCAATGGCTGCCTGAAAAATGGAATGAGCTTTATCCCCTGATAGAAAAACGCTTTAAGGAAATTTCAGACAGATATGCTGATATTGTTCCTGTTTTTGACTGCGTCAACGAGCCTTCGAGACTTTTTGACCAGCAGTTTGAATACAGAGACAACGGATGGAAATGCGTTTTCCCGCCCGATGATTATATCGAACAGATATTTAATCTGGCGGAGAAATATTTTCATAATAACACTCTTATTCTAAACGAAGCGACAGGAGCCGCATTCGGGGAATTCAGGGGTATTTACGGAGGATATTACCTACTGCTTGAAAAGCTTTTAAGCAAGGGTCTTAAAATCGACCGTATAGGTCTTCAGTGTCATATTTCTGACAGCGAATATTATAAAAATATTTTTGATTCCGAAAGACTTTATAAACTTCTGGACACCTACGGCAGCTTCGGTAAACCGCTGGTGCTTTCTGAAATCGGTCTTTCCTGCGAGGACGAAGAGCTTCAGGCGCTTGCCGCCGAAAGAATCTATAAGGTTTGCTTTTCACATGAAAGCATGTCCGGAATTTTTTGGTGGAATCTTGATGATAACGGTATTCTCTGCGATAAAGAACGCAACGCCAAAGGCGAAAATCTGCCTTACGGCGGGCTGGTCAGAAACGGAAAGCCAAAGGAGGCTTATAAAACACTTGACAGACTTATAAACAAAGAATGGCGCACAGAAGGAAAGTCCAAATCCGAAAACGGCAGCTTCTGTTTCAACGGATTTTACGGAACTTATGATTTTACCGTAAGCTTAGGAGAAGAAAAGTTAAAAGCAGAAGCTTATCTGCCTAAGGGCTGCGATATAAAATCAGCCGTCGAAATACAGATATAAGCGGATATAGAATAATTTTTGTGATTAGTTATATAATCGCAAGTAAAAAGGGACTGATAATAATGCATTTCAATGACCGAGAGGAAATAATTTCCTTAACCCCGCTCTGGAAGGGCGAGCGCATGCCTGACGGCAGACCGAAGGTTGAAGATAAATACCTCGACGCGCTTTACGGAATGACGCTTGAAGAGGTATGGAAGCCGATTTTTGTGCTCGGCTATGAGCATCAGTTTGTCGGCGGCGGCTTGGCGCCGCTGACGCCTTTGCACGACGACGGCAGAAAGCTGGTCGGCAGAGCCGTGACCTGCACCTACTGCCCCACACGTCCGGATTTGCACAATGTGCAGTTTGCGAGAGGAGCCGAGGACGGTCTTCAGGGCAACTATAACCAGTGGGTTATCGATCACCTGTATGAGCGCGATGTTGTGGTATGCGATATGTACGATAAGATATACAAGGGCACTTTTTTGGGCGGAAACTTAACCACCGCTCTGCAGAAGCATACCAAAACCGGCGGCGCCGTAATTTGGGGCGGCGTGCGCGATATTGAGCAGATGAAAAAAGTCCCGGACGTTCAGGTTTACTACCGGGGCATTGACCCGACACCTATCCGCGAATTTATAATGAAGGACTGGAACAATATCACAAGCTTCGGCGGCGCGGTATGTCTCCCGGGCGACGTTGTATTCGGCGCGGGAGGCGGCGTTCTGTTTATACCGTCTCATCTCGTGGCAGACGTGGTGGACGGCGCCTCGAAAACACATGTCAAGGACGATTTCGGTTTTGAAATGATTTGTCAGGGTAAATTTACAACCGCTCAGATAGACAGAAACACCTGGACTGAGGAAATGCTTGATATGCTGATAGACTGGATAAATACCG
>CALWUZ010000219.1 GCA_944384845.1 uncultured Clostridia bacterium
CAATCTGTCTTTGCCTGAACAATTTCAGGAGCATCGCCACCCGCAAGCAAGGCAACTATTTTTTCCTTGTATCCGTCGGCACTTGATGTAATAACAATATTGATAGTATTTTTACCGTAAAGCTCCTCATAACGCTTTTTTGCTCTATATATCGGCAGTGTTGAATCAGAAAATCCCGGATCATACCATGAGATAAACGTGATTTTGGGATTATCAAGCTTTGAAGGAATATCGTTGGCAGCAGCTGTGCCTGAAGCGGACGATCCACTCTGAGACAGTGTATCGGTCTGTGACGCAGAATCGCCTGATCCGCTGTTCTGCTCTTCGCCGACCATAACATACGATTCATATTCAATAACACTTTCTCCGCCCGACACTGCATGTCTGCAACCGCTTAACGGAATAAGCAGAAGTAAAATCAGGCTCATTAATAAAGAAATTTTCTGTTTCATAGTTCTTCCTTCTTTCATCATTTTGCAGTTTTTCTATGTCTGCGTTTCACAATAAAGATAATTAACAGTGTAGCTGCACCCACGGCAATCAAAGCTATTGACCAAACCGGCAGATAATACTCATACACCGTCTCTGACGGCACAACCTTTTTATATTTCTTTACAATAACTTTTTTGCCGCTGTTTTCACTTTCATCATTTTTAGAAGTATCGGTATTTGCAGCAGCCTCGTCTCCGCTAAGCACCTCTTCAAGAGCCTTTTCATAATTAAGCAACATTTCGGATACTGCCTTTTCATCCCCGTCATACCAGCTCAGAATATAACTTGGATCATTGACGATACCGTTTAGCATATTTTCAGTTCTCTTTTCAAAATCGCTTATTATCCATGGCTTTTCCAGCCCATCAAAGCTGTCTACAAGTTCCCAAAAGCCAGTGTCTGGATTATAATATAATTTTTGCGGCATGATTTTTTCGCCTGTCGCGGAGTAAAGACCGTCTTTAATCTCTATCCAGTGTGCTTCGTCCTCTACCATTCCCGGTTCTCGGCTTCCGTCAAACAGAAATTCGATATAGTTATCCTTGAACCGGATCATTACCTGATAAACGTCACCCTCACCGTAACCGATCCACTCAGACACCGACATACCGTCAACAAAAATGTATTGGCGGCATTGCTCACCGTGCTTTGTCGCCAGCGCTTCTGCGTTGTGCGAATTTCCTGTAACCTTACCGTCAAGCAAGAATCTGACATACCTGCTTCCACCGCCGGGCCACAAAGAAATCCCCTTACCGTTCTCCCCTATCTCGCTGCCGGTTATATATAGTTTAGCTTCGGCAATACATTTAATATCCTCTCCGTCATCTATAACAAAGCTGCCTGACGCTGAATCATATCTGTATCTCACAGGAGCAATACTGACACCGGAGATTGTAAGCGCCTCTCTTATGCAAACTGTAAAATCCTCCTTATCGCTTATATGAAAGTCGTTATCTACCGTTGTCGGAGACTTCATATTCAGCTTCATAACAAGATTGTTTCCCGATGCGCTTACACGCGCGGTATAATGATTTTCTGCGCGCTCCATACTTTCGGCAAGAGTTTCACCGTTTATTGTTATTTTTTCGATAATCTCATAGGAAAGTTTTTTGCGTTCCTCGGTACGCTGTCTGTCTGCAAACTGAAGATCGCTCGAAATGCCGCCCGATACGGTAATATCCTCGTCAGCAGTTAAGGTAATAACCCAGATTTTATCGTTTTCATTTGTCAGTTTAACTTCCGTAATATTTCCTTGCTTCGGCTCATCGGTTTTTTCTTTAATCTCAAAGCTATCCGCTGAAGCCACATAATTAACGATAACAGGAGTAAGACTTTTTGTGTTGAGGGTTATACCTTCTGAAACCGTAATGGTAAAATCATTTTCTCCGTCAAATCCGAAAACATTATCGGTGGGAACAGCGATCTCCAGCGATGAACCAGAGGCTTTAACATGAAGAGCCGCATGCGCGTCACCTCCCGCCTCAGCAAGACATTCGCCGACGGATTTTTCATTCAGCAAAATATTATTGCATATTGCTATTTGCAATTCGGCATTATTTGTCACCTGCAAATGCCTGTCATAATAATTAGGGTCTTGATTCGGAGATATGTCTGCATCAAATTTAAGCTTAATAACCCACTGTGTTATCGCCGGATGATTGGAGCAAAAGCCGCTTTCCGATTTTTCAAGCAAAGCACTTATCACATTTGCGGTTGTTTTTGGCGGGTCCGGCTTGAATTTTTCTATTGTGAACTTTTCGCCGTCCGCTTGTGCCGTATATGTAATTATTCTCGGATTAATTAAATAACCGTTAAGAGTTATTTCTTTTTGTATCTTGACCATAAAGTCGCTGTCTCCGTTAAAGCCATAGTTATTGTCAACCGGTATGGCAATTTCAAGTACCTTGTCGCTCGCCTTAATATGAATTGCGGTATGAGCATCAGCCGCTCCTTCAAGACATTCGTTCAGCGTTTTACCATTTATTAGAATATTCGTACAAATTGCAGCCTTAAGTTCTGGATTGCTGGACACCTGCAAATGCCTGCCGTAGTAGCTAGTGTCTGTACCGATGATTTTATCGGTCGTAATCCTGATAATCCACTGAGCTTTATCGGCATATGCCGATCCGTGGCTTGAACAGTAACCCGTATCCTGTTTTGTAAGAGAAACGCTTTGTATCGTAGCCCCGTTCAAGTCATCCGCTCCTGAATCGTCAAAGGCAGAGTCAACTGCTCCTTTCAAAGTCATTTTGCCATTTGAGGCATTATAGTTCCAAACCGCAGCAGGAATTTTTTTGTCATTAAGGATTATTCCCTCTTTAAATTCAAGAGTAAAATCCGATGATAAAGAAACACCGTATTGATTATCGCTCTTTTTAATCGCAATATAAAGATAATTTTCAGTATTGTTATTACTTTTGCACCCGATTTTAATTCGGGTAGAGGTAGCTTTATCCTCTGCCTGATTTAGTGCAGATTCTATATCTTTACCATTAATCAAAATCTTTGAGCGAAGCTCTTTCGCAAGTGCATTGTGCTCATCACCGGCAGCGGAATTTATTTGCTGAAGGTTTCTGTCCCAGTAGGAATTATTGCCAAAGCCAATTTCTGCCTCAGACTTTAGAGTGATAACATAATATATATCTCCTTCATAATTTGAATCTTCGGCGAATTTCGCTTCTATAAATTCCGAAAAACCGTTATTCTTTATAATTCTCTTTGAAGCCGCACAGTAACGGTATTGTCCCGACTCAATATTAAAGCCGTTCAGTGTTATACCATCGCGTATTTCAAAAATGAAATCGGAATCGGCAGTAATTCCATAAGGATTGTCATTCCTTTTAATCGCTATATATAAATTGTTTTCTGTTCCGTTATCTTTACATCCTATCTTAATTCGCGTTGAAAAATTATGATCCTGTGCGGATTCCAGAGCTTGCCCGACCGTTATTCCGTTTATGATTATCGATGAGCGCAGAGAATTTGCCAAAGAATTATATGAATCCTCTGCCCCGTCGTCAATAAGCTGTAAATTTCTGTACGGAAAAGAACCGTCTCCAAAGCCTATTTCCGATTCGGATTTCAGCATAATAACATAATACTGATCATCTTCATAATCGTTGTCACATTCAAAAGCCACTTCTGCAAACTCTGATTTTCCTGTATCAAGCTTAAAAATCTGATCATAAGAACGGTATTTATACTTTACCGGCTTAATCCGGTAAGAGTTAAGGATTAATCCATCCCTGAATTCCAGTGTGAAATCCGTATAATCATTCACTCCGTAAACATTATCCTTTTGACCTGCGAACTCCGCTGTAACAGCAATCCACAGCTTATTAAGCGTTTTATCGGTTGAACAGCCTACCTTTACACGGGTAGAGGTCACATTATCATCAGAAGCATTGAGCCCTTCGTCAATAGACTTACCGTTAATTATTATATTTTTACGTACACTTTCAACTAATTCACTGCGTTCTTCATCAGAGGAATACTGCTGTAAATTCCTGTACCAATAAGAATTGTCACCGAAGCCTATTTCCTTGTCGGCGGTAAGCTCTATTACCCAGAAAGCTGCGCCTTCATAGTTTTCATTAAGAGTCATCTTCAAATCCGTAAAAACGGCTTGTGAATCACTTTGAGCGCTTGCAAAGCCTATCGGCAACACACCGATAATCAAAGTGATTATCAGAATAATTGTCGAAATATTCGTTAAAATCGACTTACTTTTCATCATATCATTCCTTTCAAAAGCGTACAAATCAGCCTACTATTCCCGTGCGCTGTATGCTTTCGGTAAAATACCGCTGCATAAATATGTAAAAAACCGTAAGCGGCGTAATGACCAAAAGACATGCCGCCTGCACAAGAGTCACCACCTGATAACGGTCAAATACTGCTCCTGTCGGACTTAAAGTAGCTAAATTTTCATTAAGATACTCAAGTGAGGTTGATATGGTTCTTAAAGAGTCCATATATGTGGCTGAATAATATGTATCATTGTAGTACCATACCAAAGAAAAAATCAAAACCGTAATTATTTCAGTTTTCGCATTCGGAAGAATTATTCTTGCAAAGCAACTATATGAACCGCATCCGTCAATATAAGCCGCTTCCTCAAGCTCTTTGGGCAATCCCATAAAAAACTGACGGTATATGAATATAAAAAGTCCCGACCTTATACCCATTCCGAACAGCGCAGGAAGCCACATAACAAACGGCGTGTTCAAAAGCCTTATACCCTCAAAATTGCCTGTGAATACCCAGTTTAAAGCCGAAAAAATATAAGCAAAATCAAAAGAACGGTACTGGAGATAAGAAGAAATCAGAGTAGTTGACGGCGGTACTATTATTGTGAATATAACTACAGCAAACAGTAAATTCCTGCACTTAAAATTAAAGCGTGCAAAACCATATCCGACAACACAGCAAACGGCAGTTTGAAACACCGCACAAATACCGTCAAGATAAAGCGTAGTCCATGCAGCTTTAGGGAATTCCATAAAATCCCACACCTGCTTTATATTGTCGAGTGTAAATGAAAGCGGAACCCAAATAACATTAGGATTATACATCTGCTCTACGGGTCTAAATGCCATGCTGAACATATATATCACAGGATAAAGCACAATAAATCCTATCTCGATAAGAATTGCCGCGCGTAAGAGCGAAAAAACGGTCTTTCTTCCGCATTTGAATGCTTTGCTTTTATTCATCGCGTTACCTCCCCACTCAACTTCTGTATTTTACACTACGGCCTACAAATAAAAACACCAGCGCAAGGATTATCATTATAAACAGGAAATATAACCATGAAATTGCGCTTGCGTAGCCAAATCTCATATTTCCGAGATACGCGGTATCTATAAGCTTAATAACCGGATTGGCATAATATGTAAATGAATCAATTATGCTGTATACTATTGCTACCAGCATCGTGGGCATAAGAGTCGGAAAGGTTATCTTCCAGAAAGAAAGCCATCCGTTTGCGCCCTCAATAGACGCCGCCTCGTAAAACGATTGCGGAATAGACTGCAAACCGCTTAAAAAAAGTAAAATTTGAATACCGCTTTGCCATACTATATTAAAGACGTTATTTACAACACCCGTAAGTCCAGATATGATATCACTCGGCAGATTCATTTTTTGAAGCATTGATTCAAGTCCGTAGGCTCCGAATAAAGCTGAATTGGTATTTTCGGACATCATTCCGCTTGCAAATGAATCCTGACTGAATAGCGTAAGAACAATTCCCGATGCCACTATGACCGGAAGAAAAAAAACCGCTCTTGCTAAGGTTCTGCCGTAAAATTCCTGATTTAAAAGCAACGCTATAAACAAACTGAGTGCCAATATAAGCGGTACATCGGTTATAATCTGCTTAAACGCATCAAACAATGATGGTAAAAACTCTGTATCTTCTGTAAGCAATTCCCTGTACTGGGCAAGGCCCACATAGTTTATTACAATTCCGTTATCAATATTAACCTCGGAAAAACTATAATAAAGCGAGCTAAAAATGGGACGTATGAAAAAAACCGCTAACCCGATAAGCCATGGAAGTATAAAAATTATACCGCTTATTTCTCGCCTGCGTTCATATGAACGTGTCTTTGAATTAATTTTCATTTATTGCACTCCTCCAGGAATAAGCAGATAGCTTTCCGCTTCAACCGTAAAACCATATACTTCAACGGCAAAACTGTTATAATTTACAATGCTTTTACTGCCGTTTGAATAATCGGTGCGGTATATTCCTTCCTCCGTCTGAGAATGACCGGTTATGGTGCAGCCGGCGTTGCGTCGGTAAAAATCCGAAACCTCTTTTTCTACTTGTATAATTTTTTCAAGCCATACGTCAGCGTTTGAAGAAAATAAACCGTTTGCTGACGATTTGTTTATTTCATCTCCGTTTCTGCATATAAGATCATAACGCATTGCAGAACCATATTCCAATGCTTTTAAAAACGCTTTGTTGCTGTCACCATCAAGATTGATCGGTGAAACCGAATAATCAGCTATACCGTGAATAACCGTTTGATAGAAAGGCACATCTTCGGTAAATAGATCATATTGACTTGAACGTGTCGGAACATCGGAAATCATATACGCCCACTCAAGTGCATAGATATTAGCATTTTGGAAATAAATATCGCCGACAGCCTCATATAGCCGCTTAAATGCTGCATTCTGAGCTTCAAGCATAGCTGCACGGTCGCTTACAGAATTTAGACGATAGTCACCGTAAAGCTCGCTCGCCATATCCGAAAGACCGAGACTAACATTATATTTTTTTGCGCTTTTCGCAAAGCTTTTTGTAATTTTTTCAAGCGCTGCCGCATTTGAAAGATACCACACGCGTTCTTCGTTTTTTCCGAAATTTTCAGGATAATACTCATACTGCTTGCTAATGGCACCGCTTACTTCTCTCGCGGCGCCATAGGTCTTGGAAATCCCGTTGCCCATGTTATATATTCGCTGAAAATTAGTTAGTAAGGATATTCTTCCCATCTTGTTTTGCATTTCCCCATTAAGCTTTTCATAAAGCTCAATAGCTCCGACCTTGCTGCAAAGCTTCAGCTTATTTGGAATTTCTCCGTAAGTTCCTCCCGAAAATGCCCCGGAAAGGGATAGACTGACATTTTCGATACCTTCTTTATTGAAAGTTTTAAAGACATTTTCTATATCCGAAAGTGTTGTAAAAGCTGTAAGACCTTTATACGGTATTCCCAGAAAACTTTTATCGGTCTCAGCAGTCGCCGTAAAAGAAATATCAAGAGATATGCCTTGTGAGCTTTTATTTACAAGGTTGTATTTTTCGGTCAAATAACCTCTATAACATTCAGCCATACCTACATAGTCGGCTTTTTCTCCCTGCAAAAACATATATCTAACCGAAAAATCAGAATCTGTGGGTGTCTTTGGAACAATAGAAACCACCTTTTCCCTAGATGAGCCCTCCATCAGATGCGAAGTATCTACCTGGCGGTAAGTAAACTTTGGAGCGGCAGTACAATAGCCAGTTGAGGCGTTAGCCGTAATTGCCGCTAAAGCATCCCCCTTCGTTATTATACCCAGCATCGCGTAATCACTGCGCTTAATACCGAAAACAGGCATATATATCTGTTCCTCTACCGTTGATTCAGTATTCTTATACAATACTGAATTTTCGCCGTAAACTGCCTTTTCGTATATTTTATTGTATGAGTCAGGGGATTCTAACGAGATTATTGCACCAGAACCGTCCGGAATGAGCAAATATCCGTCCTCTGATACTGAACCCGCGCCGAAATACGGTAAAACAGTAACTGTAAGCAAGCGATTATCACCTGTTTCTTTTATTTCGGAGCTATTAATACTTGCCTCAAAATAAGTTCCGGCGCAATTAATTTCCAATGGGACCGAAATTCCGATATCGGGAAAATCAAAGGTAAAAACAGCTCCTGTATTCTTCTCATTCACAGTCATACCGCCTTTATTAACCGACCCCACAAAAGAGCTTGCTTCAAAAACATTCCCCTCAGCATTTAAGTAGCTTATTAACAGCAGAGAACGCTGATTAGTGCGCTCTGCTCCTGATGCCAATTTATCAAAGCCTCCGAAAACCGGATTAGACTGCCATGCAAACCCATCGCTGTATAAAACCGAAAACTCTCCGGATTCCTTATTCAGCGAAAGCGCACAGCACGTTGATGCTTGAGCAGTTCCGCCGTCGGCGCGACCTTTTTCATATATTAAAGAATTGTTATTTTCAGCCGACATATTAAACACAGCAACCGAAAACAGCACAGCCGCCGTAAGCGCGGCAACAATTTTTCTGACAGTCATATATATCCCTTTCCTCTGCATAAGCAGAATCGGTTTTGATAATTAATCATCACATTCTGAATACTATTTCGCTGTAAATATCCTTAACGAAAATAATTAGCTGCTGCGTTATAAGAAACAAAATAGCAAGCAGGAAAGCAATGAGAGCCATAAACAAAACGGTAATAAAAACTGTGAGCACAGTTTTCCCAAACGAATACCTGTGAACAGATTTCAAACCGACAAGACCGACCAAAGCAGACCAAAGAAAACCTACAGTGCTGATTATTTCCATAAAATCCTGTTCACGCGCAACGAATATGTTCGACAATACTATATTTGCGAGTGAACAAATAATATATGGCAACAGGGCATATGCGGTAACAAGGGCGACGTCTGTCATTGTTCCGTCTCCGTCCGCTAAGTCGCAAAAATTTTTGTTTGCAAAAACAAAAAGTATATATATGCAAACCACTGTGGCAAACTCTATCGGAAGATTAACCTGACTTATATCCGTCATATTAAACAGGAATCCTCCAAAGACCAATTTGAATACACGGGTTAAAAACAGTAACAATACTATAACCGCAGGCTGCCATAACGCACCATAATTTTTTTCTTTTAAGAGTTCAAAAGAATCAAAAGGCTTGAATATTACGCGCAACGCCGGTAAATATGGTCTTGACAGTAATTTATTCATCACGCTTTTCCTTCTTTTTTGCATAATTCAAAAGTAATATTACGGCGATAACAAGAACAATAACCACGGCTGCGATTAGAACAAAATGTTCCCGTATAAACTGCGTGCGGTACGCGGTATAGGCTATATCGTAATTAGTACGGTCGTCTGCGAGCCTAAAATAATTCATAGCCTTTGCGATCTCTCCGTTTTCATAAGCTGCCTTTCCGAGTCCCGAAAGCGCAAGGGAACAGTTTGAATTTGCTTGATAAACCTGTTCCCAATACTTTACTGCCTGTGAATAATCGCACTCACTGTCCAGGAGCAATGCTTTTCTTATATTGCGGACATAATCGGTCGGTTCAAACACCGTTATGCTGTTTTTGGTTTCATCAAGCACATAAATTCTTTCTCCGTATCCGCATACCGCACCCGGAAGTGCAAACGTACCCATTTGATCACCTATTCCGCCGAACACGGATATTAAATTACTATTCTGATCGTACTGAAAAACTCTTCCTCTTGCGGTATCAAGCGCAAATATAAAGTCCTCGGAGTCCACATATATATCTTCAAAGGTCGTATCAATGTTTTTGCCTTCGGAATAAAGCGTGCGCAAATCCCCATAATCGCCGTTTCCGGTTTTAACGCTGCTGTAAGTATCATCGTATCCCAAAATATTTTCACCGTAAGGATTCAGCTTTTTTATTTCAAAGGTTGAATTTTCGGTTTTCTTAGTTGTAGTATAAATAAAACCATTGCTGTCCATAGTAACGCTTGAATACTCAACAGGTATCGTCTGTTTCATGCTGTCCTGTTGCTCTTGGGAAAAAATATTCTTCCAAAACTGCGAGGCTAATACCGAAAGAGAAGTCTGGATTGAGTTCGCACTGTAATATCCGATCATTTTTCCGTCCGCGTCAAGCGTTATAAGTCCGTTGTAGCAGCCCTCCGCCTGTACCTGAATTATTCCGGCTTCATCTACCGTAATGTGCATAGGTTTAAAAACAAAATCACTGTCAACTACCGCCTGCGGAGTAAAGGTTATCGTTCTTTTTCCTCTTCCGTCACGGCTAAGTACATAAATCAAGCCGTTTTCCTTATCTGATATATAAATCGAGTCCTCTGTAACGAAAAGGCTGCTGCATCCCGTAAAAGAAATTTGTTTGCCGCCAATTTCCGGAAACGATATTACGGATTTAAGACGAAAATCAACATCATAAATCATCAAACGGTCATTTCCCGGATCAAGCAGATATAAATTTCCGTCGTTGTCCGTTGCAATATCCTGTGGTGCTGAAAATTTTAAATCAGTTTCCTCATTCCCATAATAAACCGCAGTAGGTTCATAAGTTTTAGGAGCCGGTACAGCTTCCCCGGTGGTGCTGTAATTATATTCTTCAAAATTAGAGCCCGCCGATACTGTTATCATAGTGCTTATTGGTATAAAAAGGCACACAGCCACTACAATTATACGTTTCAAAAAATCACTCCTTCCAAGCTGCTCCGGCTTATTCTTTAACACCTGAATTTGCCATAGTTTCAATTATCTGGCGTTGAAAAATCACAAAGACCAAAATCGGAGGAATTATCATAATCAAGGTCCCAGCCGCACCAGCTCCCGCACGAGAAATGCCGGAGGATACTACCTGTGAAATTGCCGCGGGCAAAAGTTTCTTGGTCTCGGTAAAAATGACGCTTGAGCCATTATTATTCCAAAGTGACTGAAACGTAAGAATAGTAACTGTTATCCAGGCAGGCTTAACATTCGGCGCTACCATCTGAAAGCAAATTCTAAATTCTCCCGCGCCGTCTATTCTTGCACTTTCCAGCATAGCGTTGGGAACGGTAGTGATAAACTGCCGCAAAAGAAAGATACACATAGTTGATGCCAGCGTAGGAGCCAAAACCGCCATCGATGTATCAAGCCAATTAAGCCTTGAAATAATCAGATAACGCGGAACCGCTAGAATATTTCCTGTATATAAAAGGGCTACAACTATAATTCTGTTAAGCGCTGCTTTCCCGGGAAAATCATGCTTTGAAAGCACATATGCACCCATAATGCCAAACACTACGGCAAGCACCGTACCCGTAATTGAGGCGAAAAGTGTATTATATATGTACCGCGAAAGCGGAACCCGCATATTTGCAAAAATATCCCATAGATCAAGAAAATTATTAAAAGTAGGGTTTACAGCATAAAGCTTCGGCGGAAAAACATAAAATTCCTCCGTAGGCTTCAATGAGCTTGCAACAGTATACACCAACGGCAAAAGCATAAACGCTCCCATTAACATCAGCATAAATAATGATATTCCGTTGCCCCACAGTGATCTGTTCAACTGTTTTGTTTTCAATTTCATAAGCTTCTATCCTATCTGCCGATGCGATTGATCAGGCTTCCTATTATCCGATGCATTATATACATAATTGCAAAAAGTATAAATGTAATGGCACAGCCATATCCCATTTCAAAGCGCAAGTTGGCATAGTCATACGCATGCAGCGTAAGTGTAAGTCCAGCATTGTTGACACTTGGAAAACCGCACAGGTTAAGGCTAACGTCACCCACCGAAAACGCAGTCACTATCTGAGTAATAGCACCGAATAAAAGCATTGGCTTCATTTGCGGCAGTGTTATATACCAAAGTTGCTGCCAACGATTTTGTATTCCGTCAATCGCTCCGACCTCAAATAAATCGCGATTTACCATCTGAAATCCAGCAATAAACGATAGAAAGCCTGTGCCTAAGCTCATCCATAGCTGAATTACTATCAGACAGCCTAATATCATATCCGGATCATTTAGGAAAAGCAACGGTTCTTTTATAATACCGAGGCTTATGAGGAAGCTGTTTATCATTCCGTAACGATCACTGCTTAAAAGAATGCTCCATATTGTATAAAGCGAGCCTGATATAGAAGGAGCATAAAATACAAAGGTGATAACCGAACGCATAACATGGTTTAAATCGTTTATAAGCCATGCGATAAAGAAACAAAGCAAATAGCTGATCGGACCTGTTATCAAAGCAAATAAAAAGGTATTTTGCAAAGCTGTTATAAACTCTCCGTCCTCTACAAACAGTGTGATGAAATTATCAACCCCAACAAACACAGGCATATTAAAAAAATCAAATGATGTGAAAGAGAGGACAATTGAAACCAGTATTGGCAGAAGCAACAGCAAAAAGAAGAAAAACAAAAACGGCAAAAGCATTAAATAACTGATTCGGCTTTTCCAAATACGGGATGCAAGTTTATTATTCTTCATAAAGACTATTTACTTCCCCCCTTCCCACAATTTATCAAGCTGATTATTCTTTCTTTCAAGCTCTGAATTTATTGTATCGGCATATCTGCTTATTGCAACGCGCGCGCTTTCATTATTATTCACCGAATCGGATATGGCGTTAGTAAGATAACGGCTGACACAATAATATCCCGGCACCTGCGGCACTGTATTCGCCCATTTCCATTGTTCCTTTATTATTTCTGCAGTATCCGAATCCCACGGCAATCGTTCAAAAGCACCTTTATTGGCTGTTATATAGCGCCCAGAAACACCCAGTATCGCTTCAAGTTCCATGCCGTAATCATACTGCGTCTGTTCATCAGTCCACCATTTCATAAATTCCCAGCACTGGCTTTTGTTTTTAGCAGATTTAAACATTACACAAGCGGTAGAAGAAAACTCGGATGAACGATCAATCGTTCCGTCTTCCCTTTCTGTTCCGGGAATAAGTGCCATCCCCCAGCGACCGTCTATTTCGGGTGCCGAAATAGAAAGCATATTATATGTGGAAAGAGTTGAAATAATAATCGGCATTTCTCCCGTGCGAAAACGGTTAGTGGCATCAAAATAAGTCGGAAGCCCATATTTATTATAAAAATCCGTCAGCTGTTCAAAAACCTTAACCGCCCTGGAATCGGTAAGATTTGTAGAGCGCAAATCCTCGGTATAAAGATCAACCCCGTTTTGAAGCAAAAGCGTCACAATCATACGCGGAAAGGAAGTGTTTACAACACCCGCCGAAGTTGAGGTCAGACACGGAATGCCTATTTGCATATTATTCCTCGCCAATATGGGC
Source organism: uncultured Clostridia bacterium (assembly GCA_944384845.1). Classification (GTDB taxonomy): domain Bacteria; phylum Bacillota; class Clostridia; order Oscillospirales; family Acutalibacteraceae; genus UBA737. The sequence goes on from CALWUZ010000219.1 coordinate 13,072, forward strand.
AGCATCTCAGTAAGCTCTTCCCATGTATTCGGAACAGAAAGATTTAATTGCGTCAAAATATCAATACGGTAAAACATAACGTTAAATTCCTGCGTTTCAGGAAGCGCATATGTAATCCCGCGATATATAAAGGGCGTAAAAGCGCTTTTGTGAAAACGTTCCGTCACTTCATAAAAACCTTCATAGCTGTCAAGCGGCTCCAATATTTTTCTTGAGGCGAAATCCACCGGCTGATTAATTCCGACAGAAAGGGCTATATCGGGTCCGGTTCCGGCTGCCACAGCTTCCACCAAACCTCCCTGAACCAGCTTAAAAGAAACCTTGATTCCTGATTCAGGTACGAAATCACGCTCAATAAGCTGACTCAGCGATTCTGCCTGATCTCGTCCGGTCAAGGTCCAAACCGTAATATCGGCTTCTCCGTCAGCTCCGCCGATGGTGTTATAATCCGATGTAAAGGAATATAAAAACGATTTCACACTGCTTGCAAAGGTTTTGAAAAATCCGGCCCCGGCTTTCAGCGAGGCTTGCTCCTGCATTGTTATACTTATTGTGTCAATTTCAAGCGGCTGTTCAAAAGCGGAATTTGCCCAAGCGGAAACTGCGCTTATATTTGAATAAAAATTCGTTACTCTGTCAGATATGGTTTTTGGATATTCAGCAAGCAGACGAAGTTGATCCGAAAGCGTCGTTATCGAAACCGCATCTGTCGCACTTCCGGAAGAAATCTTTTTAATATTCTCCAGTTGATTGTCAAGACGGTCCGCTAAATCAACCATATTCTCTGTAAGACCGGGTATGGCCTTTTCAAGATTATAGTCTCTGTATATGTCCGGAGAGGTTCCGGTAATCATTATTATACTGTGATAAAGATCGTTGAGTTCTGTTAAAAGTCCGTCAATTTCTGCAAGCGGTTCGCACATATCTCCCGTTGTAGCTTCAAGTCTAAGAGTATGACTGCCGGGCTCAAGATAAAAGAGAAAATCCTCATTTGTTTCTGGGTCAGACAGCCTTTCTATGTACCATGATCGGTTATAAACATATCCATAGCTTTCAAGCTCCGAAAAGGGTATTGCACCGTCTATTTTAACCGTACGATAGGACTTCATTCCTTGGTTTGTGCTTTGCCGCACCCTCATATCTATATGGTAAAAACCGGCATATTTGACTTCAAAATCCCATTCTATCCACTGTCCCGGATTAGACCAGTTACTTCCGCCAATAGTATTAAGCTTAGTGACTCCTTCGCTGAAAGGCTCTGTGGCGCAACTGGTTCTGTCCGTAGTGGGATAAAGCGAAACATCTGATTTTCTATCTGCTTTTTCCGCATCAAGAAGAATATCCTCGCTTTTTTGATTGGTTTTATCTGAAAACAGCTTTTTATACTCGCTGTAAGACTTAATATTCTCAGGCGGGCACACATTTATCTCCGCAAGACACATTCCTCCGTTTTCGGCAGTAATTTCCAAAACATGCTTTCCTGCGGAAAAATAAAACATATACGGCTCTGCCGTACCTACATCGTTCTCAAACAACGGAACAGACTGCCAGTATATCTGCTGAACTTGAACCGGACGTATATCGTTTCCGCTTTCATCAGTATCAAAATCCGAAGTTTCATTGGAATAGCAACGCTGCAATTCAAGAGTGCCGGCTTCTAAAAAAGGAAGTTCACCATCAACTGTAAGACTGATCTTTAATGCTCTTCCTATTTCACTTAAGCCGGTATAGAGCAAATCAATTTCATAATATCCCTCAGACGGCACTTCAACGGAAAAGATCAATCCGTCACCGGCATTTTCAAGAATAGCAACATTATCCTTTCCGCCGTAGCTGTCTATTCGTGTTTTTCCTTTGAGTTCGGCGTACAAGGCTTCAGCCCTAACGCTTCCCGTTCCTGCCGAATATGTATTGTGGTTTTCTGAATACTTGCTATAAGAATTTTCAAACTGCGCAACGGCGCTGCTGACAACAAACCCATTCGTGTGCATAGTGCAAATAAGTATAAATAGCATCGCTGCCAAAAAAGCAACTTTTTTAAGCATTAAAGCACTCTCCTATGCAAAATTATTCGTAAATTTTAATAATTAAATCATCATTTTGCAAAAAAATTATATCACATATAACCCTATCAAGCAATAGTGTTATATTATACTTTTGTAGGGTTTTCTTAGATTTTTATTTCTTAAAATTTCATAATATTTCCACAACTTAAAAATATGCCTTGAAATTTATATTTAATTTATTGTAATTATTATGTGATTTTGTTTAATAGTGTTTTGTTATAAAAATTATATTTTCAGTTGTTAATATTAAAGCAATTTTATCAAATAATTTACTTGACAACCAATTATTACTAATTCATAATACCCTTGCAGCGCGGTTTGAGTGCGATGTCAAATTTGAATTTGGTCAGGTTACGGCATTAGCTTGAGTAACATAGTCAGAATTATCTGTAAAGGGATAATTCCGACCTTTTTTATTAATATAAACAAACGATAATAAAATAAATCAGGTAAACACAAAAATACCTACCTTAACTCTGCTTTCGGAGAAAAGACCGGTCTTTTTTTCATAAATACACGTACCGCCAAAGATAAAACGTATCCGTAAAAGTATTTCACAAAAGTTAAGAGAATTTTTAAGTATACGTCTTTTCCGAAGTGATACAGGAAAAAAACAAAAAATATGAACAACAATCTTGACATATGCGGATTTGAGGATATTTCAGACTTGATACAAAACCCTGATTTATCTGCAGAAACCCTGACCGATAAATGCCGCTTTATATATTCATTATTTTAAATATGATAAAAAACGTAAAGAACAGAAGATATTTTAAAAAAAAACATTGCGTTTTTTATCATCTTAGATTTATAAAAATACTTGTATTGGCAAAATACATAAAACGCATTGTGTAATCACAAATAAAATGTTATACTTCACACAGTACATATGATTGGTACATATATCGTCAGGGGGTATATTTCATGCAGAAATATAATAATACTGTTAAAGCTTCCAAAAAATACAATAATTCAATTTTGAAATCATTTGCCGTTACCCTAGTGCTTGCGATACTTTTGCAGTATATGCCCTATAATATATCTGCTTTAAATGATTTCAAAGCACCTTATATATATAACGGTAATTTTGAAGAAACCGGAAGCGATGGAATACCTGTGGGATGGAGCTATAAAAAGCTTGACAGTTCAGGTAATATTTCACTTGAAACCGGCGATGGCGCAGACGGCAGCTATATTAAGCTCGAACCTGCGAACGGCGTCGTTATGCTTGAAAATTCCAGCGACCGTATGGTGAGCATTACAGGCGGAAAAAAGTACCAACTATCTTGGGAGGCTTACAGCTGCGGCAGTCTGCATATTGAGCTGGAGCTGTATTCGGCAGACGGAACTATTTGCGGAGAGGACATTGATACGGAGGGTTATACCGTAACCGAAGAATCGGATTGGGTCAAGCATTCGTTTATTTTTCATGCCGACAGCGAAGCAAGCTTTCTTTTGCTACGATTCATTTCCGAAAACGGAGTCTCCGGGGTAGACAATGTATCGCTTAAAACAGCTTACAGCGATGAAACTATCGACAGAATGATGTCTGCCCATTCTGTCGAGGCGGATAGTAACCTGCTTTCAAACGGCGATTTTTCAATATATACGTCTGATACCTTTGGCAAGGTCACCTCGCTTACCGATTGGGATATAAGCTCGCTTAACGGCTGCGGCATAACCGTTTCCGACACCCCGGAGTACGGGAACGCCTTAAATATTTCGGTTCCAGGCACGATTACATATAATCCGCGACTACGTCACAGCGCCACTGCGCTTGCCTCCGGAAAAACCTATGAATTTTCCTATTGGATCAAAACCTCCGCCGTCTCGGCCGCCGACGCAAGAGTATATTTGGTAATTAGGAAAAGCGATCTGACCGGCAATGCAATCTCGCTTACTTCCAATCCAGATACTCGAGTAACGGTAACCAATAAACAATGGAAGAAAATCTATTTTGAATATACTATACCGGCAGGCTATGATAACGCCGTTATTGATTTTCAGTTTGAAAAGAAAGGAACGGACGCTGTCTATTCATTTGCGGATTTCTCGATTACGGAACAGCATGCAGATAACGAACCGATACAAAACGGTGATTTTTCAAAGCATGTTCTTGATGAGAATGATGACATTATTGCTCTTAAAAATTGGGATATCAGTTCATTAAACGGCTGCAGAGTAAGCATACAAAGCGATACGGTACACGGTTATGCGCTTAATATAGTTGTACCGGAATCAATCGGATATGCTCCCAGACTTCGCCACACCGCAACCAATCTTAAGGCGGGAAAAACCTATGAGTTTTCATATTGGATTAAGACCGATGTTTCAAACGATTCTTTAGCGGAAATATACATGGTGCTGCGCAAAAGCGACCTTACAGGCGCGACTATTGCTTTTACCTCTTCCGATACCTTTGATTCCAGAGTACGCGCCACAAACGGTAAATGGAAACTGGTCTGTTTCTGCTATACTATTCCCGACGGATATGATAATGCCGTTATTGACTTTCAAATAGGAAGAAAAAACGCTGTCACATACAGTATATCTGAAGTAGCCGCAACGGAAATTGTTGAGGATCATTCTATAATAACCAACGGTGATTTCAGCTGTTACAGGCTGGATGAAAACGGCGAACTGGCATCCTTGACAGATTGGAAAACAGACTATCTGAGCAATGCGGAATACTATGGAATAGAGGAAAATACCGAGCACGGCAATGCCCTGAAGGTTGTAAACGATAATGAAAAGTCGTGTAATTTCAGTCATCTGCCTACCGCAATGGAAGAAGGAAAGACCTACAAAATTACCTATTGGGTTAAGACAGACGCTGCAGTCGCTGCGGACGCGAACACCTATTTGGTTTTGCAAAAAAAGAAATACACAAGCAATGCCGACAATATTATTCTGACCACATCTGCCGGAAGCGATGTCAACACAGCCGTTTATACGACTGACAACGAATGGCGCAAGGTGACGGCGTTTGTAAGCATACCTGACGGCTGGAACAACGCGGCGTTAATGATTATGATTGCCAACCGTCCCGATTCCTCAAAGAAGTTCTCAAGCTATTGGTTCGCCGATTTTTCAGCCGTAGAAAAAGAAAATCCGGGAGATAATCTGGATTTTGAAAGTGACGATGAGGATGCTGAGAATTGGTCTGCAGCGACCTCGGGCTCGGGCAGTATACAAATAGCCGCCAGTCAAAGCTATAACGGTACTAATGCTCTGCGTATTTTAAATAACGGCAAAACCGGAATAACCTATGCTTCGTCACGGAAAATTTCCGTCAAAGCCTGTGCGACTTATGAAATAAGTTATTGGGCAAAGCTGTCAGGAAGCGATGACGCTAACGGCTGGATTCAGCCTGTTCAGTACAACTCGGACGGAAAGGCAGCGAACGGAGCCACGTTTGACGCAACTGCGACTGACAACCGCCTTCAGAAGATTTCCGGGGACATCACCTACCGCTGGGAATGGAGAATGGTTGGAAATACGGAATGGACATATGTTAAGCGTTCGTTTACGGTGGCTAATGACGCAGCGTACATTTATCTGCGATTCCTTACAAGCGAATCGGGAACAGAGTTCATGATTGACGATATAAAGTTCAGGGAAATCACGCCTACGCAAAATTTCGATTTTGAAAAAGTAGATGACGACGATATGCCGTCTTATTGGTATTTTACCGATGCGCGTGCGACAGTGGCGAAGGCTGAAACCGACAGTCAGTATTATCATTCGGGTAGCCGCAGTGTGCATATCACAAAATCCTCTCTGACATCTTACAACGCGTTTGAAACCTCGTACAGATTCATTGTCGTTCCGGGATGTACTTATGAGTTTTCTTTTTGGATGGCTTCAAGGAACGCTTCGCCGCATCTGAATCTGCGTATGAATATGGTTTATTACGACGATAATGGAAACCGTGTCTATCAGCCGGACGGTACGCATTCTATAACCTACGGTACGATGACTTATCTGAACGCTTCCTCCGAGATAAGCGAATGGACTCAGGTAATGACAAGGAGCGTAGTGCCCGTAGGAGCCGCAAGCGCTGTTCTGCAGTTCTATACCCAAGAGGGAAATTATGAACTGTGGCTTGACGATATATTTGTTGATATTGTTGAAAACGACAAGGATATTGTAACGGAGCATAACGATTTTCATGCTGTGGACCAGGACGGAAATATCGCCGGCTGGAAGCTAAAAAATGTTTCGGGAAACGCTGAGTTCAACGCAGACAATGGTTTCGGCGAGCTGAAAAATAATAGCGGCGAAAACTATATGGAATTTACTACGGCAGCTCTTGAAACCTCATATCAATATTACCTTGTAGGTAAATATAAGGCAGATACGGATGCGTATGCCGAAATGCGTTTCAGCGATTGGGCAGGAAATTTCGCCAGCGAAGAAGGGGTAAGCGTCGCTTTGCCCGCAAATTCCGACTGGACTGTATTCGAAATGTCCTTTACCGCTCCAAGCTGTACTACATCGCATTTGTTTATAGGAACAAAAAATAAAGGCATAGTTCAAGTGGACGACATCATCATCTATATGGTCGGCAAACCTGTAACCGCCGGCGACTGGAAGGGCAACTGGATTTGGTATCAGGAGGAGCCTACCACAGATGCTCTTTATCAGTCAAGATATTTTCGTTATGATATTTATCTTGAGGCAGAACCTAAATTCTGCCCGCTGCAATATACTGCGGATGATCGGTTTATGCTATATGTAAACGGTGAGCTTATCGCTTCGAATATGGACGCGAGCGGAGATACATGGTCATCGGTTCAGGTGGTCTATCTTGAAAAATATTTGCACAAAGGAAACAATGTTATTTGTTTTGAAGTAAAAAATAACGCTGCAGAGGCAGCCTTGCTGTTTGACGGAAAATGGACACTTGAAAATGGAAGTCAGGTTATCTGTGCCTCGGATTCAAGCGTAAAAACCCGCAAAACGGTTGAGGGCGTAAGCGATTGGATGAAACCTGATTGCACTGATTCCGGCTGGATTGCGTGCAGAGTCATCGGAAAGCCGCCGGTTGCTCCGTGGGGCGCGGTATTTTATAACTCTTCCATCTATTCGGAAACGAGCTTTGAAATCATCAGCATTGACGGTGACGGTAGCGAAGCCAAGGACGGCGTCTTTGAGTTCTCGATGAATATTAAACTCAACAGCCGGCTGACCTCCAATTTTCCGCTGAATGTTGATATATGGCAGAAAAATTCGGTAAATCAGGTTTCCTCTTCCTCATTGACCCTTCTGACCAATACCGATATGTCAAAATGGCCGGTAAACAAGGAATTTACCGTAAAGTTCAGCATGTCGGTGCCGTTCTACCTCGAAAGCGGGGACTATACCTTACAGCTTGATGATAAATATATTTCAATATCCAACAAGGATATTACAGACGCAAAATTCATCAGCTTTTCACTTGAACAGGAGGTATCCTATGAAGCCTCTGTTTCTGAAATCAAGGAAGTAAACGGTTCGCCTACGCTTGTTGTCAACGGTGAGCTTACGCCATTCTATGCCTATTCGCGTCCGGACAGCAATTCCCGCACGCGGGATTACGAACCGGCTATGAAGAATTCAGGGATAGAGCTTTATGTAGTAAGGCAGGGCTGTCTCGGAAAACCGGATTACGATTACTGCTGGTCTGCGGACGGAGTGGTGGATTACGAAGCCTTCGACAAGCCGATTTATGAAACGCTTTCAAATAATAACGACGCGTATCTTATCGTACAGGTGGGAATGTATGCACCAGACTGGTGGATAGAAGAAAATCCCGATGAACGGGTCGTGGTAAGCAACAAGGACGGCACTTTTTCAACCTATAACGAGGGCGGTTCGGTTTCTGCTTGCTCCGACAAATTTACCAAGGAATCCGGAGAGGTTTTAAGACTTCTGATGGAGCACATGAAAACTCAAAGCTATTATTCCAGAATAGTCGGAATAAATCTTTGCAGTGAAAAAAGCTTTGAAAATATGTACTGGGGCTCAAAGACTACCGATTACGCTCCGGATTTCAGTAAACCGGCAGTCAAAAAATTTCGCGAATGGCTCAAGGAAAAGTACGGTACCGTTTCTGCGCTTAGAGAGGCATGGAATGATCATACCGTGACCTTTGAAAACGCACAGCCTCCTACATTCGCAGAGTGCAGTCAATTTGACGGCACCGGCGGTTTTGTAAATGTAGAGACCCAAAAACGCGTTTTAGACCACAATCTTTTCTTAAATGATATTGTTACTGAAAGACTGCTCTATTGGGGTGACATTATAAATCAAGTTCACAGCAATAATATTGTGCTTGGCTGTTTTAACGGCTATTTATTCTCGGCTGGAAGCTATATGGACATCGGCGCACAGCATACCTCTTTTTATAAGCTACTTGAATCCGACACCTTCAGCTTCTTTGTGTCTCCTGCCAATTATTCTGAGAGGCTGCTCGGTACTGCAGATACCTACATGGGCTGTCAGGATACCGTTCAGGCTTACGACAAGCTTGTGGTTATTGAAGAGGATCACCGCACCTGTCTTGTCATGCACTATTCGGGCACGAGCTGGGACGCTAAGACCGATGAGGGGGTCGGGGGCACACACACCATGCAGGAAACGCTTTTGCAAATGAAGAAAAATGTTGCAAACGCCATGGTAAGCGGAAACGGAATCTGGTTTTTCGATATGCACGGCGGCTGGTTTGACGATGAACAGTTTTACAGTCTGTCAAGAGTCTGTGCCGATGAATATTTAGTATCACAGTACAAGCAAAAAACGCTTGACAGCAGTGATATCGCCTATTTTATCGATGATGAATATCTGCCCTACTTCCTTTCAAAATCCGATTCAGAGGGATATCCCTCCAACTTTATAACCTATTCAGGCTTTAGGCTCCAGCGAAAGCAGTTAAACCGAATCGGTCAATCTTATGATGTATATCTTATGTCAAGCCTTGCCGCAGGAAAGGTTAAGGGACATAAAATAAATATTATTTTCTGCTCCTACCAGATGACGGAGCAAGAACGGATGGGAATTCGGAATTATCTGCAAAAAGACGGACAAATTGTAATGTTTGTTTATGCTAACGGTGTTTCTGACGGAAAGAAAAACGATATTTCTCTTATGGAGGAAATCACCGGAATACCGCTCTGCTATGATGTGAATTGGGGCAGTCTGAGCGTTGAAATCACCCAAGACAGCGAAATCACCAAAGGACTCACAGGCATGCAGTACGGACCGCAGGGCGCCGCCGGCTCCTTCTATCAGCAGAATCCGATTATTTACGCCGATCCTTCGAGAGATTCCTCCCTTATGGTGCTCGGAAAGCTTGTCGGAATGGATCGGGCAGGTCTGGTTGTCAAGGATATGGGCGATTGGACGAGTATTTATTCCGCATCCGCAAATATTCCCTATCAACTGCTGCGCAATTTGATTAAGTTGCAAAACGGAAAATTCTATTCGGATAATCCGAATGACATTATTTGGAACAATGGCTCTTATGTAGCTCTTCATTCAACTACGGCGGGGACAAAAACCATAAAGCTGGATAAAAATTACGCAGTATATGATGTTTTCAACCGTAAATTCATTTCTATGAATACCGATACCATCGTATATGAAAACAAGTCAGGTGATACGCGGCTATTCCGTCTGCAAACTCCGAATGTTTATGAGGTGCTTTCGGTCGTGCGCGGCTCTCACGGCAGCATTTCAACAGTCGGAATAACCGAGGTATCACAGGGCGGAAGCTTTACGCTTAATATAACTCCTGACGAGGGTTATGCCGTAAATAAGATATTGCTGAATGGGGTCGAACAGAAAATTTCAAATACGGTAAAGCTTAATGATATAAAGTGCAATAACATCATAAAAGTAAGCTTTAAAAAATTAAGTAAAAAATCAAACGGCACTTTGGAAAACGGCGGAAAAGACACCCCGGAATATACCGTTCCCAAAGACGGCGTATCTCAGGACATAAACAAAAATCTGCCCGGAGTGCATCAGGAAACGGTAAAAAAGGTCAACACCAGAACCGTTAATGTTCTTGGCTCATTTGAAATTCCCCTCTGGATGATAATATCGGGTCTTGCGCTGATAGCAGCCGCCGTTATTATTCCGATCATACTCACGAAAAAATACAAAAAGGAGAAAAAGCGATGAAAGTAACAAGTTTTGGACGACTATTAAGCATTGCTCTTGTTTTCCTGATTTTAATTTCCGAATGCGGGTGCCGAGTGATTTACAGCGATACCGAAAGTACAGTAAACAGCATTTATTATGAGACCGTTACAGTTTCGGACAGCGAAAGTCAAGCAGAGGTATCCGACAGTATTGCAGAAAGCGTTTCTTCAGGCAGTAAGGTAAATAAACCTTCCTCTGTGCGAACGGAAGCAAAGCTTTCCGGCAAGCTTGAAATCCAGATATTTACCAATGAATCTCAAACGGCAGATAAAGGCTGGACTCAGGTTATCAACGCTTTTGAAAAAGAAACCGGAGTAAAGGTCAACGCAATAATGGGCTCACAGGTCAATACGCAAATGAGTACACGCTGGATGCAGGATAATCCGCCGGATCTTATCTGGATAGACGGCACGGGTATTCCGGACGCCGTCTACCGTGAGAGCGGTAAGTATAAGAATATTACCTCCATTATTGAGAACGGCTATGTATACGGCACCGATACGAAAATATACTCGGTTATAGATAAGGGCGCTTTAATGAAATATCACGGCAAATACTACCATGCCCCTATAATGATGGCTACCCACGGTGTTTGGTATGACGCGGCATATCTAAATCAATTAGGACTGTCGGTTCCGAAAAATTACGACGAGTTTGTAGATGTTTCTAAGAAAGCAGTGTTGGCAGGAACAGCGGCTTTCACATTTCCAGGTCAGTACACCAGCTATTGCTTCGGTGGTCTTATCATGCCCGCCATCGGCGCTTACGGTCAGGAGTATCTCGACTCGGTCCTCCGTGCAGACGCGTCCGCGTTTACCGACAGCAGAATGAAGGATATTCTCACAAGGTACAGAAACTACTGCGCAAATAGCGGATTTGTTCTTTCCGGTACAACCACCATGGATCATACTACCTCTCAGGTACGGTGGCTTTCCCATAAAGCCCTGTTTATAACCAACGGTCTGTGGCTTGCGGACGAGGTCAGGAAATCAACACCGGCAGCTTTTAATATGGATTATGTCACGTCTCCGCTTATCACATCAGATCAGCAGCAAACCGCTGTTTTCTATACCAAAAACATGGCGATAGCGGCAAACGCGAAAAATCCGGAAAATGCTGAAGCCTTCCTGCGTTATCTTTACCGTGAAGATTCCCAGAAGCTTCTTATGTCAAGCTTCGGTTATATGAGCACTCGGACTGATATTGATTATACCAACGCCACTGTCAATATGACGAAAGCGGCGGCAAGGGCGCTTCAATATGTCAACAGCGGCAATGTCAATATTGTTTATATGCATGACGACTGGGGCGATGTCGGCGAAATCTTCTACAATCAGATCAACTCGCTGACAGACGGTAAAATAACAGTAGACCAAGCAATGCGGGAAATGGAAAAGGCCTGCAAGGATTATAAAAAATAAGGGGGAGGCTTTATATATGAAACCGAAAGCAGGTTCATTAAAACGCAAAAGAAGCTCGCTGAACTCCTCTCAAAAGCGTTTTCTGTGCTTTTGGACGGTGCCGATATTTTTGCTGTATCTGTATATCTGCATTTTACCGGTTGTCCAATCCGTGATAAACAGCTTTACCGAATGGGACGGATATTCCGATAAAAAGTGGATTGGCGTAAACAACTATCTCAGTATTATAAAAGATTCCGTATTCCATCAGTCTATTATTAACGACATTTTAATCGTCTTGTTCAAAGAGCTGATTATTGTTGTGCTTGCGATCACATTTTCAATAGCTCTTACAAGAATTAGGCTGAGGAAATCCGAAAAGCTTATATTGAGATTTCTATATTATATTCCCAATATTCTTTCAGTAATAGTTATTTCAATGGTATGGAAGTTTTTCTTTAATCTTGAGCTGTTTGACGGTATTTTGAAGCTTTTACACATAGGTCTTACCAGCCAAAACGGCTGGATATCGGATTACCCGATTCAAATCATAATATTTGTGGCTTCCTGGTGCGGTATAGGTTCGTTTATGATAATACTTATAACCGCGATAAACAATATATCGGCGGAAATTTACGAGGCGGCTGAAATAGACGGCGCAGGACAGTTCCGACAGCTTTTCAGCATAACCATTCCCGCCGTTCTGCCTCAGATTCGATATGTGATCGTAACGATTCTGACCAGCTCACTTGCGGTC
>CALWUZ010000220.1 GCA_944384845.1 uncultured Clostridia bacterium
CGAAAAAGGCGAGGGAGGAGGAAAAAAACAAAAAGCTTGCCGAGCAGATGGCTATATTGGAGCAGCTTAAGGCCGCGGCAGAGGCGCAGAACTCCGATAAGGCGTCAGAGCCGGCTAAAGATAAAGCCGCGGAAAAGCAAAAAGCTGAAAAGAAGCCTGCCGGCGGGTCCGAGAAGAAAGCTGCAAAGGAAACTCCCGAAAAGGCGGGAAAAGCCGACGTTAAGAATACATCGGACGACGAGCAGAAGAAGTCTCCAAAGCCTGCGAGCAAAGCTGAGGCCCAAAAAGCGGACACGGATAAAAAGGCACAGAAGAGCGCGGAAAAGACCGAGAAAAAGCACGGGGTGTCAGACCCTCAGCCGTTCGTTTCACGCAAGAGCGAAAAAAAGCCGGGTGAAGCGCCTAAGCGCGGACCTGCCGAGCTGCGCCGCGTAGACACCAGAACCTCCAACGTAAATATAGATAAATACAACGAAAAGTATGAAATAATTGCTCCCGCCAATACCATGAAGGACAATTTTTCAAGAAAACAGAAAATAAAGCAGAAGTCGCAGGATTACCGCCGTCCTCAGGGAGCCAAGCGGGAGACGGAGGCAGACAAGATCCGCCGTATGCAGCTTGAGCGCATAAAGAAAACCCCGATTACGGTCACCGTAGGCGATGAGATTACCGTCGGCGAGCTTGCCGCGGCGCTCAAAAAGACCGCCGCGGAGGTTATAAAGGAGCTGATGAAGCTCGGAATGATGGCTACCGTAAATCAGGTTATCGACTATGACACCGCCGAAATAGTAGTTACTGAGATGGGGGCGAAGATAGAAAAACAGGTTGTTGTTACAATTGAAGAGCAGATTATGGACGACACCGAGGATAATGACGAAAATCTTAAGCCGAGAAGTCCGGTAGTGGTGGTTATGGGTCACGTTGATCATGGAAAAACCTCGCTGCTTGACGCTATACGCCATACTGCCGTTACCGATACCGAGGCGGGCGGAATTACTCAGCATATAGGCGCGTACAGGGTAAACTGCAAGGGTCAGGATATTACCTTCCTTGACACTCCCGGTCACGCGGCGTTTACCTCAATGCGCAAGCGCGGCGCTATGGCTACCGATATAGCGGTGCTGGTTGTCGCGGCTGATGACGGCATTATGCCGCAGACAATAGAGGCCATAAGCCATGCCAAGGCGGCAAATGTTCAGATTATTGTCGCAATCAATAAAATGGATAAGCCGGAGGCCAACCCCGACAGGGTTCTGCAGCAGCTTACCGAGCATGAGCTGGTCCCTGAAAAATGGGGAGGAGACGTTATCTGCGTGCCGGTTTCGGCTAAGACCCATGAGGGAATAGACAGCCTGCTGGAAAGCATACTGCTTGTGGCGGAAATGATGGAGCTCAAGGCCAATCCGGACAGAAGAGCCAGGGGTATCGTCATAGAGGCGCGGCTTGACAAGGGCAGGGGTCCCGTGGCTTCGCTTCTTGTACAGAACGGTACGCTTAAAACCGGAGACATTATTGTGGCGGGAACCTCTGTGGGCCGCGTTCGGGTTATGACAAATGAAAACGGGAAGCAGCTCAAAACCGCAGGTCCCTCGGTGCCGGTTGAAATTACCGGTCTTGCTGAAACGCCCAACGCCGGCGATGTGTTCGACGCGGTATCGGATGAGCGTCTGGCAAGAGAGCTTGTGGAACAGCGCAAGCAGAAAGCAAAGGAGGCGCTGTTTAATTCAAAACAGAAGGTCACGCTTGACAATCTGTTTGACCAGCTAAGCGACGGCGACCTTAAAGAGCTTAACGTAATAGTAAAGGCCGACGTTCAGGGCAGCGTGGAGGCGGTGAGAGACAGTCTTCTCAAGCTTTCAAACGACGAGGTGAGGATAAACGTCATACACGGCGGCGTCGGAGCTATAAATGAATCCGATGTAATGCTTGCGCAGACGTCGGGGGCCATAATAGTAGGCTTTAATGTCCGCCCGGACGGAGTAGCCAAGGCGGCTGCCGAAAGAGACGGCGTGGATATGCGCATGTACCGTGTTATTTATGACTGTATCGAGGAAATCAAATCGGCGATGAAGGGAATGCTCGCCCCGAAATACCGCGAAAATCAAATCGGCTCCGCAGAGGTCAGAACCGTTTACAGGATTTCCGGCGCAGGCACTATAGCCGGATGCTATATTACAAACGGAAAGGTATCGCGTTCCTGCCAGATCAGGGTCGTCAGAGACGGTATCGTTGTATGTGAGGACAAAATCGATTCGCTTCGACGCTTCAAGGACGACGTAAAGGAGGTCGCTCAGGGCTATGAGTGCGGCATCGGACTTGAAAAATTCGCCGACTTCAAGGAGGGCGATGTTTTCGAGGCGTTTGTTATGGAGGAGTACAGAGACTGATGCCAGGCTACAGAATTAACCGTATTACATCAGATATAAAGCTTTGCCTTTCAGAAATTCTCAAGGATACCAAGGACCCGCGTGTCAGCAGGCTGCTGAGCATTGTAAAGGTTGACGTTTCAAGCGATCTTTCTTATGCTACGGTTTATGTCAGCGCCATAGAGGGCTTTGAGGAAACGGTGAAATCGGTAAAGGCGCTTAAAGGTGCGTCGGGATATTTAAGACGTGAGCTTGGCTCCAGAATGTCGCTGAGAAAGGTTCCGGAGCTGCGCTTTGTCGCGGACGATTCCATTGAACACAGCGCCAATATCTCAAGAATCATAAAATCCTTTAATGAGGGAAAAGAAAATGAGCAAGAAGATAAATGACGGCTGCCGTGACCTTACCCTCAGGCAGACGGCAAGATTTTTAAAGCAGCATGACAATTATATTATTCTGACCCACGCGTCTCCGGACGGGGATACGCTTGGCTCCGCTTACGCTCTTTATTACGCGCTTAAGGAAATCGAAAAGCGCGCCTGTGTAATATGCCCTGACGTTATTCCCGAAAAATACGGCTATTTTGTTACGAAAACCGACCATGTCTCGCGCGGGAACGCAACCGTGGTAGCGGTCGACGTCGCCGATAAAAGGCTTTTGGGCGGTCTTTCCGAGGAGTTCGGGGATATTGTGGATCTTAATATAGATCATCATATTTCAAACGTGCGGTTTGCAAAGAACCTTTATCTTGACGCGAACGCCGCGGCAACCGCCGAGTGTATGTACGAGCTGCTGGCGCTTATGAAGGTGAATATCAACGATGTTACTGCAAAAGCGCTTTATACCGGCATAGCTACGGATACCGGCTGCTTTAAGTATTCAAATGTTACCGCAAAGACTCATATTATAACGGCTCAGCTTTATGAATATAATATCGACGCGCCTGAAATTAACCGCCTGATGTTTGATACCAAGTCACGCAGGCTGCTGGAGCTTGAGCGTATGGTGCTTGATGCCTCCGAATTTCATTTTGACGGAAAATGCATAATTTTGCCTGTTACGGCAGAAATGCAGAAAAAAACAGGCTGCAGCGGAACCGAGCTTGAGGGAATTGCGGTGATTTCGAGAAGCGTTGAGGGCGTTGTCGCCGGCGTTACGCTTAAGCAGACCGACGATAACGAGTTTAAGGTCTCCCTGCGCACCTATCCTCCGCTTGACGCCTCCAAAATATGTAAAATTCTCGGCGGCGGCGGACACAGAACCGCGTCAGGAGCTTCGGTAACCGGCAGTCTTGAGGAGGTAAAAAAGGCCGTGCTTGAGGCGGTTGAATCGGTTATGGAGGAAGCTTATGCAGGGACTTCTGCTGCTGAATAAGCCGAAGGGGATAACCTCGTTCAAGGCAGTGACTGAAATTAAAAGGCTTACGGGACAGAAGCGCGCGGGACATACCGGAACGCTTGATCCTATGGCGTGCGGCGTTCTGCCGATACTTTTGGGAAAAGCGACGGCGCTTTCGGGTCTCCTGCTTGATTCGGACAAGCGCTATACCGCCGCGGTAAGACTCGGAACAACAACCGATACTGATGACATAACCGGAAATATAATTTCGCAGAACAGGGTCGACGTGACGTGCGAAAGACTGGAGGATGCGCTTTCAGCCTTTACGGGAAAAATAATGCAGCGCCCGCCGATGTACAGCGCGCTTAAAAAAAACGGCGTAAGGCTGTATGAATTGGCGCGCAGGGGTGAAACGGTAGATATAGCTGAGCGTGAAGTGGAAATTTTTTCGCTCAATTTGCTTTCGGGACCTGACGCGAATAATGTTTTTGAGGTGGATACGCGGGTTTCAAAGGGAACGTATATACGTTCCCTTGCGCGTGATCTGGGTGAATATCTAGGCTGCGGTGCCTGCCTTGACTCGCTTTGCAGGACTTATGCAGGCGGCTTTCCGCTGAGCCGCTGCGTTTCGCTTGAAAGGCTTAGCAGTGAGAATATCGGCGGTTATATTATAAACGAGGAGGAAGCGGTCAGACGTCTTAGAGAGGTCTGCGTTACCTTTAGGCAGGCGGTTCGCTTCTGCAACGGCGGTCAGCTTTCCTTTGACCGTATTGATTTAGGCAAGCCGGAAAACGGTGAGCTGTTCAGAGTAAAGCATTCCGGCAGATTTTTAGGAATCGGAACCGCAGACTGTGAGAACAGCTGTCTTGCAGTAAGGTGTATTATAAATTATCCGGAGGGCAGTGACTGATGAAGAAAACCGCGTTGGCGCTCGGCACCTTTGACGGAGTACACAAGGGACACAGGGCGGTGCTTGAAATGCCGCCCGAATATAAAAAAACAGCGGTTGTTTTTTCACTGCCGCCCAAGGCTTTCCTTACCGGAGAGCAGGAGCTTATTATGACCCCGGAGGATAAATTCCGCATAATTAAGACCCTTGGAACAGACGAGATCTATCCGCTTGATTTTAGCGCCGTAAAGGATATGCCTGCCGCTGAATTTCTCAACTTTCTGAAAGAAAAATTTTCTCCTTCATATATTTCCTGCGGATTTAATTACCGTTTCGGAAAAAACGCGGAAGGCGGCGCCGGGCTTTTGAAGGATTTCTGTCTGGAGAACGGTATTGTGCTCAACTGCTGCGAGCCGGTCTGCGAGGACGGTGCGCCGGTTTCTTCCACAAGGATACGGCGGATGCTTAAGGACGGTGAGATTCAAAAGGCAAACAGACTTCTTACCGAGCCTTTTTCTTTTACCGCCGAGGTTATCAGAGGAGACAGGCGGGGCAGGACGATAGGCTTTCCCACCGTTAATCAAAGGTATCCGGATGGGCTTGTGAGGCTTAAATTCGGTGTTTACAAATCTGAAATCAGGCTGAACGGAGCGGTATACGGCGGAATAACCAATATAGGCATACGCCCCACCTGGCAGACCGACTATATAATCAGCGAAACGTATATAATAGGCTTTTCGGGTGATTTGTACGGAAAGCGTGTTACGGTTGAGCCGCTCAAATTTGTGCGGGGAGAGGTCAGATTTTCATCGGTTGAGCAGCTTAAGCGTCAGATACAAAGCGATATAAACTCTTAAAAGGAGAACGCGTCATGTGGGATAAACTGTTGGAGAATTTCAGCTGGGCTTCTGTGCTCGCGATGCTTTTTACACTTCTGAAGGCAGGTCTTATACTGCTTATAGGTCATTTTATCGCGGCGCTTATATTAAAGCTGATGACAAAATCCTTCAAGAGAATCAAAGTGGATCTTTCACTTGAAAAATTTCTGCTGAAAACCGTTAACATAGGTCTGCATATCATTATCATACTTTCTGCGCTTAATGCCCTCGGAATATCCACAACCGGTCTGCTGGCGGCTTTGTCGGGCGCGGTGGTGGCAGTCGCGCTTGCGCTTAAGGATTCGCTCGGCAGCATAGCCGGAGGTATAATAATACTTCTGACCCGCCGCTTTGAAACGGGAGATTATATAGAAATAGACGGCGTCAGCGGTACTGTGGCGCAGGTTGATCTTATGCATACCACGCTTAAAACCTCTGATAACCGTCATATAGTAATTCCGAACGGTACTGCCGTAAACAGCCGTATAGTCGATTATTCAAGGGAAAAGGACCGCAGGCTTGATATTGTTTTTCAGATAGGCTACGATGATGACGCCGAAAAGGCAAAGGAAATAATTCTTGAGACGGTGAACGGGCATCCTATGGTTATTTATGAGCCGGAGCAGCCTTCGGCGCGGGTGACCGCTCTTTCTGCAAACTCGGTTGATATAACGCTTAAAGTATGGTGCGAAAGCGTGAATCTTCAGCAGCTTAAATCCGACCTGCTGGAGGAAATAAAAAAAAGGTTTGATAAAAACGGAATCTCAATTCCGTATAATCAGCTTGATGTGCATATCGATAAATAAAAAGGAAAACCGTCCGCGGCCGGCAGCTGTTTCGTCTGATTTCAGCTCGGTACGGCGGATTAAAGCCGCAGAGCAAACCGCCGCTTAATTGGTATGTCGAAGCAAGAAATATCTTAAA
This sequence comes from uncultured Clostridia bacterium, assembly GCA_944384845.1. GTDB lineage: Bacteria > Bacillota > Clostridia > Oscillospirales > Acutalibacteraceae > UBA737. The sequence goes on from CALWUZ010000220.1 coordinate 6,396, forward strand.
AGCACTTTAAAATACAGACTCAAGTTTAAAAAAGAACGGCTTCCTTTAAATAGGAAGCCGTTCTTTAAGCGTGTTGAAAAAGGCGACACGCTCTTGGTCGGGGATGCCGTTCGCTCGGAAATCAAAAATTTCCGGACTGCATTACTCACTCTTGCGGTGCCATTGCGGTCTCTTTTCCTCCGCCGCAGGCGGCAATCGACCGCAAATATCACCCCAGTGTCCTTGAAAAACCGCTTATCAAGCGGTTTTTCGCTTGTAAGGTGTTTTTCCGCCGCATTTGTCAGCGGAAAAACAAAATGCGGCTGAACGCCGCAAAAAAATCAAATTTTAGGTTTATCGACAGACTGAAAGAAGTCTGATTTTTTTTCCTTTTTTCGCCTTTTTATAACACAGGCGGCAAGGAGTGCTGCGAATATAATTACCAGTACGGTCGCGGCTAAGCCTGCCCAGCGATAGCTTACCGCCAGAAAATATCCTAAATTTGAGTTCATGGACAGCAGATTATCGCCTGATACCTTAATCCGCATAAATACGGCGGCGCAGACGGCAATGGCGGCAAGTATTCCGGAAATCAGTGTCAGAAGCGTGAAAATCCGTTTTTGCTTTTTCATTTGTTCTTTTTCCTCCCCGCGCGGATGAAAACTATAATATAAACTGCCGCCAGAGACGCAGCCGCGGCAATGCACAAAATCCAGATAATAACACCGGTGCTGAGCCACGGTCTTTCAACGACCGCGCTGTAAACCGACTGGTTTCCCGCCGCATCGGCAGCTAAAAGCTCAAGCCTGTTTTTTCCGGGATGCAGCGGGCATTTTATGCTGAAATATCCGTTTTCGGTTTCCACGGCTTTTCCGTTAAGCGTGAGTCCGGCGCCGCTTTCGGTGTGCCCCTCCAGATACACATGATTTTTTGAGGTGGACTGACCGTTAAGGTCCTCCAGAACCGAGAGCTGCGGAGCTGTTACGTCGATATAAAGGTCCTTGCCGAAGCTGCGGATATTGCCCGATTCGTCGGTTACATAAAAGGAAACGCGGTTATCGCCCTCCTCCATATCAACGCGGTAGCTTCCCTGACTGCCGCTGCTATCAAGCAGCATATTGCCGTTGAGCGCTGCGCTTACGGTGTAATTACCGTCAAATTTCACGTCTACATATACTGTTTTGGTGTTAAGGTGGTCTTTTTCCGGGAAGGTAACCGAAACGCCGTCGAAGCTTCCGCGGGAGACTGCGAGTCTCTCAAAATCTCCCGTGTTTCCGGAGCGGACAGCCGCCGCCGTAACCTCCATTTTTTCAACCGACGAAGCTACTGCTCCGAACCACTGGGTTTCTTCCTTTTCGAGCTCTTCGGTTGTAATAAGCTCGCCGGTAGAGGCGTCGAAAACCTGCACACGGTAGCCTGAGACGTCCTCTGATTTATTCCAGCTTATCCACAGTTCATCGTCCAGCATTCGTGCTTTAACTCCGTCAAGCTTACCTGGGGCGCCGTTTTTCCGCCGGGAAACTGGCGTATCGGAGTATTCACAGGCAAAAATCCCTCCGCTGCCCACAGCCTTGAGATACAGATAATAATCGCCCGAATCAAGCTCGGAAAGTGAAAACTCACATTGTCCCGAGGCATTTCCGTTTGCGGAGTAAAGCCTTACTCCCCCGTAATTCACAGGATCGGGTGCCGCCCATATTTCAACGCGCAGCTCCGCCTCGCTGTCAAGCACCGTCCACGCCGCTGTGCCCCTATCGCCTGAAACGCTTACAGTAAATGAGGAAATGTCCATGCGCCCCGGCATAACTCCCGAATCAAGCGTTACGGAGCCGAGACCTTCGCCGCTGATTTTTACTTTCCATACGCCTTTTTCAGCGGAGGCGAACCAGAACATAAATTCACCCTCGCCGGCGTCAGCCTGCGGCATATTTTCAATCGTATATGTCTTGCCGCCGGGTGAGGTGATGATCACATCGGGCTGTTTATCGGTGTTTTCCCAGCTTATGTAAAATACATAGCTCTGTTTGTCCTCGTTCAGATTTATTTCGTATTCCTTTGACTTCGCTGCCGCCGTCATATTAAGCAGCGCTCCCGCAGACAGCAGGGCAAGCAGAAGAGAAAGCAGTTTTGCGGGAATCTGTACGGAATACCGCGGTATTTTATTTATCATAATCACGTATCCGCCTTTCCTTAAAATGTGTCCTCATAATGGAATTTATCCCAAAGCATAAGTCCCTCGCTGTTGTACCAGGCTCTTGCCCAGTCGTCGTTGCAGTAGACCTTTACTGCTATGGTAGTGCCGTCAGAGGCTCCGATGTCGGCGGAAAACTCAACGCCTATCTGCTGATTGTCCCAGTTTATATTTGCCCAGCTGCAGCGCAGGTGACCCTTTCCGCCGAGTCCTATCAGCGCGGACACGCCGTCCTGATTCTGACCTGCCCAGCGCACCGATACCTTTGCCTCCAGCTCTCCGCCTATGTCTATTCCGGCGCAGGAAAGCTCTGTGCCGATATTTGCGGATACAAGGAATTTTTCGGTGCTTATTCCGAGCTGCGCCGAGGCTACTTTCTGCTGAAGCAGCTCAAGATCTGCGCTTATGTCAAGGGCTATGTCGCTGAAGTTGAGCCTTACTTCGGCGTCGCTTATTTTTCCGAGCTCTCCCCAGCGGGTTATGCTTGACGCGGCTCCGGTCTGCTTCCAGCCCAGAATTTTGAAGACGTTTATGTCGGCTTCAGCCAAAACCTTAAGGATAACGTCTTTTTTGTCTACCGCTTCGTCTGTTATGAACAGCCCGCTTGCACCGGAAAGCCCGCCTCCGACCTTAGTGAGGTTGAAGACTTTGAAAATCGGTATGCCGGGGTCGAGCGAGGCGGCTATTTCAAGACTGTCTGGATACCAGAAATAAGAGCCTGCCGCCACGTCAATGCAGTTTTCAGACTGGGCGCTGCCTTTTTGCACCTTTATTCCGGGCATAAGAATGCTTACGTCAAAGCTCCAGTATTCGTAATCCTTGTCTAGGGAATTTATTTTAAGCCCCAGCTTTTTGACCGGAAAAAGGAAAAACTTTTTATCATCGGGCAGAGTAAGCTCAACCTCTCCGCCGAAGCTTATGTCGTCTGCGCCTATTGCCGCCGAAAGCGAGCCGGTGAGCGGGAAAAAGCGGTCCCATTCACCGCCGAGCGTTTTCACCAGCGCCTCGCGGTCTTTTTTGGACGCGGCG
>CALWUZ010000221.1 GCA_944384845.1 uncultured Clostridia bacterium
TGTACCGCCCGATGCCTTGACCGCCGTAACCGTGATAGTATCTCCCGCCGAGCTGTCTTCAATTATATCAAGCACAATATCGTCGCTTGTTATTTCAATGTCGTTTATGTGGGTTATAATGTCGCCCTCGCTTAATTTTCCGTATAAGTCGCTGTCCTCCGTTACCGACGCGACATAAAGACCTACATAATCATATCCGTTTATTTCGGCGCTGACCGAATCAATAGCGGTATAGGTTATTCCGAGCTTAGCCCGGCTGGTTACCCTGCCGTCTCTGATAAGCTCTTCGCAGATACGCTTCATAGTTTTTGTGGGAATAGCATAGCCCACTGCGTCATAATCTATTCCGGCAAGCTTTGAGGAAGTAATGCCGATGACCTGACCGTACATATTTACAAGCGCGCCTCCTGAGCTACCGGGATTTATGGCGCTGTCGGTCTGAATAAGCTTTGCGGAATAATTGGAGCTTGACCTGACCCGCCTTCCCGTTGAAGAAATTACGCCCTTGGTAATGCTTGAGGCATCCGTAGCATCGCTCGGTCTTCCGATTGCCACAACATTTTCACCATATACAATTTCGTCGGAATTTCCAAATTCAGCCGGTGTAAAGCCGGTTCCGTCAATTTTCAGTATTGCAAGGTCGCTTATCTGGTCACCGGCGACATATTGCGCGTCATATTCCTTACCGTCCGAAGTGTAGACCTTAAATTTGGGGGCTCCTACTTCAGCATAAATGTGATCGTTTGTAACTATATAGCCGTCCTCCGAATAGAAGACGCCGCTAGCCTGAGCGCCGTCGCCCGCCGCATTGTAAACGGTTATGCCCACAATGGAGCTGTTCACCTTATCGTAAACCTGGGCAGGCGTCATTTCGTCAGTATCCGCAGGCTTAGCCGCCAAATCAACCGTTACGCTGCCGCCGACGCCGCTTACGCTGTTTCTTCCCAGGAAATAGCCGGCTACCGATGCACCGGTAAGCAAAATGACTGCCGCCATAATCACGGCAAAAAGCTTTAATCCCCTGCTTGCAGGCTTATAATCGGTTACGGGAAGAACATCGGTGTAATTGATACGGTTCTGAGGCGGAGGATTTGAACCGCCGAAACCGGCGCCTCCGAACTGCGGAGCTGACGTATAGCCGTATTCCGTGCTTCCCGGCGCCGCACTCGCCCCGGGAAATGCGCTTCCGCCTTCCGGCTGCTCCGCAGGCGGTTCGGCAGGAGCGGAGGGCTGGCTGTTTAAGTTATTATTGCTGTCCGGTATACTGTTACCCGTACTGTTATTTTCCGAAGAAGCATTCTCCGAAGCGGCGCTTCCGGGCTGCAGGCCGCCGTTACGCGTTTCTTCATTTTCACCCTGCATCCCGTTCTCAGGCGCTGCGGAAGGATCGCCTCCGGTGTTATTATTTCTGAATAATTCGTCCATACTCATTCTCCGTTCTATAATGGTAATGTAACGCTGAAGGAAGTAAAGCTGTTTTCCTTGCTGGTCACGGCAATGCCTCCTCCGTGCGCTTTAAGAATCGTTTTAACAATATAAAGACCGAGACCGGTGCTGTTTTTATTGGCGGAACGGGATTTATCAGCCTTGTAAAAACGTTCAAAAACGTGCGGAAGCTCGTTTTCCGGTATTCCCTTTCCGGTATTGGTTATAGTAAACACGAGCTTTTTATTGTCCCTTTTCACCCTGAAGCCTATTGTTCCGGATTCATCGGTAAACTTAATTGCGTTGTCTACCAGATTGTATATAACCTGATGTATCAGATCCTTGTCCGCGTTTACGGAAATGCTTTCAACCTCATCCAGCCCTTTTATATTGAGCTTTTTAGCTTCTATACGCTGCTCCTGGCTTATAACTATGGTGCAAAGCATTTCTCTGAAATCGAAAAGCTCCGGCTTTAGGACAAATTCACCCGATTCAAGCTTAGCCATACTCAGCATTGACTGAACGAGCCTTGAAAGACGTTTAACCTCGTCGGAAACTATTGTCAGGTAATAATTTCTCTTTTCGGGCTCAATCGTGCCGTCGAGTATTCCGTCTATAAAGCCTCCTATCGTTGTCATAGGCGTTTTAAGCTCATGCGACACATTGGCAACAAAGCTTTTCCTCATTTCCTCAAGCTGAACAAGTGAATTTGTCATCTGATTGAAGGAAACCGAAAGCTCGCCGATTTCATCGTCGGTCATAACCGGTATACGCTTAGAAAAATCGCCCTTTGCCATTGCCCTTGACGCTTCAGACATCAATTTTAAAGGCTTGGTAAGACGGTAGGTCATAGCGTATATGGCAAAGAACATCAATATAATGGGAATAATAGCCGAAAACAGATAGAGCTTTGATATGGTTGCCATAAGATCGCGTATCGCAGAAAGCGGAGCCGTAGAAAAAACCGTGCCTATCTTTTCATCGCTGTTATTATATACCGGTTCAGAAGCTATATAATGCGGGCTTTGATACAAAGACAGCGTATTGAGTCTGAAATTTTCGGGCTGTTCGGTGTCATTCAGCTCGCTCTCCGGAATCAGACTCTCGGAATGATAGCATTTCCCGTTTTCAAGCCATTCGTCACAGCCGCATACTATAATTTTCCCCGAATTGTCAGCAATGAATATATCAACATCGGAAACAGAGGCAAGCGCGTTGACGGTCTTAAAAAAATCTTCGGTTTTTACCGCGCCGTCAGACAGTTCGGATAGGTATGCCGTAACCTCCTCACAGCTTTTGCTCAGAACCTCATATTTCGTCCTGGCAAGATAATTGTTCAGCACAAACGATAAAATCATCATCATAACCGTTAAGCTGAATATTATTATAAGCGTTGTTGTAAAAAAGAATTTTTTAAAAAGCTTAAGCTTCATAAAGCTATTTTACCTCGAATTTATATCCGACTCCCCATACTGTTTTGAGACACCATTCGTCGGATACGTTTTCAAGCTTTTCCCTAAGCCGCTTTACATGAACATCCACCGTTCTTGAATCCCCGTAATAATCGAAGCCCCAGACCTCGTCAAGAAGCTGATCGCGGGTGTAAACACGGTTGGGATTGCTGGCAAGATGGTAGATGAGCTCAAGCTCCTTCGGAGGAGTATCGATTTTTACTCCGTTGACCTCCAGCTCATAGTTGGTAAGATTTATCCTAAGCTTATCATACCTTACCTCATTGGTCTGGGCAGCCTTATCGCTCTCATGACTTCTTCTCAGCACCGCCTTGATACGGGCGATTACTTCTTTGGTATCAAAAGGCTTTGACACATAATCGTCCGCTCCGAGCTCAAGCCCCAGTATTTTATCAAAGGTTTCACCCTTTGCGGTCAGCATTATAATAGGCGTGTCGCTCGTTTTGCGGATTTCGCGGCATACCTGCCAGCCGTCAAGCTTAGGCAGCATAATATCAAGCAAAATCAGATCCGGAGAATATTTTGAAGCAAAATCGACAGCCTGCTCCCCGTCGTTCGCAACAACGGTTTCAAACCCGTCTTTTTCAAGATACAGCCTTAAAAGCTCGCATATATTTTCGTCGTCATCTACAATAAGTATTTTATACTGCATAATAAACGTCTCCCTGCCCTTTTTTTTTTTTTTTTTTTCATAAAAGATTTTCCTATATCATTTAAATATAATAATATAATATCTTTATTACGAAAATATGAATAATTGTAACTTTATTTTGCCGTATAAAAATTAAAGGCTTTTAATTGAAAAAACAGACGAGAAAAGCGAGCAAACTGTTCGGCAGGGAAATCACATTTTAATGAAAAAATCACCGCAGGCGGTCTGAAGTCTGCGGTGAATGAGAGCGGCAAGCAAAAAGATACCGCCTAAACGCGAGAAAAAACTTTAAAAAAGAAGAACCTCAACTACGCGTATGCGTGTTGAGGCTCTCGACTGGCGCGCTGAAGAAGATTCGAACTCCCGACCTTCTGGTCCGTAGCCAGACGCTCTATCCAGCTGAGCTATCAGCGCATT
>CALWUZ010000222.1 GCA_944384845.1 uncultured Clostridia bacterium
ATCCCCATTTTTAAGTCTTACAAATAGCTGGGTCATTTCTTCGTTTGTAAGCACCTTGATTTCACTTGTATTAATACCTGTAATATCTACTTTATATCTCGCCATATAAAAATCCTTTCAAACATATTTTGTTTGAAAGGAGATATTTTTATACAATTATAAATATTCTTTTTTTAAAATTTCATTAGTTCTTTTAAATATTTCTTCCTTATATTCTTTATAATTATAAATATTAGGCATTTCAAACTCAAATATTTCATCCATTAAAGTTTCTTGATTATCTTCAAGATATTTACCCTGATAATACTGATATGCTAATATTTGAGATGCAGCTTCTATTACTACTTTTTTCTTTAAATCATCTTTATTACGCATATTTTCATACAATCTCTTAAACTTACTAAATTCATCACTAGCAAGCATAATCCTATTACTATTTTGACTTAAATTATTAAAATTATCTAGTATTCTTTCCCCATATGGCAAAGTCTTAATTATTTTTGTTATAACATCATCTTCCATAACAATTATTAAACTAATCATCCAATAATCAAATTCTGGCTTAATTAAAAAACCATTATCTATTTTTTGTAAATACTTTTTATCAATATCAATCGTATCTATTCCATTTGTAACTGTTATCATTTATTGCCTCCCTTTTAATAATAGCATATTTTCTCGTATTTTCCCACATTTTTGTGGAAATAATATTATTAATGAGAAAATATCATTAGTGATGTATATGAAAATAAAAAGATTAAAAAGTATTCGTGAAGAGAAAGAATTAACCCAAGCTAAAGTTGCTGATATATTACATGTTGATAGATCTACCTATACTGGATGGGAATTAGGAAGAGATACTATTCCTCTAGTAAGACTTAATGTGATATGTCGGACCTTTAATGTTTCATTTGATTATATCATGGGTTTAAGCAACACCCTCGAAAGTTATGAAGAAATAGATGTAAATGCTAAAGTAATAGGTAATAATTTAAAGAAATTTAGAAAAGATAAAAAGTTACCTCAAAAAGCCATATTTACTGAATTAAATACAACTTCATCAACTTGGTCGGCCTATGAAACAGGAAAAGTTATTATCAAAACAGACTTTTTGTATACAGTATGTAAAAAATATAATTTATCAGTCGATAAAATGTTAAGTAGCAAGGATACTAACGCATAATTTGTTTTAGTCGCCTTACTACTTTTTTTTCAATCCTCGAAATATAACTTTGCGAAATACCTAACATTTCTGCCACTTCTTTTTGCGTATATTCTAGTGTATTATTAAGCCCATATCTTAAAGTCATTATTTCTTTATCTCTATCTGGTAAATTCTCTATTTCCTTACTTAGTAACTCTTTATCAACCTTTTTTTCATATTCACTTGGCACTAAATCAGCATCAGTTCCTAGTATATCTTCTAAATGCAGTTCATTACCTTCACTATCAAAGTTTAGAGCATCTTCCAAAGAAACTTCACTTCTTTTTCTTTTATTTTTTCTTAAAAACATTAATATTTCATTACTAATACACCTCGAAGCATAAGTAGCCAACTTTATATTTTTATCAATCTTATAAGTATTAATTCCTTTAATTAGCCCAATTGAACCAATACTTACTAAATCTTCAATATCATAGGTAGTATTTTCATACTTCTTAGCTAAAAACACTACTAATCTTAAATTATGTTCAATTAAAATATTTCTAGCTTCCATATCCCCTTGTCTTGCTTTAATCAAGTATTCCAGCTCTTTATCTCTATCTAGTGGTGGTGGCAACTTATCAGTAGCTCCAACAAATAATACTTCATTATACTTTGCAATTATTTTTTCACTTAATTTTCTAAACATATATCCTCCATTATCTTATAATTTAGCAATCAATCCATACTAATTTTATTCATTCCATCGGGTATTATTCCAACTAAATAATTATTTAAAATACTATTATTTATTTTTAAATACCTAATACTAAAACACTCAACTAATCCACTATATCCTACTACTTTATAGGGGACATATATAGGACTTTTATTGTTAATGTATGGCACCAATAACTTCTTAGATAAAAGTATTACATATTTATGAGTTATAGGATCCCTAAGCTTATTTCCGGTATCTAAAAATCCATTACAATTAAGAGTCTTTCCATTTTTAAAACAAATAGAAACATTCATATTATATTTCAAAATACTTTTATATCTCTTTTGCTCTTTAATATATAAAAACAAAATAATTGGAGCAATAATAAGTAGTACAATATAATTAATACTAAAGCCATCAAAATAAAATATTAATCCTTCATTTTTATAACTAAATTCTAAACTTAAGAAATATAAAAAACCTCCGAGAATTACACTACACATATATAAATATATAAAATTATCAGCCATATATTTTATGCTTTTATATCCAAAAGATATTAAAAGCATTAATATACTAACTAGTATTTTAAATACAAATAAAACTATATTATTAATTGGTATAAAAAGTATTACTAAAGAGATTGCACCAAGGATAGCACCAAATAATAATCTTCTAAATTTCATATGCCTTTTTAGTGTTATATCAACAGTCATAAGTAATAATAAATCATAACTAAAATTAAGTAAAAATACTAAATCTAAATATATTTTCATGATTATCACTCAAT